>NZ_ANAZ01000011.1:0-109326 GCF_000340985.1 Nocardiopsis valliformis DSM 45023
AGGAGCAAGTTCGGCGCCGAACTTGCTCCTGGTAGCAAGATCATCTTTAGGAGGGGCCCAAGTCCGCCCCGTGCGAATCAGACCCGGACACGCCGCCGGATCTCGGGGAGCGCTTCGCCACCGCCCTGGGGGCAGTGGTACCAGCGTGCCTCGGCCTCGTGGCCGTTGAAGGCCACCTCACCGATGGTGTTGCCGAAGTAGGGGCGCTCGGCCAGCAGCCAGGACAGCGGGCTGCGGCGCACCCCGGCCAGTCGGGTCATGATCTTCCCGGCCAGGTGGAAGGGCCAGCTCGCGGACAGCGCGGCCGCGCGCCGGAAGTTCGGCGGGAGCTGGTTGCACAGCGCGGAGGAGACCAGCTGGGCCACCCGGGAGGTCGTCTGGCTCGTGCGTGCGCGTGCGCGCGCCAGGTAGGAGAAGTGGACGTCCCCGCTGAGCAGGAGGATGGTGGCGGGGGCCGGGCCGCGCCCGCCGCGGGCCACTTCCAGCACGGCGTCGGCGAGCCGGTGGAAGGAGTACTGGAAGGCGCCCCAGTGCTCCAGGTCCAGGGCCTGGCGCAGCTTCTCCGCGGGGCCGCGCGCCGCCGACCCCCAGGCGCCGCCGCAGACCGCCTCGTTCCAGGCCTCCAGGTGGTGCACGGAGGGCGGCAGCAGGATCGGGACCGTGGAGGCCACCACGAGGTGCTCGGGGCCGCCGGTGAGGTGCTGGTCGAGCCAGTCGTGCCCCTCGGGCCCCAGGATGGACCTGGAGCCGTCGTGGGGGTCTCCCTCGCCCAGGGCCCGCCCGCAGCGGGTGTCGGCCACCAGGACGCGCACACCGCCGATGTCGTGGCGGTGGCTCCACCGGTAGGAGGCGGGCTCGTCGTGCGCCCGCCAGGCGAAGGAGTCCAGGGTGTCCCCGGCATCGGTACCGCGCTCCCGGTGGTCGCGCACCACGGCCCACAGCGGGTCCTTGTCGCGCGCGTCGGGGGAGAGGTTTCCCACGTGCTGGTACACCCAGTACGCGCCGAGCCCACTGGTCACCCGGGTCCGCCACCACGGGTGGCCGTCCATGGAGCGCCGCCAGGCGGCCGAGGTGTTCCAGTCGTCGCGGATGTCGTGGTCGTCGAAGACCATCAGAGTGGGGACGGTCGACAGCAGCCACCGCACCTGGGGGTCGGACCAGGCTTGCCGGTAGAGCTCGGCGTACTCGTCGTAGCGCACGACCTCGTCCTCGGGCGCGTCGTCACCGGGATCCTCGCCGCGCACCTGCTTCAGCCGTGCTTGCCGGAGGAAGGCGCGCATGGGCTCTTGGAGCTCGTCGGCGTAGACCTGGTCGCCGATCAGCAACAGCGCCAAGTTCTCCCGTGCCTCGCCGTCCACGGCACCCAGACCCTCCCGGGCCAGCCGGCGCGCGGTGGCACGGAGCATGTCGGGACCGTAGCGCACCAGGCCCTCGGGTGTGTCGCCGGTGGGGGTGTGGCAGGAGCCGTACAGCAGGCGCGCGGGCGCATCCGGGGCCAGAGTGCGCAGGACGCTCGGCGGCAGCGGGCTGTCGGGTTCGGGCCAGACCCGGTCCTCAGCGAGAAAAACCTCGTAGGGAAGGACCGAACCGGGGGCCAGACCCTCGATTTCGCACACGGCGTAGTGGTGTCCGTGGACGGTGAAGGTCTGGGCGGCCGCGACCGCCACGCCGTTCACACGGACCCGGACGTCACAGGGCGCGTCAGTCTCCACCCACACCGTCGCCGTAGTGGGTCCCACATGTCGGAGCACCGGCCCCAGACGTAACGAGACAGTCACCCTTTTCCCTTCTTTCCACCAGTTTCACATACACCGACGACGAGTATGGTCGCTCCACGGCGCCCCCGACCATCCCTAAGCTGACCGGGGATGGTTGCACCGCGGGCCCGGCTGCGCGAAGGTGTCGCTATGCGGACACAGATCCTTGAGCTGCACACCGGCGGATCGGAGAGCATCACCGACATCACCGCGCAGTGCGGCGACTTCGTCGCCCAGAGCGGCGGCGACGGCCTACTCAACGTCTTCGTCCCGCACGCGACCGCGGGTGTGGCCATCATCGAGCTGGGAGCGGGGTCCGACGACGACCTCCTCGCCTCCCTCGACGACCTGCTACCGGCCGACGACCGGTGGCGCCACAAACACGGGTCCCAGGGGCACGGGCGTTCGCACGTCATGCCGGCGTTCGTCGCGCCACAGACCACGGTGCCCGTTCTGTCCGGCAGACTCGAACTGGGGACATGGCAGTCCATCGCGGTCGTGGACCTGAACGTGGACAACCCGGACCGACAGGTGCGGTTGTCCTTCCTAGGGTCCGGATGACGCGGATTCGACGCGTGCCGGGTTCGGCCGCGCGTTGACGGGAGATGCCACTAGCGTGTGAACTAGGCCATCAGCGATGGTTACGGACCCACGTGACGGGCGACGAAAAAGCCCGGCATCGTTGTGACAACTGCTTCGTGCAGGCAAGATTGAGAAAAACCATCTGTGGAGGAGAACTTTCGTGAGCGCGACCGCGGGCCAGGCACAAAGCGAACGCGGCTTGGCTGACCGACTCGGATTCAAGCCGGGTCAGGTGGTGCAGGAATTCGGCTTCGACGACGACGTCGACGAGGGGCTGCGCGCATCTATCGCCGAACTCACGGGCGAGGCGCTGGTCGACGAGGAGTACGACGGCGACGTCGACGCGGCACTGCTGTGGTGGCGGTCCGACGAAGAAGGCGACCTCACCGACGCTCTGATGGACACGGTGACGACCATCGCCGACGGGGGGACCATCCTGGTCCTGACCCCGAAGGCCGGCCGTGATCTGCACGTGTCCCCGAACGACGTCGCCGAGGCGGCCAACACATCGGGCCTTTCCCAGACCAGCGCGGTGAGCATCGGCGCGGACTGGTCGGGCACCCGCCTGGTCGTTCCCAAGCGGTGACGGACAGCACCCTCACCGGGTGAGACGTCCGGTGCCGCGCGCCCCAGCCAGAAAGGGCGCGCGGCGCTGAAGGGCGCCCGCTGACCGGCGGGCGCCGACTCCGGCCTGTGCAGCCGACGAACACGAACGTGAGCATGACCGACACCGCCACCGTGGGCAGCCGTGCGCCCGAGATCACACTCCAGGACCAGTACGGCCAGGACATCGTCCTGAGCTCCCTGCGGGGCGGCCCCGTGCTCGTGGTCTTCTACCCGCTGGCCTTCTCCGGCGTGTGCTCCGGCGAACTCGCCGACCTGCGCGAGCACCACGCCGAACTCAAGGCCCTGGGCGTCACGGTCCTGGCGGTGTCCGTCGACTCAACCTTCGCCCTGCGCACCTGGTCCGACCGGGAGGGCTTTCCCTTCGCGCTGCTGTCCGACTTCTGGCCCCACGGCGCCACCGCCCGGGCCTACGGGGTCTTCGACGACCAGCGCGGCGTCGCCCGCCGGGGCAGTTTCCTCATCGACGCCGAAGGCACCGTCCGCTGGACCGTCCACACCCCGGCCGGTCAGCCCAGGGACGTCAAGGAGTACATCGACCAGGCACGCCGCCTGGCTGGATAAATCAGGCGCGAGTACCACCACAAAGCGGTATGATCACTCGCGACGCACAAACGGGGCGCGTAGCTCAGTTGGTTAGAGCAATTGCCTTACAAGCAATAGGCCAGGGGTTCGAGTCCCTTCGCGCCCACCCTGGACGGCTTGCTGGAACCCTTGACCAGGTCAGGGGAGTCGAGAAGCGCGTCCACAGAGATCCACACGGCGCTCTCTCCGCCACCGGAGGGAGCGCTGTCGCCGTTCCGGGGCAAGTCCATCAACTTTTGTCCCGTTCGTTCCGTGTCGGCGCCCTGGAGGGCGGGAGCCGGTCGATCACAGCCGCGTCAGCCCTACAAGTAGCCGCCACATGTCTTCCGAGCCGAGAGGCGCGGGCGGGCGAAACACGGTGCGGAGCGTGCTGGTCGGCACTGGTCGTGGCCGGTACGTCATGGAAGGTCTGGGAGGGGGCGCCTCTCCTGGTCGATCCTGCGTCGGCCTTACGGAGTTGCGGGCGAGTACGCACCACACGGTCTTGCCGTCACGGGGTGAAGGGGTGACGCCCCATCGTTGGCTGAGCATCTCCACCAGGAGCAGCCCGCGGCCGTTCTCGGCGGCCTCATTGACGGGCTGTCTTGTGGGGGTGCCGTCTCCGGCGTCCCAGACGTCGAGGTAGAGCTTGCCGCCCTGGACGCGAAGTGTGAGGCGGATGAAGTGGCGCCGGGAGATGGCCGACACCGGGGTCGTCATGGTGAGGCCCTCGGCCTCGACGGGATTGGTCACCAGCTCGGAAGCCAGGAGTTCGGCGCTGTCCACCACGTCGCGGAACGGCAGGTGCGCGAGCGCGTGGCGGGTGAACTCGCGGGCGAAGGACGGCGCGTTTGGCAACGCCACTAAGGTCAAGGAGGCGAGCATCAGCGCCCCACCTCCCACACCGTGACGCCGAGCGCTTCGATCTGCGTCACCACACCTGCTTGCAGGCTCGGGAAGCGGGTGAAGTGCTCCAGGGCGGGCACCAGCACCTCGGTCGCGTCGCCTTGCTTGAGCCGTGCCACCAGGCGTCCGAAGCCGGATTCGCGCGAGGTGGACAGATCCACGAAGACGTCCCCGAGGGTGAAGCCCCGCTCTTGGGCGTAGGCGCTCATCTGGCTGCGAAAGCGCATCAGCCTCTCGCGGTCGGCTGGGCCGGTGACGCGCACATAGCCGTAGGCCAGTGGTCCGGCCTCGTCGGTGATCACGGGCGCCGCCCCTTCACCAGGTGCAGGCAGGGGCGAGCGTCAGCCTCGTCGTGTGCGTGAGGCCGGTGGCGGTAGGCGAGCACCAGTCGGACGGCTTCGCGGATGTTGCTGAGGGGGCAGTGGATGACGCGGAGCTGGTTGGCGTCGTTGTCGAGGTGCTCCACCACGTAGTGCTCGTTCGTGGCCGAGACGCTCACACAGCCGATGTGCAGAAACACCAGGGTGGTGCCTTCGCGGTCGGTTATCGGGTGGATGCCCTGCTGGCACAGGAGGTTGCTGAGGCGGCGAAGGGCGATTGGACCTTTTGGCCGGTTCATTAATCACCTCTAAGGAGGAAAGTAGGGGCTTTGTAGTGGGCTTGCCACACCCCGACCTTTCCATCGCCCCAGGTGAAAGGGGTATGACTACACGGCGATTGGCCACAAGGGGTAAAGCGGGGTTGTCTTTGGTTGTGGCTGTGTAGTTAACTGCCAGTCATGGCACGAAAACCCCCGGCGGAAAACCCCGCTATACGGCGCTTCGGGCGAGAATTGGCTCGCTTGCGCAATTTGGCCGGTATGTCACAAAGCCAGTTGGCCAAGGCGATCAATGTGTCGGGTGCGCTGGTTGGGCACATCGAGAGAGCGGAGCGCACGCCGACGCAGCGCTTCGCCAGGAAAGCCGACGAGGCACTCGAGTCCGGTGGCCACCTGATGGGCCTGTGGAAGGACGTACAGCAAGCGGCCTACCCGGAGTACGCCGGGAGCTTCATGGAGGCCCTGCCCCACGCCCTGATGATGCGGGACTACCACCCCATGCTCGTACCAGGGCCGCTCCAGGCTGAGGAGTACGTCCGCGCTTTCTGCCGCTCCAGCAACCCGATGGAGACCGAAGACCGTATTGACCGCTTGGTCGAACAGCGCATGCGGCACCAAGAGCTACTCACGGAAAGCGATCGGCCGGTCATCTGGACGATCATCACCGAGTCGGTGCTGAGCTGCCTGGTTCATACCCCTGACATCCTGCATGCCCAGGTCGACCGGCTACTCGAGCTCACCGGATCCGGGCGAGTACAGCTCCAGGTCATCCCTGGTACTGTCCGCTTCGACGAACACCCTGGCATGGACGGCCCCTTCACCATCCTCTCGTTGCCCGACAGGCAAGAGGTGGCCTACATCGAGGGTGTGATCTCCGGCAACCTCATCACTGAGCCGGAAGCTGTCGAGCGGCTGTCCCTCAAGTTCGGCAGTTTGCAGGGCGTTGCCCTCTCCCCGGGGCAGACAACGGAGTACTTGAAGAATGTGCGAGGCGAGATCAATGGACAACATTCAGTGGCACACCTCGAGCTACAGCAACGCGGATGGTGGCCACTGCGTGGAAGTAGCGGAGACTCCCCGAACGGCGCTGGTGCGGGATAGTCAGAACCGACAGCTCAGTCACCTGGTGTTTCCGGTGCTGGAGTGGGGGGCGTTCTTGGGGGATGTGAAGGGCGAGGCTGTGTAGTTCTTTACGCTGGATAAGGTATGGCGCTCGCTCTCAAAGGAGGGCGAGCGTTCTTCAAGAAGAATCATCTCTACTTGTGTCGATTTTCTTATATTCCATGCCATGGTTGTAAACCATGGTTGCAGTCGATCCACTCTTCTGGGCAAGTAGATGCTTGAGTTTATCTTTTTTGACGGTTTGGTCTGGGTGTTTTGATCGAAACTTGAGTGTCATGCTGACCTGTGCAACAAGATTCTCCTGATTTACCTCGTTTGAGACTACGAGGGGACACCCGTTTCCCATATTAAATCCTATCGTGCAAGGGCTTTCTGTGAATTCGATTATGATTGCATCTGAATTAGATCTAAGTTCTCCCTTGTGAATTAATGGCCAGAAATCTTCTGGTGTTAGGCTATATGGCTCGTGGACTGGGTCTCCTGTTACGCGTAGGCAGTCGGTCGAGCAGGGGTCGACTAGTTCAGATCTCATAAATGCAAGGATGGCCGGAAGGATGTTTTGACTGTGCTCCCGAATTACTTCTAGATCTACAGCATCGCTTTTAATAAAATTCCAGGGTGAGCATACTAGGGGGACTGCGGCTTCAGGGGGCAAGACCCGGAGGGCACCAAGGAGTATACGGGAGACAGCTGCGACAGCCCTCATGTTTTCAGTTGGCCGAGGTGCTTTCTCATTTGGCAGTATGCACGGCATGACGACAAGAGCGTATTGTGTTGCCTGGGCGGCGTTCCCCTCGTCGATTAGGCTCCACCAAGGGCGTTTTCTGGGAAGTGGAATTCCCTCAAAGTAGAGAAAGGTTCCGATCGCCTCAAAGAAGAGAGTGTCATCCTGCTCTTTCAGCCAATCGCGCTTGCTCCAAAAGTAGTCGGCATCGCGAACTGTGGGTTCCTCACCGAGTTCCGAAAATCGCTTCGTGAGCAGCCGCAATCGGTCGCTATCTGGTAGGTTTGTAGGCAATATTCTTGCGGCGATCTCTGGATATTTGCGAACCAAGGATTCGATCTTGTCTCGATCCCAGAGTCTTACTTTGAAACCTTGTCGATCGCGAACACGTGAATCAACCCAATCTCTCGTTGGATTGCTGAATCGACTGCTTGTTGCGACGACAAGAACATCTATGTCACTCGCCAGCGCATCGTTTACTGCGTTCTGTACGGCGCTCTTTTCGAGGGTTGATGAGCGCCTCTTGCACTCAATCCACCATTTTTGCTGTTCGAGCTCTCCGTCTGGAGTTGGTTGATTGAATGTAGCTTCAAGGTCTCTGCCTCCATCGGCTGCATTGATGCCAGAGTTGGTGCCAGATCGCCAGACTAGTCTGTTTGCTCCCATAGCTTCGAGAAGGCTATAGAGAAGCTCCTCGAACTGTGAATCAGATACCTCATTCCAGAGTACCTTGGTTACTGTGCTTGTCGCCCCTGGTGTTGTCATCTAATTCTCGCTCTCGTGAATATATAGATATGGTATTCGATGAAGTGGGTTGGTAGTGGTCCAGCTCATGGCTGGCTTATGACCATTTATCCCCAGTTTGCCGTCCTGTCGTGGGCATGTTTACCCCATCCATTCCCTGGCTCAGGGAATGTTGTGGGCGGATCCGATCCTTCATAGAACCACTCGTCTGATGGCTTGTCTTTCGCTCCTATGCCGAGTACCCACCCTGTGATTGTCCGCCGATAGGCATACCATGCCTGTCCATCGGGGTGAACTTCCATGATGACCCCATGATTCTTTGGGAGGTTGTGCCGGTCGAAGATTGTTCCTTCAGTTAACATGTTCAGGAGTTCGGGGCGGTAGCGGCCTCCGCGGTTTCTGTACCATCCCATCTGACAAGAAGACAATTTGATGAGAAAATTCTTCGTTTCTGCAAATTCACGCCTATCGAGTCTTTGGCCGTTTTCGTCCACGCCTTCCACGCCAGCATATTCTTTGAGGCGATCGTGGTTTTCTTGCTCTCGCTTTGTTCGCTCATTTTGTTCGTCTAGGAGATTCCGAACGGCTTCAACGCCGTCGCGGAACTTCTTTACTCGACCTCCATGGTATGCGGCGCGCCCTTGAAATGTGTGTATCTGTCGCAGGTTGCCTCGGAGTGCGTACATCACTCCAAGCTTGGCTCGCAGCGGTGCCGGTGCGATCTTCCCTTTGCTCCGTTTCTTCATAAGTCCAAAAATGGTCTGGTATCCACCAATGACAGCGATCGCGTAGATAAATGGCAGTGCGCCCATGGTCAGCCAGACCGGCATGAGAAGTTTCTGGAACTCAAGGACCTTGTCGATCTGATCCCAACTCGTTGCAGCCCAATGGATCGTGTAGACGGTCAAACCTAGCCCGATGAGGCCCAGAAACACATGGGCGAAGGTGCGCTCGCCGGTTCGTTCCGTGGAGACCTGCCTAAGGACGAGCAGGGCGATGATCGGTTGCAAGATCAGTTCAAGCCAAAGGCTGAGCGGTTTGATGTTGATGAAGAATTCAAAGAGCACACCAAGCTTTATGGTGTCTACAACCTTGTCGCGAAAAAACTTGGCTTTCTTGCTGGCGTCCGTAGATGAAAACAGCAGAGAGATCGCTGCACCCGACCAGAACAAAGACTGGCCTACAAGGCTTGTTTCCCAGAGTCCTATCTTCCAAGCGAGCCAGTGGATCGCAATTATCCAGATGCCGTATAGGGCGAATATTGGGAGGAGCTTGAAGTCTAGGATTTTCTTGATGGTGCTCGCGAACGACTTATGCACGTCTCCTTTTGTTGTCAGAGAGTAGATGATTAATAGGGCTGTGGAGAGGGCGAGTATTATGAGGGTGGCCGTCTGGCGATTGTCAAACATGGGTAGCTCAATTATATCGCAGTCCGGGATCTGAGCCTGATGTCTAGATGTATGAGGTGTTTGTAGCGCCGTGTCGGTTCGAGAGATGTCGATGGCTGTTGTTCGAGTATGGCGCTGTACCGCTCGATCAGGTGAGACTAAGTGGCCTTCCTGTCAACACTTACAGTACTCCGCACCTGGAAGCACACGCGGGGGCGCTTTCGTGTTCCATATGCTGCCACCGTCGGCAGTCGGTCACGAGGGCGGTACCGACTGGTTAGGGTAACCGTCACGCCGAATCCCTCCTATGGAAGCGGTTCGCGCAGTACCGGGGCAACCGCTCCAGTGGAAGAAATTACCGGGCGTCGATCACGGCCTGATTTTGCAGGCAGGGCTCGGTCCGGCCAAGAGCTATCGACATCATGGGCTCGCGATGACACGCAACTTCACCCTGTGTGTTTCCGCAAGGAAGCGATCAGTTGCTCCAAGGAGAGCCCTCATGTCCTCGCTCGCACCAGACTTCGACATACCAGGCTGCACGATCGCAACGGTGACGTGAAGAGCACGGTAGCGTGCCTCACTAACGATGGTTGCCAGGCTTCTAATGTCTCCGGTGATGAGGCCACTTCTTCCGTCAGCTTGACGCTCTTGCTCGCGCCGGAGGAGTCGTTTCGTGAGCAACTCCGGCATCGACTTCGCCCGGTTCATCTTCATCGATTGACCGCACACGTCGTAGAGGTCCTTGATCCGTGCACCCGGCCTATCGTCCGTCGAGTACTTGCAGTGAGCGAGCAAGACCTCCAGCGCATCATCTGTTCGCCTCAGGAGTACAATGTCGGCCAGCTCACCAGGGCCGTCGTCGTCGAGCACGACCTCCCACTCCTCTTCGGCTGACAGAGCTTGGATGGCGCGATGTTGGATCGTTGCCGGGTCACGCTCGATCCCCTGGGACTCCCGCTTCAAGTTGATGCCGGACCAGTTGATCGTCTCGATGTCCTCGATGGGGAAGAGGCGCCGTTCTCGATCTGGTTTCAACAGGAATCCCTGCTCCACCATGACCACCTCGTCCTCGAACGTCACCAGCAGCCCGTGGGCGGTAAGAAATGCGGCAAGGCTACCCGCCCCGGAAGCGGTAATGATCTCCCCATCGTTGCCCACGGGGCGGATCGTCGGCGGCTCATCTTCGTGGAACTTGAATTCAAACTCGAGTTCCCAAGATGGTGTCCTGAGCTCGAACCGCAAGGGCTGGTCAGGAGTGTGATTGGTGAGGGAGAATTCAGTATCGAGCAGCGAGAATGCTTGTTCGTTGTAATTCACCTTCCGTCGATCGCTGAGCGTTGCGGTGAGCTGATGCGGCCACTCGATTGACAAGGGAACGTATGGAGGCCGCTGCCGCGCGGGCTCGGGAAGCAGGAAGCCCGACATGACGGACTCAAGCGAGATGGAAGTATCCGTAATGGTCGGTCCGACCTGGTTCGCCCAACGGACCCAGTCGTGAATGTCACGAGCTTGTTCATGACTCCAGACACGCCCCTTGCGTGATGCACCAAAGCTCACTGCGCGACTCTCTGAGAAACCATGAGCGAAGATGTTCGTCTTCATCTTCGTACCGCCCTCTCCACGCCATGCATGAAGTACGTCCTGGCCGACGTGCAGAGAGAAACGGCGATTGCGGCTGACAGAGTCGAGGAGACCGACGTTGGTCGGTATCCTGCGCTTGACCTTGGAGAGTATCCGGTAGACTGTCTCTCCCTCGATCAGCGCGACATCGTTGCCGCCTACAGCTTTCGCGATGGTCTCATGCATCGATTCGTTATTTGTGCTGTTGATGTAGAGGAATCCAGCAGTATCGTCGACATAAACGATGTGAAGGTGGTGGACGAGTTCGTTAAAGCTAGCGAAGTCTCCCCACCTGACGGGTATCGCCTCTCGTGAGACCCACCACACGACCTTGTCCCTGTTGTTGATGCCGAGCTGAGTGGTCAGCAGCCTGTCCTCGAACAGGTCGTAGATGCTCTCCGGGTTCCAGGTGAGCGGCTGTGTGGATTGGTAGGTGACCGTGCTCATCTTTGGGCGAATGCTGCGCATCGCGACTTCGTGAGGAAGCGACCCGAAGGCCAACTCGAATTCAGTGCGATCTTTCTCGTCGCTAACCCCGTGCTCAGTAAGGTCGCGAATGACCTCGTTCCAATCGGCATCTTCGCCGTAGAGCTTGCGTAGCCGATCGTCGACTCCTGCGACTTGTAGTGGGACAAACGCGGAGGCGTCTCCGAGTGAGTCGCTACCAGCTCGAGTGAAGCGTCCAACGAACTGCAAGGTGACGGCAAGACTCTTTTGTGGATCGTGGATGGCTGCGATCTTGAGCGACGGCAGATCGAAGCCTTCTCCGAGCATGTTGACGCACACGACGATGCGACTCTCGCGGCTGAAGAGTTTGTCTCGGTGCTTGCGCCGAGTCGACTCCGCCATTCCCGTGTCGATGCGGACAGGAGCGAAGTCGGAGCCGAGCTCCTCGTACACCTTGATGATCTCCTTGGCCCGTTCCACGGAACGCACCCGCGCCATGAGGAGATGATCGAGTCCAGAGTCCCTGTCCGCGCGGAGCTGCTCGATCGCCGCGGAAGCTACGGCATGGTCAGGGTCGGCGAGGTCGATCACGGAGTGGTAGTTGATTCGAGCGAAATAGCCGTGAACCTGTGCCAGCCGGAGCGGGTAGGCGTATGCGATGCGGCCGCCGAGGTGCCGACCGTCCTCGCGGTACGGAGTGGCAGTGAACTGAACAACTTCCTTCTCAGTGAACAGATCGACTACTTCGCGCCAGGTTCGGGCGCCCAGGTGGTGCGCCTCATCGACAAACAAGCGCCGACAGGACTCAGCGAGGTAGGAGCGTGCCTCAGTCGAGCACGCGTTCAGAGCTTGGGCCGTGGCCACGACGACGCTCGAGCGCGCGAGAAGGTGCTGAACCTGGTCGACCGTTTGGAGGCCACTTTTTAGCACGAGGACGGGAGGGCAAAGGAAATCGCCGTCTACGGCGTTGACGAGCGGTAGTACTCCGAGCGTTACGAACTTCTCCGCGATCTGGGTTCGGAGTGCATCGGATGGCACCACCGTCAGTGTCAGAGCTGGCGAGTGGCAGTAAGCCGCGAGCATTGTTTCCGTCTTACCTGTACCGGTCGGCATCACCACCGTGATGGGTTCGCGTTCCTCTGTGGAGCGGTAGGCCAAGATTGCATGCAGCGCCCCGAGTTGCGGCCTTCGAAGTCCGGCCTTCGTTTCCGACTCTTCAACGAACCGGAAGCGCCCAGCTAGAGACGCAGCCACGGCCTCGCCGTCCTGCGGCTCTCGTGGGTGCGCCCCGTGTCCCTCACTGAGCCACCACAACTCGTTGCCGTCGATGTCGCGCTTCCCGATTGCCGTCACGTGGGCACCTCTTCGTTCCTGGACTTGCGAAGTGCCCTTGGGTCGTGTTGACCTGGGCGCCTCCGTCTTCAGTATGGACGTGGTAAAGGATCCTGGTGTTGTTCCCGAGCGCTGTGTCGAGACAGCGCGTGAGCAGTTCCAGTGGTCCTTCCTGGCCCACACCGGGCTGAAGATCCACCCTTCAACCTGACAGAACTGAAGAAAAACTCAGCAGAGTAGGTGATTTCGCACTGTGGTCGAGTGGGTCCCAAGCTTCCGCGCGATCTCCGCCAGTGGCCATCCCTGTTCGTGTAGCCGCGCCGCCTCGTCCACCTGCTCATCGGTGAGGCGGTTCCACCGGGTCTGCACACCGTGGCGCTTGAGGATGTTGCTCACCGTCTGGCGGGTAACCCCGAAGCGCTCGGCCAGGTCGTAGATTGTCGCGCCGTCCCGGTAGGCGGCGACCAGCTTCTCTGCCTCCTCGCCCCGGATATGCTTGGCGGTCTTCCTCCTGGCTCGTGGTGTCGGTGAAGCCGCTGGGGTCGAGGCGTCGGGCAGCTTGCGGAGGAGTTCCTCCAGAGAGTCCGCCTGGTACCCAGGGTTGTAGTTGGCTTGCCCAGGGTCCACTCCTCACTTCGGAGCGCTCGCGAGGGCGCTTTCGTCGTTTCACGATGCTGGCCATCGCCAGCCGTCGGCCTCGATGGCGGTGGCGACCAACTCCGGTAACCGTTCTGTGTAGTTCGCGCTGAATCGCTCTGCCTGGGGGCGATCTCCATCCACGATTGTCATGACCCGGCAGTCGGACCAGGAGCGCGACTCATGGCACAACGAGCGACGTATGCCTGGCTCACCGAGTTCCTACGCGGCAGTACGCGGGACGTGGTGACCGTGGCATGGGACGAGCTGGACGAGGTCGTCGGCGGCCTTCCCGCCTCGGCCGTCAACCACTATCCGCAGTGGTGGCACGGTGATCGCTCACATACGCGGGCGTGGCGGCGTGCGGGATACGAGCTGGAGTCCGTGAGCCCAGGGCATTCGGTGACCTTCCGAAGGAAAGGGGAACCCGATGTTCCTCAGGGGCGGGGTTCCGTGCGATCGAGTCCGTCTGCGGCAAATCGATCCAGCACAGAGCTGCCCCCGTTAGATCCCCGTAGTGCTTTGCTGGTCATCGCCTGTTCATCGGCCAAGGCCCCAGGAGGGCGCCATCTCGCGGAGTACGGCGGTGATGCCGGTTGGCCTCGGGAACTGATCGAGGCCCGAGCCCGTGTGCTCGCCCAGGCTGGAGCGGACGACGGCCGCTTTCTCCCCGCGTGGCAGCGCTATACCGGCCACTTCTACAAGCATGCCGAGCCCGCGTTAGCCGAGGCGGTCGCCAGCGGCCGGGTGCTGATCATCAGTGGTGGATACGGCCTCGTACGGGCCGATGAGCCCATCGCGTACTACAACCGCCGCTTGCAGCTGGCGGACTGGTCGCCGGGACTACTCGAACGAACCCTCGTCGCGGAGGCCTGCCGTGTCGGTGCGCGGTCCGTCGTCGGATTTCTCGCAACCTCGAGCGATTACGCGAGGCTGTTCCGTCGTGTCGACTGGCGCGTGTCGGGTGCACAGGTGGTGCTGGCCACCATCGAGGGAGTTCAGGGCGGAGCGCAGGCGCGCGTGCCGCGGGCACTGGGCCAGGCCTTCTCCGCGTCCTGGCGACAGAATCCCGGCGGCCAGCCAGCCGGACTGGCATGGGAGCCGCTGACGTGAGTACCACGCGACAACGCCACATCGACGAGTTCTACGCGCTGCTGGACGACCTCGCCCGCGTGGTTGGTGGCCCGCGCCTGCTGCGCGATTGCACCGGCCGCGATGGTTGGCCGAGCCACGGCGTCTACTTCTTCCTCGAGGAGGGTGAGCGGCTTCCCTCGGGCAAGCACCGAGTCGTCCGAGTTGGAACGCATGCCCTGACCTCCACCAGCCGGACCACCCTCTGGAAGCGGCTCGCCCAGCACCGGGGTAACCGCTCTGGCGGCGGAAACCACCGGGCGTCGATCTTTCGCCGCCATGTCGGTGCAGCGCTCATCGGCCGCGACGACAGCCATGACGGCCTCTTGGAGGCGTGGCTGGCCCCGTCCCGGAGTCCTGCGTGGACGAGCCACGAAGCCGAGGCCGAGCGGCGGGTCAGCGAATACGTCGGCCGCATGCCGTTCCTCTGGCTGCCGGTGCCCACGGGCGCCGACGGGAACAGTGACCGGGGCTTCGTCGAACGCAACTGCATCGCCCTGCTCTCTGGAGCCTCGGGCACGCTCAAAGCCCCGAGCCGGACATGGCTCGGGTACCACGCGGTCAGCCCCAAGGTGCGAGCCTCGGGGCTGTGGAACGTCAACCATGTCGACGAGTCCTACGACCCCGCCGTCCTCGACCTCATCCGCGACCTGGTGCGCCGCTGCGGACACCAAACCGAGTAGAGGCAAGGCAGCCGTTGACACGCAGCCGGTCAACCGCTCCCGGAGAAGCCTGAGAGAACCGCTAGAGGCGAGGCCAGCGAGCAGACGCGGCCCTCGCCAGGCGGTCAGAGTTCGTGTCGGCAGGAGGTCGGGTCCGACGGCGGGATCTTCTCGTGCTCGGGCGCGGCAATCATGCGGGTGTTGGAGAAGGAGATGAAGACCTGATTTCTACATACCTCGTTCGCGCAGCCTCTTACGCACCGTTCCGGGTTTGGAGCTCAGCTCCTCGGCCTCCCCGCCCCGGATCTGCTTGGCGGCCTTCTTCCTGGCCCGCATGTGCACCCGCCCTGAGCCGTCGCAGAACCGTGCGGTCGGGTGGGAAAGGGGCCAGCACCCCGCCCCGCCGGAGACTCGCCCCTTCCTGGCCGGACCGCTCAGCGGTCCTTCCACGCCTGTTCCAGCAGGCGCTTGACCCGTTGCACGTCCCCGTGTTCGGTGCGTCTGATCACGGCACTGATCACAGGGCGCAGCAGGCGGTCGCCCCCGCTCAGGGTCACCCGCTTGACAAGGTCCACCCGGCACGCGTTCGTGTCGGTTGGGGTCACCGAGCGGCTGCCCTCGGCGTTCGAGCCCTCGACGACCCGCCACGAGAACGAGTGCCCCTCGTGTACGTCGCGGACTTCGACCAAGCTCTCCACGGTCCTACCCAGCACGCGGAGGGTCTCTTCTACCCGGGCGCCGTTCCGTACCGCGCCCGACGGGCTCTGGGCCATCTTCTGCAATCCGGACCGCCAGGCCAGATCGTTGTCGTATACGCGCAGGAAGTCCCACACGAATCCGGCGGGGGCTCGCACGGTGGCGCAGGAGTGCACGGCGATGGGTTTCATAGGGCACCTTCTCCATATAGTTAACCAGTTCACTATATACTGGTTGCAGTACACTCGCCGTATGGCCGACAGAACCGACCCCCGCCCCGACTTCGCCGACGTCGCCGTGTCCCACTGGGAGCGGGAGCGACCAGACCTCGACTTCTCCGCGATGGCCACACTGGCGCGATTCGCCCGCCTCCACATCGCTGGCAGCCGTCACGTGGAAGCGGTCTTCGCCGCCCATGGTCTGGACCGCGGGGAGTTCGACGTCCTGGCCAGCCTGCGCCGCACGGGAGCGCCGCACGAGCTCTCGCCCTCCCTGCTCGCGGAGACCCTCCTCATCACCCGGGCGGGAATGACCAAGCGCGTCGACCGTCTCGAGGCGCGCGGCCTGGTCACCAGGCGCGCCGCTCCGCAGGACCGCCGAAGCCTCCGCATCGGCCTCACCCCGGAGGGGCTCGCACTGGTCGACGCCGCCGTCGCCGACCACGCCGCGAATGAGAACCGCCTCCTCGCACTGCTCACCGAGGATGAGGTGCGCACGTTCGACACCGTTCTGCGGAAACTGTTGGACGCCCTCGAAGAATGAGCACCGGGCCGACGCCGTCACCTCCGGCGCACAGCGGTGGGGCGGCCCTGTCCCGCCGGAGCACCTCCGCAGCACGGGGTGGGCCCTCCGTCGCCTCTCGGGACGCGAGGCACTGACCAGACCGTGACCGTCCAGGTGCCCCCGCGGTGGTTGCGGTCGCTGCCGTCGGGGTTCGTAACCGACCTCGGTGTTGACGGCGATGTCCACCACGAACCAGTGGACGGTAGTCGTCATCACCCGTTCCCGTGTCGACCATTGGCGTTATGGTCGGGCCTCGAGGACCATGAAGTTAGGGGTTTCGGTGGCCTGGCGGAACCGGGTGAACCCGGCCTCCTCGGTGATGTGTCGGAGCGCGGTGAACCCGGCTTGTGCCCCGAGGGCGTTGCTGCTGCCCTGGGAGAGCGCGCTGGGAGTACAGACGAAGGTCGACACCGAGTAGAACGTCCTGCCGCGGACGCTCTCGACGGGGTGGTCGTCGGTGCGCGGCTCGGTGAACATCCAGGTCCCGTCGGGTGCGAGCGCGTCGAGGATGTGGCCGGCGGCGGTGACGGGGTCACCCCACTCGTGCAGTGCGTTGAACACACAGACCAGGTCGAAGCCCTCCCCGGTGAAGTCTTCGGCACCGGCGACCTCGAACGCCACCCGGTCGGAGAGCCCGGCCTGTGACGCCTGCGCGCGGGCGGTGTCGATCGACGGTGCGTGGTAGTCGAACCCGGTGAACGTCGAGGCGGGGTAGGCCCGGGCGAGAAGCATCAGCGAAGCGCCGTGTCCGCAGCCGACATCGGCGACCCTGGCCCCCGCGACCAGCTTGTCGTGTACTCCGGAGAGCGCCGGGATCCAGTGGTCGACGAGGTTGGCGCGGTAGACCGGTCCGAAGAAGCGCTCGGTGCCGGTGAACAGATGGGGGTGGTGCTCGTCCCACCCGATACCGCCGTCGGTCGTGAACGCCTTCTGGACGCGTTCGGTGTCCTTGTGGGTCGAGCTGGCGACCATCGCACCGCCCGCGACGAACGCGGGGCTGGCCGGGTCGGCCAGGCAGGCGGCCTGTTCCGGGGTGAGCCGGTAGGTGTCGTCAGCCGGGTCGTGTTCGCAGTAGGCGCTGGCGGCCTGTGCGTTGAGCCATTCGCGTACCAGCCGGGGATGGCAGTCGGTGGCCGCCGCCAGTTCGTCGGCGGTCTGCCGGCCACCGTCGGCCAGTGCCCGGTACAGGCCGAGCTGGTCGCCGATGACGACCGTGGCCGCGTGCATGGTGGCTGCCTGGTCGGCTGCGTATCGCTGGAGGAACGCCCGCAACCGGTCGGTGTCGAGGTCGTTCATGTGGCTCGCCTCCTCGTGCCGGGGTCCTGTATCCCAGGACGGTACGCGTGGCGGACCGGTCCCGGCATCGCCGGAGCTGACCATTTCCGATGCGGCGCGGATGGTCAGAACGGACCATCGGGCCCTTCCCTTCGGACGAGGCCGTGCTCGAACGCGAAGGCGGTCGCCGCGGTGCGGGATGACACCCCGAGCTTGGGGTAGATGTTGCTGAGGTGACGCGCCACCGTGTGCTCGCTGAGGACGAGCTCGGCGGCGATCCGGCGGTTGGTGTACCCGGCGGCCACCAGTCGCAACACCTCGCACTCCCGGTCGGACAGGTCCCCTGGGCGGGCGCCGTCAACTGTTGTTCGCGGAGTCAGCCGATCGGTGTGCGCGCCCAGGCGCGTGAACATCCGTCGGGCGGCGTCGATTTCGAGTGCGGAACCCTCCTCGTCACCGAGAGTCCGCAGGGCCACCCCGGTGAGCAGTCGTGCCTCGGCCAGTTCGCATTCCAGCCCGAGCGCCCGCCATGTGGCCATCGCGGGACGGAGCAGGGCCAGCGCGGACTCGGCGTGCCCTCTGGCCAACCGCAACCGGGCTCGCGTAACACCCGCCAGCGCCGAGACGGCTTCGCTCGACGCGGCCTCGGCGACGGTGTCCAAGTCGTCACAGGCGGCACCCGCGAGATCGGTCCGATCGGCGTCGAGCGCCACCTGCACCTGCGCTGCCAGGAGGGACGCCCTGCGGAACGGCAACCCGCCAGAATCGGCGAGCGCGGCGCGCAGCGCGGTCATCGCCGCATCGGTGCGCCCCTGCGCGAGCCGGATCATGGCCAGGCCCGGCTGTGGGTCGTGGCCGAGCTCACGGGCCTGGGCGAACGCCTGCTCGGCCGCGGAGGTCTCACCACGGCGGCGCAGGATCTCTCCCGTCACGTAGAACGCCTCGCCCGCCAGGTGGGGTTCGAAGAGCAGCATCTCCTCGCAGGCACGCCGCGCTTCGGTCGCGGCCTCCGCCAGCTCGCCGCGCAGGCACATCACCTCCACCTGCCGCACCCGGCACAGGCCCTGGTAGGGCGTGGCTTCGGGCAGGGACGACGCCCAGTTCCACGCTGTCTGCGCCCAGCTCGCGGCGCGGCGCAGGTCAGCGACGCCCATACACATGCCCACCGCGAAACACGAGATCCAACCGGTGAAGTGCGCGTCCAACTCCCCGGACACGACTGACGCCATCGCCTCGTCCAACAACCGCAGACCGTCGTCGACTTCGCCGCGCATCAGATGGCACAGCCCTTGCCAGGAAAGTGCGAGCGCCACCAGGTTGGGTGCGCCGAAGCGCTCACCGGCCACCAGGGCCCGCCTGGCATGGGCCTCGGCCCGATCGACCTCCCCGGCGCCCAGCGCGGCCTCCGCCTCGCTGCACGCCAGGTAGCCGAACTCGACGCAGTCGGGGTGGTGCTCCAGTTGGCGCTGCGCGCGGCGCAACCACCCCGATGACGCCACCGGCTCGCCGTGCAGGCCGTAGCGCACCGACAGCATCCACGCCGTGTACGCGGCCTCGCAGGGGCGGCCCGAGCTGACGAACCCGCGAAACGCCCGCTGCCGCAGCCCGATCTCCTCCGGTACTCGACAGCACCACCAGGCCGCGTCGGCGAACAGCACGAAGTCGTCAGGTGACAGTTCGGTCGGATCGATGCCCTGGAGGAGCCGGTACGCCTCGCTCCACCGCAGGTCGCGAGCAGCATGACGGGCGTGCTCCACCACCTGTGCGAGCTCACCCATCGCCAACCACCACCACGAGGTCATCGCCGACGGACGCACCATCGACCGTTCCCTGATTGTAGATCGCCGCTGCTCAGCGGTGCTTGGGTGGTTCAACTCCGCCCGCTGGGCCGGGGCGCCGGTCTCCTGCGCCAGCTCCGGTACGTACGAGCCTGGAAGGTGTGATGGGGGTGCGTGTGCTCGTCTCGGTCGATATGGAGGGCGTGGCCGGAGTGGTCCGTCCTGACGACATTCGGCCAGGGCACAGTGAGCACGAGCGCAACCGCGCACCCATCACGGCGGAGGCCGGCGCGGCCGATCGCGAGGCCTTCGTCGCACGCCACCCGAAGACCGTCGCGGACGCCGACGGAGCCCGTGTCCTCCGCGGTGTCCTGATGAAACCGGAGTCGGAGCACCACGTGGAACGCGTCCACGCCCGAGTCGAACAGATCACCCGCGCGCGGTAAGCGCCCGAGTTTGACTGGAAATAACCCTTTCTTTTTCTGTTCGATCCTTCCTCTTCGGGACGTTCGTCACATTCACGGCGATTGGTGCAGATGGCGAACAATGAACTTAGGAAGGTTAGGCTAACGTAACCCGCGTTGCGAGAAGCGGCTTGCCGGATCGGCGGGCCAGATCAAAGGGCGGGGCCAGTGGAAACTACGGTGCGAACACGATTCGCTACTTTTGGTGTTGTCGGTTTGCTGCTGGCCTCGGCTGGTTGCGGGGCCTCCGAACCCGTGCCCGAACACACCGCCGTCGCCGGTGAGAACGCAACGAAATATCCCCTGGCCGTGGAGAACTGCGGTCAGGAAGTCACGTTCGACGCCGCTCCGCAGCGGGTCGTCTCCCTCGACCAGGGGTCGACGGAGATCCTGCTCTCCCTCGGGCTGGAGGAGCGCATGGTGGGGACGGCGTCGTGGACCGACCCCGTGCGCGAGAACCTGGCCCAGGCCAACGGCGAGGTGCCCCGACTGGCGGACGAAGCGCCGACATACGAGGTGACCCTGGACACCGACCCCGACTTCGTGACGGCGTCGTTCGGACGCCACTTCGCCCAGGGCGGAGTGGCCGAGCGCAGCCGGTTCGCCGAGGCGGAGATCCAGACGTACCTGTCGCCGACGGACTGCGACGGTGAGATGAGCATCAACGGCGGCGGCACCCGCACCAACCCGCTGACGCTCGACCCCCTCTACCAGGAGATCCGCGAACTCGCCCGGATCTTCGACGTGCCGAGCCGGGGCGAGGAACTGGTCGACGAGTTGGAGACCCGGCGCCAGACCGCGCTGGACGACATCGACGCCTCGGACTCGAGCATGGTGTTCTGGTTCTCGGACCTGAAGACGCCCTACGTCGCCGGAGGGATGGGGTCGGGGAACGTACTGGCCGCCGAGGTCGGCGCCTCGAACGCGTTCGCCGACCTCGACGACGACTGGCCGGCCACCACCTGGGAGGTCTTCGTCGACCGGGACCCCGACGTCATCGTCCTGGGTGACCTGAGCCGCGAGCGGGCACCCGGTGACCAGCTGCAGGAGAAGATCGACTTCCTGCGGACCGATCCGGTCACGAAGGATCTCGCCGCGGTCCGGGAGGAGCGGTTCGTCTCCCTGCACGGAGCCGAGATGAACCCGTCGATCAGGATCATCGACGGGCTGGAGGGCCTCGCCGAAGGACTGCGTTCCCTTGAGGAGACCCGGTGACGCTCAGCCCCTCCCGGCCGGCGTCCGGCTTCCTCCCGACACTTCCGGACCGCTCAGGGCTGCGGTTCCTGGGGGTCACCTCGGGAACGCTGGCGCTGCTGCTCGTGTCGATCGGGGTGGCGATCACCCTGGGACCCGCCGACGTGTCCCTGGTCAACGTGCGCGACATCGTGCTCAACCACCTCGGGATCACCGACGTCCCGGTCCGGGTATCCAAGGACGCGATCGTGTGGAACGACCGCCTGCCCCGGTCCCTGGTGGCCGCGGCCTGCGGCGCCGGACTGGGTCTGTGCGGGGTGATCCTGCAGTCCCTGCTGCGCAACCCGCTAGCCGACCCCTACGTCCTGGGGATTTCCTCGGGGGCCTCGACCGGCGCCGTCGTCATCGGGATCCTGGGGATCGGCGGCACCGCGCTCGGTGTCTCCGGGGGTGCGTTCATCGGCTCGGTCACGGCCTTCACCATCGTCCTGCTGCTCGTGGGCATGACCGGCGGAGGCAACGACAAGGTGATCCTGGCCGGGATCGCCGTGACACAGCTGTTCTCCGCGCTGACCTCCTTCGTCGTCTTCGCCTTCGCCGACTCGGATCAGGCCCGGGGTGTGATGTTCTGGCTGCTCGGCTCCCTCGAGGGGGTGCGCTGGAACGACGTGGTGCTGTGCGGCCTCGTCGTCCTCGCCGGAACGGTCTTTTGCCTCCTGCGGGCTCCGGTCCTGGATGCGTTCGCGTTCGGAGACGACGTGGCCTCCTCCCTGGGCGTGTCCGTGCGACAGGCCCGCATCACGTTCATGACCGTCACGGCGCTGCTCACCGCGACGATGGTGAGCGTGGCCGGTGCCATCGGGTTCGTCGGTCTCGTGCTCCCGCACGCGGCCCGCTTCCTGACCGGCCCCCTCCACGCCCGCCTGGTGCCCGTGACCGCGCTGGCCGGAGCGGTCTTCATGGTGTGGGTCGACGCGATCTCGAGGGTGGCCTTCGCCCCCTCACCGCTGCCCATCGGCGTCGGTACCGCCCTGGTCGGTGTGCCCGTCTTCATCGGCATCATGTTCCGTCGAAGGAGGACCCTGTGACACTCCGGACCCGAGAGGTCACGTGGAGCCGCGGCGGCCAGCTCGTTGTCGACGGCATCACCCTGAGCCCGCGCCCGGGCGAGACCATCGGGCTCCTGGGCCCCAACGGCTCGGGCAAGTCCTCTCTGATCAGGCTGCTCTGCGGTGCGGTGCGGCCCACCTCCGGCGCCGTCGTACTCGACGGCACCCCGCTCACCGAACTCGCACGGCGGGACGCGGCCCGTGCCATCGCCACCGTCACCCAGCACGCCGACACGGTCGTGGACATCATGGTCCGGGACATCGTCGCCCTCGGCCGTATCCCCCACCGGGGCGCTTTCGGGGGCGACCGGGAACGGGACTCCGAGGCCGTGGCCGACGCGCTGGAGCGAACCGGGCTCACCCACAAGGCAGGGGAGCTGTGGCACCGGCTCTCCGGCGGCGAGAAGCAGCGCGTTCACATCGCCCGCGCGCTGGCCCAACAGCCTCGGGAACTGCTCCTCGACGAGCCCACGAACCACCTCGACATCCGCTACCAGCTCGATCTGCTCCAACTCGTCACCGAGCTGCCGGTCACTACCGTCGTAGCCCTCCACGACCTGAACCTCGCGGCGATGTTCTGCGACACGCTCATGGTGCTCAAGAGCGGTCGTGTCATCGCGGCCGGTCCCCCCGACGAGGTCCTGACACCGGAGCTCATCGCCGATGTCTACGAGGTCAACGCCGCCGTCCGGATCGATGACCAGACCAACCGTCCGCTGATCACCTTCCGCCCGGGCCGGGTCCCCGGCCAAGCCCCGGCGCGCAGCTGACGCGGGGCGTCACGGCCCCGGCCCCGGGCCCGGGGCGGTGTTCGGTGTCGGTGAGCTCCGCACTGGCACGGCAGGGCCCTGCCCGGGGCCTGGGATCCCCGGGCAGGGCCGTATCTTGGCCGGTGCGGTCGGGTCAGTCAGTGATCGTCCAGGTCCCCCTGCGGTGGTTGCGGGCGTTGCCGTCGGGGTCGTAGCCGCCCTCGGTGTTACCGGCGATGTCCACCACGAACCAGTGGACGGTGGTGGTCTCCTCGATCAGCAGGGTCTCCAGCTCCCCGCGCACGCCCGTGAGCTCCAGCTTGGGCGAATCGAAGTCCGGTCGGCTGCCGTCGAGGGTGTAGTAGATCTCGGCGGGTTCGTTGGTCTGGAAGGTGACCTCCACCGGGCCGGAGTGCTCACCCGGGCGCGGCGAGACCGAAGAGCGCGGGCGGTACCGGTCGTTCTGGTACTCCAGCGCCACCTCCAGCATGGTGTAGAGCCCGTTGGCGTACTCCATGCCCTGCGCGTGGGCCTCGTCCCACGGAGGCTGGAAACCCGCCTGGCCCAGCTCGAAGTTCCAGGCGAAGATGCCGTTCTCGTACCAGAGGTGGTCGCCGGAGTTGCCTGCGGCCGAGTACAGGACGTCGATGATCGGGCCGGTACGCGCCGGGGTCACCACGGTGCCGCGGTGTTCCTTGATCGCGGTCAGGATGCTCGCTGAGGACTCCCAGAAGTAGGCCTCCTCCATCGCCGACGGCCGCGGCGTGGGGACGCGCCCCTGCGCGATGTAGGCGCCCGGCGACCACATGAAGTAGTCGCCCGAGGAGTGGATGTTCATCGAGAAGTCGATGTTGTCGTGGGTGTCGACCAGCCACACCAGGTTCTGGTTCTCCGGCTGCGACAGCGGCCCCAGCTCCTCCGGCCCGGCGAACGTGGTGCTGGTGCAGCTGAAGGATGCGCCCGCGTAGCCGTCCCACAGGGTGTAGGCGCCGTAGTTGCGGTTGTTGTCCACACCCCACTGCGCGCCCCGCTCCACGGCCCACTGGTCGCGTGCGCCGTCGGTGTCGCAGTAGTTGGTCATGTTCTTGCGGTGCATCGGAACGTCGTAGAACGAGTAGTTCGCGCCGTCGGGGTTGAACGAGGGCATCAGGAAGATGTCCAGTTCGTCCACCAGCTCGGTGGTGGTGTCGTGGATGCCGTAGTTGCGCACCAGGCGCTCGGCGGTCTCGATGGTCACCAGCGGGGTCTGCCACTCCCGGGCGTGCTCCTGTGCGTAACCCAGCACACCGGTCTTGGAACCGTCCCGGGTGGCGCCGATGCGCAGTGCGTACACCGTCGCCGGTTCACGGGAGACCTCGTCGGGGGCGTTGAGGAAGTCACTGGCCTGGACCTGCTCGGCCCGTACCGTTCCGTCCCCGGCGTTGCCCCGGAAGGTGAAGGCCCGGACCAGGTCACCGGCCCCGGCGTTGACCGCGTCCACGACCTCGGCCGCGGTCGTGGTGATCTCCCCACTGCCGTCGGTGGCCAGGGACACGGTGATCTCGTCGCCCTCGACGCCGACCGACAGGTCGGAGCTGGGCGCGGAGGGGGCGTGCAGGTCCACCACGACGTCGTTGCCGCCCTCGTGCCCGTAGGCGAGCGACTCCACGATCACACCGCGGTCGGCGTTGCGGCCGTTCACCTCCACCCCGAGGATCGCCTGGGCGTGGCGGCGGTAACCGTTGGTCAGGTGGGGCAGCTCGATGACCTCGGCGATGTCCGGGTACTCGTCGGCGATATGGTGAATGCGCTCGTACAGCTCACCCGGGGTCATGTAGGCGTTGAGGAAGTCCGTGTAGGGCAGCGGGTCCCCGGGGCCGTCAGGATCGGGCAGCCACTCGTCGACCTCGGCGACCGCGGTACCGCCGTGCGGGCTGGTGACCCGGATCCGGTCGGGCCGCTCCTGCACCTGTGCCTGGCCGCGGTGGTACATGTACACCCCGACGTCGACGAAGGGGTTTAGGGTCTGTGTGCCGCCGTCACCGATCTCGGTACCGGGCCCGGCGTCGCGCTCCACGGTCAGCTGGAAGCGCCCGTCCTGCCCGAGGCTGGAGCCGACCTCCACGGACAGGAAGGAACCGCTGCGGCTCTCGAAGTAGTCCGCCCGCAGGATCTGCAGGTCGTCGGAGTCGGTTGCGGAGAAGGTCCCGACTTCGTTCTCGGCTCGCAGCTCCTCGATGGCGGCTTCGCGCTCCTCGACGCGCTCCTGGGCGTCGGACTCGGTGTAGACGACGTCGCCGAAGGTGAACCCGGCGTCGTTGTAGGTGTCCAGGTCGAAGGGTCCGATCACGGCCTGTGCGACGAACCCGTGCTCTCCGTCCGGGTCCACCTGAGCGATGTCACCGCCCAGCTCCACGAGCTGGTCGAGTTGCTCGCGGTCGTTCAGGAAGACCTCCACCACGGAGACCTCGTCGAGTTCGAGAGTGGTCGCGCCGGGTTCGGCCGTCGCGGGCACCGAGGTCGGCAGCAGCAGTGCGAGAGCCGCTCCGACGACGATCCCGGTGCGTGCACCGCGCCGCGACCGACTCCATGTCACGTATCCCATCCAGGTCCTTTGCGCTCAGCGCGGAGCAGGCGGGTGGCCCGGCATCCGCGACAAGGGGTGCCACCGCCGGTCGGGCGGTGACGGACGGGCACGATCGGACCGGCCGCGGGACCACAGGGCAGCACTCACACCGTCGGGATCAACGTGCTCTGCGAGGAGATGGGGGAGGTGGGGGTAGGGGACACGGGGGAAGTACCCGGGGTGGACGGCGCGGCCACCGTCACGCACCCGAATCTGGCTGTCGGTCCGAGGCTGCCGTGGGGCCGGGGCCGCGTCAAGGACGGTAAGGCGAGAAATGTGAGCGGAGTGCCGTCACGGCTCGCAGTGGCACTGTGACACGATCGAGCAGCGCACTGAACGGGGGAGTACGGTCCGCCGATGACCGAGAAGACCGACTTTAAGAAGAGCCTCGACTCCTACCAGGCCGAACGCGGCCGGTTCCGGATCTTGGAGGTCCCCGACCGCCAGTACCTCGTGGTCGACGGCCACGGCGACCCGAACACCTCGGCTCTCTTCAGCGAGGGCATTGAGGCGATCTACCCGGTGGCCTACAAACTGAAGTTCGCCAGCAAGCGCGAGCTCAGCCGCGACTACGTGGTGCCGCCCCTGGAGGGCCTGTGGTGGGCCCGGGACATGGACACCTTCACAGTGGCGAGGGACAAGTCGAAGTGGGACTGGACGCTGATGCTCATGGTCCCGGACTGGATCGGCCCGGACATGGTTTCCGTCGCCGTCGAGCAGGCGGGGCGGAAGAACTGCCCGACCCGGCTCGACGACGTCCGGCTGGAATCGCTGCACGAAGGCCGTTGCGTGCAGACGCTACACCTGGGCCCCTTCGACGACGAGGCCGCCGTGCTCGCGCGCATGCACGACGAGTTCATTCCGGAAAACGGGCTGCGGATGGTCGGCAGGCACCACGAGATCTACCTCAGCGACCCCCGCAGGAGTGCACCCGAGAAGCTCCGCACCATCCTCCGGCAACCCGTCAGCTCCGCTGACTGAACGCCGAAGTACCGAATTCCTGCTCTGAGTGCGCGGGCTGCCGACCGTCCCGGCCCCGAGATCAGGACCGGAACGGGAGGTGCGCTCCGCGGTACACACGGGGTTCGGGGCGGGAGTTCTGCGCTCAGTCCTTGGCCAGGGCGCCCTCGGTCACCAGACGCGCCTGGAGGTCCGCGACCCGCTCGCGGCACTCCACGGCCGTCCACACCAGGGCGGTGACGCCCGTCAACAGCCATGCATCGGTGATCGCGGGCAGGAAGGAACGGACGATCCCGGCGAGCTCCTCGACGCACTTCCTCTTCTCGGGCAGTTTCATGTCCCGAGGCTCCGCCCGGTCCGTGGCGGAGGCGATTCCACGTCCCAGATCCTCCGGCACGGCTTTGAGGAGGGTCGCGGCCAGCTCCGCGTCCACGGCCC
Organism: Nocardiopsis valliformis DSM 45023; assembly: GCF_000340985.1. Taxonomy (NCBI): domain Bacteria; kingdom Bacillati; phylum Actinomycetota; class Actinomycetes; order Streptosporangiales; family Nocardiopsidaceae; genus Nocardiopsis; species Nocardiopsis valliformis. Next base: position 26,889 of record NZ_ANAZ01000011.1, read on the forward strand.
GGAGCGCGGCCGACCCCTCCTGGTCCCGCACCCGCATGTGCTGCCACCAGCCCGGCGGAAGCACCAGCGCCGTTCCCGCCGCGTACCGGTGGCAGTACTCACGGACCGCCATCAGGCCGCTGGAACCGCCCCGGCCGATGCGGTGGGCGGCCAGGATCCGACCCTCGGAGTCCACCAGCTCCTGGTGGCGTCGGCTCACACGGCGGACGGTGACCTCCGCGCCGCCGGGGAAGCGCCCCCGTTCCTCCGTGGCCTCTCCCGGACCCTCACCGTGTTCGTGCGTGCACCCCTTGAGCGGTCGGCCTCCGACCTGGGCGGTGAGGCACACCGAACACCACCGCTTTTCGACGGAGGACCCCAAGCGGGTCGTCAGCACCGGTTCGAGACCTTCGGGCCTGACCTGCCTCATCGAGGAATCGAAGGTCCTCACCCCGTAGGCGAGGTACAGGTCGGGCCCGCACTCCTCGAGAGCGTAGGAGTAGTGGGGATCCAAGCCCTCCAGCACGGGGAAGTGCAGCTCATCGGTCACACCACCGCTCAGGGTCACGGCCAGGGACTCGGCCACCCGGGCCCCGGCCAGGATCGGCCGCACCCGATTGATGACCTGCGGGGTGGGTTCCCTCCAGAGGAAGCGCTCCGCCGCCCGCACCGCCGCGTAGAGCACGGGCAGCCCCGGAGCGGTCGGTCCGCTGATCCATGTGCGGTGGTCGGCCAGGATGTCATCGACGACGTCGGCGCAACCGGGTGTGTGGACCAGGCCCCGCGTGTACTCCGCAATCCGCTCCCGGATCTGGCGCGCGTGATGGTCCCCGTCTTCGGGGATGGGCGAATCCGTGGAACGCCCGAACCCCGACGTGCTCTCGAACCGCGTATCCCCGTCCACCGCGGCCCGCAGGCGTTCACGCCACTGGGGATCGGCTGCCAGACCGGTGAGGTCGTGTGGTGCCGGGGCCTGGAGCAGCCAGCTCTTCGGGTTGATCGCCCGGAGCCACTCCGCTCCCTCCGGGTTCTGGCCGCGGTAGCCCTCGAGCGGCACTCCGCAGGACACGACGAAGTCGAGTGTTCCCAGCGGCTGCGGATCGTGCCAGCTGTAAGGGGACAGCAGCGGCGAGCAGTCGGCGGCCAGGCCCGCCTCGCGCAGCACCGCCCCGGCCTGGCGGAGGGGTTCACGGAGCTCTTCGGCCGGAAGCGCCATCCCCGCGTAGGTGCGCAGGAACGCGTCCGCCCAGCGTTTGACCGCTGCGCTGGAAAGCCCCGAAGCCGCACCGAAAGGCTCCTTGACCCCGCTCTCCCGGAGCACACGGGCCCAGAGTTTGGCGGCGGCGGCCTTCGCTTTGGCGGTCTGCCCGGAAGGAGCCGGGACCTGGATGGCCAGCAGCCCGCCCAACCGCGGGTCCTCGGCGACCATGGAACACAGGAGGGGGAGCAGTGCGGTCCACGTCTTGGCCGGAACCAGGGCCAGGGAACCGTTGGTGAGCATCGCCCGGACCGCGCGTGCGTCGGCTGCTCGGTCGTCGGTTCCCTCACCACCCGGCACGATTCCAGCTGCCTGGGCCAGGGTGACCAGTCCGGTCGCGAGGTCCTTGGACGCCCGGTTCTCGGCTTCGCACCAGGCGGTGACCAGTTCACGGTGGCGACGGTAGGCCTGGGCCGGGTCCAGCCGGGCGGCGAGGGCCTTGGCGTGGGTTTTCAGGCTGTGGGGGAGGGAACCGGGGGAGGGGAAGTGAGCGTAGGAATCGATGACGGCTTCCTCGTCCACGTGGTCGAGTTCGCGCTCGGCCGCCCTGGCCTGGTCGTGGAACCCGGTGGCGTAGGAGGTGTTACCGACCTCGGCGAGGACCTGCGCGCATTCGTCGAAGAAGAGGTAACGCAGGTCGGGGGCGGTCTGGAGTAGGTTGTCGGCGGCCTCGCCGAGCGCCTTGCGGGCTCGTCCGGGTTTGGCCAGGGCGACCTCGCTCTGGGCGCGGAGCACCGGCAGGAGTGCGAGAGCGTGTTCGAACAGGGCGGGGTGGCGGTCGAGCACGGCGGCCAGGAACTCGGGCGGGCGGTGGCGGGTGGTGCCGACCTCGGTCTCGGACTGCTGGACCAGGCCCAGAGCCTCCCAGAGGGCCCGCCGACCCGCGACCGAGTGGTCGGGGACGAGCATGACGATGTGTCCGTCGAGTGCGGAGTGGGACAGCCCGAGCGCGATGAGCGCGTCCTCCCCGTCTCGGCTGGGGGAGAGCGCGACACCGCCGGCATGGACGAGGGAGGCGCGTTCGTCGCGCTCGGGCAGTGGTGTGGGCGGGGCCGGGTCGCCGGTTCGGTAGTCCCTCGCGGGCACCTGCTGTTCGGTACCATCCTGGTGGTCCTTGGCGTCGGGGCTGCGCTTGTACAGCTCCATGAGGATGTTCACGCCCTCGGACCAGGCGACGTCGTCGACGGGGCCGGACGGCGTGTGCCAGGCCAGGTCGTTGACCGCCACGCAGCTCTCCAGTCCCTGCCAGCGCAGCCATACGGCCACGGGGATCGGTCCGGCGGCGTGATCGGCCCCGTAGACCTGGAAGTGTGCTGTCTCGTCGCGGATCCGCCCGCCGAGCCGATTCACCTGCTTCTCGAAGGCCGCGCCCAGGTCGTAGCCGAAGAAGGGCTGGAGCCCGACGGAGCTGGTCTCGGGGGCGAAGTCGTCCGGGCGTAGCCACACGGGCCGGTCCAGCTGAGGGGATCCGTCTGCGGCGCCGTGCTTGTCGGCGAGCGCGCGCCAGGACGGCAGGTCGGCGCCGAGTCGGACGGGATGGGGGAGGGTGAACACGGCCGCCGATGACCAGGTGCGGGTGCCGTTCAGGGCGACCAGTTCCACACCGTGCTCGGGGTGGGTGTCGCTGATCAGGCCGGGCGACTGCGTGTGCGGGGCGTCTGAGGTGGGGACGACGACGGTCCCGGCCAGTACCTGCCGCCAGACGGGGTCGGACCAGACCGCGGTGACCAGGGCGGCCGGGATCGACAGTGAACGCAGCACCCACGTCCGGACCTGTGCGCGGACGTCCTCCTCATGCCGGGCGAGGCGTCCGCGCAGGTCCCGTAGGGCGACGACGACCGGATCCCTGCCGAGGGAGGAGGGCACGCGTGCCAGCTCACGACCCTTGGGGTTACGGCAGACCAGCTGTGTCTGGGAGCCCTCGCCCCGCAGACACACCGTGTACCCGTCGCTGACGGTTACCCATCCCATTGCTGCCGCCCTCTTCGTCCGTATGTCGAGTGAGTGGCAAGCATCGTGGCACAGGGCTCTGACAGCGGTGCGGAGCGGTACTCGGGGGTGGTCTGGAACGGCTTCCTCGTAGGGGGTTGCGGGGTTCCGGGTCGGCGTACCCCCTTCACGATCGAACCCAGGGACATGCACGGTGGCATGGGAGGCGGCGGCGCTGAAGGCGGCCGGGACGGTCGGCAGTAGGGCGGGCCGGAGGTGGCTGGCCCAGCGGTCGGCGGCGGCTGACCGGGGCAGGGACCTCACCGAGCTGATCCGGGTCAACTTCCGCGACGGCATTGCCCGCCGGAAGGTTCAGCACCAGCTGGACGGGATCGTGCCAGCGGTGATGCAACGACTTCAACCACTGTGTGAGCAGGAGTTCCGCGGGCTGGACGATGCGACAAGGCCTCGCTGCCAGCAGAGCTGGCCAACCTCCTGGAGCGCGCGGACCCGTCCGGCGAAGTGGTCTCAGGGGGCAACGGGAATATGTGCCACTTCGATTCTGATTCCGTCGGGGTCCTCCACGAAAACCGCGAAGTAGCCTTCGCTGTACTCAGGGTACTCGCGTGGTTTGTGGACCACGGTCCAACCGCCGGAAGTAACGGCTTCGTGCACTCTCAGGACGCTTTCTCTTTCAGTTACCGAAAAGGAGGCGTGGTGCCAGCCGGGGCGCCCGAGTGTGTGCGGTGAGGAGTCCTCTCCCTCGACCTCGAAGAGGAGGATCTCGGGATGGGGGCCGTGCCAGGTGGTGAGCTTGTCGTTGCAGGAGCCCCTCTCGTAGCCGAGCGGCAGCAGGACCGCGTCGTAGAACCGGCGGCTCTCCGCCATCTGGGAAGTGGTCAGGGCCAGGTGGTGCAGCATGGTCATGCTGCTAATTTATCATGTTGGTTCAATGATTTATGGTAAATGCCTGTCCGTGAAATTCCCAGGGCTATTATCGGAAGTCCCTTTTTTTGGAAAAAGGGCTGGGGGAATCCCTGACCCCGTGTTCGCCGACGCGCAACGCCCCCGACCCCGGGCGGATCCACCGCAGCGGTCTTCGTGACACGGTGTCCACGACACGGAGGTGCGCCAACGGCCCTGACCATCGGGGTGGCGTGAGAATGGAGCCAGCTGCGGGTATCCGCGGCCAGGGACCGGTCTGCGGTTCCAGGGCCTCCCGGGCGGGCCGGTGTCCGACAGTCCGTAGATATCGGTCATCTCGAACCCGTCTTCCGGCCGCCCCCGGATGGCTCCCCGGCACCCTCCGCACCCACCCGGTTGTGGCAAACCTCGCGTCCGGCGTCCCCCAGCGGCCCCTAACCGAGTACTTTTTGTAGGGATCCCACAAATCTGGGGCTCCGGCGTGAGCAATTCGGGACATTGGTGTACCAGGAGGTAATCCACCAAGCTAGAAGACAGGTGCAGGCGGCGCTCCGAGACCCGGACGTCGCCTTCTGCGTGTTGGTACTTGGGAGGGGCATACCGGTGTTCAGTCGTGTCGCCATCGTCAACCGTGGAGAGGCCGCGATGCGGCTCATCCACGCCGTTCGGGATCTCTCGGCGGAAACCGGGGCCCGGATCGAGACGGTCGCCCTCTACACCGACGCCGACCGGAACTCGACCTTCGTCCGTGAGGCCGACGTCGCCTACGACCTGGGTCCGGCCTCGGCCCGGCCCTACCTCGACCTCGCCGTCCTCGAACGCGCCCTGCTGGAGACCGAGGCCGACGCCGCCTGGGTCGGCTGGGGCTTCGTCGCCGAGGACCCGGCCTTCGCCGAGCTGTGCGAGAAGATCGGCGTCACCTTCGTCGGACCCAGTCCCGAAGCCATGCGCAAACTCGGCGACAAGATCGGCGCGAAGCTGATCGCCGAGGAGGTCGGCGTCCCCGTCGCCCCCTGGAGCCGCGGTGAGGTCTCCACCCTCGAGGACGCCCTGCGCGCCGGGGACGAGATCGGCTACCCGCTGATGCTCAAGGCGACCGCTGGCGGCGGCGGCCGCGGTATCCGTATGGTCGCTTCCTCCGAGGACCTGACCGACGCCTACGAGCGCACCAGCCAGGAGGCCCTGCGCGCCTTCGGCTCCGGTGTGGTCTTCCTGGAGCGCCTGGTCACCGGCGCCCGCCACGTCGAGGTTCAGGTCATCGCCGACGGCCAGGGCACCGCCTGGGCCCTGGGCGTCCGTGACTGCTCGGTGCAGCGCCGCAACCAGAAGATCATCGAGGAGTCCGCCTCCCCGGTCCTGGAGCCCGAGCAGGTCGCCGAGCTGAAGGCCTCCGCCGAGCGCCTCGCCGTGGCCGTCGGCTACCGGGGCGCCTGCACCGTCGAGTTCCTCTACCACCCCGGTGAGCGGCTCTTCGCCTTCCTCGAGGTCAACACCCGCCTTCAGGTCGAGCACCCCATCACCGAGATCACCACCGGCACCGACCTGGTCCGCTTGCAGCTGCACGTGGCCGCCGGCGGCAAGCTCGAAGGCGTCCAGCCCGAGGAGTCCGGCCACGCCGTGGAGGCCCGGCTCAACGCCGAGGACCCCGACCGCGACTTCGCGCCCTCCCCTGGCCGCATCGCACGCCTGAACATGCCCGCCGGCCCCGGCATCCGGGTCGACACTGGTGTGCGCGAGGGCGACAGCATCCCCGCCGACTTCGACTCGATGATCGCGAAGATCATCGCCTACGGCCGCGATCGCGAGCAGGCGCTGGGCCGACTGCGCCGCGCCATGGCCGAGACCACCGTCATCATCGAGGGCGGCGCGACCAACAAGAGCTTCGTGCTCGACCTGCTCGACCAGCCTGAGGTGATCGACGGCAGCGCCGACACCGGCTGGATCGACCGGGTGCGCGCCGAGGGCCGCCTGGTCACCCACCGCCACTCCGCCGTCGCCCTGGCTGCCGCCGCCATCGAGGCCTACCGCGACGAGGAGGAGGCCAGCCGCCAGCAGCTGCTGTCCACCGCTCACGGCGGCCGCCCGCAGGTGCAGCACGACTCCGGCCGTCCCCTGGACCTCAAGCTCCGCGGGGTCGGCTACCGGGTGAGTGTGGCCCGCGTCGGGCACAACCGCTTCCGCGTCGGCGTCTCCGGCGGCGGCGACGTGTACCCGGCCGACGTCGAGGTGGAGCGCTTCGATGCCCACAGCGGCCACATCGTCGTCAACGGCGGCCGGTTCCGGTTCGTGTCAGCCACGCACGGACCGGTCCACCTGGTCGAGATCGACGGCGTCACCCACCGGGTCAGCCGCGACGAAGGCGGCGTCGTCCGTTCCCCCGCCCCCGCGCTGGTGGTCGCCACCCCGCTGGCCGTTGGCGACGAGGTCGAGGCGGGCGCGCCCATCCTCGTGCTGGAGAGCATGAAGATGGAGACGGTGCTGCGCGCGCCGTTCCGCGCCCGCGTGCGCGAGTGCCCCGTGGCCGTGGGCGGCCAGGTCGAGACCGGCGCCCCGCTGATGCGCCTGGAGCCGCTCGGCGACGACGACGCCGAGGACACCGAGGCTCAGGCCGAGACGGTCGAGATCGACCTGCCCGCACCGGTCCCGGCCGCCTCCGCCGCCCAGCGCGCCGACCAGGGCCTGAACGACCTGCGCGGCCTGCTGCTCGGATTCGACTTCGAGCCCGACGAGCGCGAGCGTGTGCTCAAGGACTACCTCACCGCCCGCTCCGGGATCGGTGTGCAGCCGGTCGAGGGCGAGCTGGACCTGCTCACCGTGTTCGCCGACCTGTCCGAGCTGAACCGCAACAAGCCCGGCGGCGGCGTCGACGCCGAGCAGGACAGCCGCGTGCACAGCCCGCGCGAGTACTTCCACAGCTACCTGCAGAGCCTGGACGTGGAGCGCGCCGGGGTCACTGAGGACTTCCAGGGCAAGCTCGCCCGGGTCCTCGCCCACTACGGCGTCACCGACCTGGACCGCACCCCGGAGCTGGAGGACGCGGTCTTCCGGATCTTCCTCGCCCAGCAGCGCATGGGCGGCTACGTCACGATCGTTTCGGAGCTGCTGCGCTGCTGGCTGGCCGACGCCCCGCCGCAGGAGGAGGTCAGCGAGCGCGCCGGTCTCGCCCTGGAACACTTGGTCGAGGCCACCCAGGTGCGTTACCCCGCCCTGTCCGACCTGGCCCGCGGCGTGGTGTTCCGCTGGTTCACCCAGCCGCTGCTGCGCCGCAACCGCGCCAAGGTCTACGCCGCCGTCCGCGATGACCTGCGCCACCTGGACCGCGACCCGAACGCTCCGGACCGCGCCGAGCGGATCCAGTCCATGGTCGCCAGCTCCGAGCCGCTGGTCCGGATCATCGGGCAGCGGATCGGCCGTCCCGGCAAGGACCACGCGCCGCTGCTGGAGGTACTGACCCGCCGCTACTACGGCAACCGCGGCCTGTCCGAGGTCACCGCGGGCCAGAGCGGGGGCTGCCAGCTGGTCACCACCGAGCACACCAACTCACACGGGGTGACCCGTGTGGTCACCACCGCCGCGGACATCACGGCTCTGCCCGAGGCTCTGGGCGCGGTCGCCGAGCTCGCCGCCGGTGCCGCCGAGCACAGTCTGGTCGCTGACCTGTACCTCACCTGGGAGGGCCAGCCGGACGCCGACGCCATGGCGGTGCGGCTCGGCCAGATCCTGGCCGAGAACCCGCTGCCCAAGGGCGTGCGCCGGGTGACCGCCACCGTGGCGGGGACCAGCGGTGCGGTCATGCACCACCACTTCACCTTCCGGCCCGAGGGCGGCTCCCTGGTCGAGGACCGGCTGATTCGCGGCCTGCACCCGCAGATCGCCCAGCGCCTGCAGCTGCAGCGGCTGCGGGAGTTCGACCTCACCCGACTGCCGTCCGCGGACGAGGAGGTCTACCTCTTCAAGGCCGTGGCGCGCAGCAACCCGTCCGACGAGCGTCTGATCGCGCTGGGCCAGGTCCGCGACCTGACCCCGCTGCGCGACCACGACGGCCGCCTGGTCGCCCTGCCCGCCGTGGAGGGCACGCTCGCCGCCTGCCTGGACGCCATCCGCAACATCCAGGCGCAGCGCCCGCACAACAAGCGCTTCGACACCAACCGCATCCTGATGTACGTGTGGCCGCCCACCGAGCTGAGCATCGACGAGCTCAACGCCCTGGTGGAGCGCATCCTGCCGACCACCGACGGAGCCGGTCTCGAAGAAGTCCAGTTCGTGGCCCGCCAGCGCACCGACGAGGGCGAGCTCACCGAACTCGCCGTGCGGATCAGCCTGGACCCGGGCAACGGCGCCAGCGTGCGCGTCGAGGAGCCCTCGACCGAGCCGGTCCTGCCGCTGGACGACTACCGGCAGAAGGTGCTGCGCGCGGCCCGCCGCGGCACCACCTACCCCTACGAGCTGACCGGCATGCTCACCGGGCCCGACGGCAGCTTCGTCGAGCACGACCTCAACGAGGACAACATCCTCGTCCCGGTGGAGCGGCCCCGCGGGCAGAACTCCGCCGCCATCGTGGCCGGTGTGGTCACCACGCCCACCGAACGCCACCCCGAGGGCGTCACCCGAGTCGTCCTGCTCGGCGACCCGACCAAGGCGCTGGGCGCGCTTTCGGAGCCCGAGTGCTCGCGGGTGATCGCCGCGATCAACCTGGCCGAGAACATGCGGGTTCCGCTGGAGTGGTTCGCGCTCTCCGCCGGTGCCCGGATCTCCATGGCCTCCGGCACCGAGAACATGGACTGGGTCGCGGCCGCGCTCAAGCGGATCGTGGAGTTCACCCAGGACGGCGGCGAGATCAACATCGTCGTCGCAGGCATCACCGTCGGCGCCCAGCCGTACTGGAACGCCGAAGCCACCATGCTCATGCACACCAAGGGCATCCTGGTGATGACGCCGGATTCGGCGATGGTGCTCACCGGCAAGCAGTCGCTGGACTTCTCCGGCGGCGTGTCGGCCGAGGACAACTTCGGTATCGGCGGCTACGACCGGGTGATGGGCCCCAACGGCCAGGCCCAGTACTGGGCGCCTAACCTGCCCGCCGCTCGCGATGTGCTGATGGCGCACTACGACCACACCTACGTCCTTCCGGGCGAAGCGGCGCCGCGCAAGGCCCTCACCATCGACCCGGACGACCGCGACGTCTCGGACTTCCCGCACAGCATCGAGGGAAGCGACTTCAGCACGGTCGGCGAGATCTTCTCGGTCGAGCACAACCCGGACCGCAAGAAGCCCTTCGACATCCGTACGGTGATGCGGGCCCTGGCCGACCAGGACCACGCGGTCCTGGAGCGCTGGGCGGGCATGGCCGACGCCGACACCTCCGCCGTCCAGGACGTGCACATCGGAGGCTGGCCGGTCTGCCTGATCGGCATCGAGTCCCGCTCCGTCGCCCGTCGCGGCTTCCCGCCCACCGACGGCCCGGACACCTACACCGCGGGCACCCTGTTCCCGCGCTCGTCCAAGAAGACCGCTCGGGCGATCAACGCCGCCTCTGGGAACCGGCCTCTGGTCGTGCTGGCGAATCTCTCCGGTTTCGACGGCTCTCCGGAGTCCATGCGCAAGCTCCAGCTGGAGTACGGCGCGGAGATCGGCCGAGCCATCGTCAACTTCGAGGGCCCGATCGTCTTCTGCGTGATCTCCCGCTACCACGGCGGGGCGTTCGTGGTCTTCTCCAAGGCGCTGAACCCGAACATGACGGTCCTCGCCCTGGAGGGCTCCTTCGCCTCCGTCCTCGGCGGCGCCCCCGCCGCCGCGGTGGTCTTCGCCGGTGAGGTCAACAAGCGCACCGCCACCGACCCGCGCGTCACGGAACTCCAGACCCGTGTGTCGGAGGCCAGCACCGACGAACGCGCCGAGCTCAACGCCGAACTCACCGAGGTCCAGTCCGCGGTCCGCGCCGAGAAGCTCAGCGAGGTCGCCACCGAGTTCGACGGCGTCCACAGCATCCAGCGCGCGGTCGAGGTGGGTTCCGTCGACGCCATCATCAGCGCAGCCGAGCTGCGCCCGAAGATCATCGAGGCCATCGCCAAGGGCATGAAGCGCTAATCCCGGACAGCGAATGTGAGCGGCCGGTCCCGAGCGGGACCGGCCGCTCATGTGGTTTCCAGGGGCCCGAAGCGGTCCTTGGTCTGTCATGATGTGCGCCTGGGGCCAGAAACTCGCTGATCCGCGATATGGTCACGCGGAGATAACGCCCCGCGTCGTCGCAGGTCGTTAAGTGTGAGCCCCGCGCACGCGGGGATGGACCGTTCTTGCCAGCGCCGTTGTAGTGCAGGACGGCGTGAGCCCCGCGCACGCGGGGATGGACCGCGGTCCGAGCAGCGCAAGAAGCAGGCGGTTCCGTGAGCCCCGCGCACGCGGGGATGGACCGCTCCCGCCCCTGCCCCGCTGCACGCTCACGAGGTGACCGAGAACGACGCCGCGATGATCCGCATGATGGCCGGTGCGAACTTCGGCGACGGTGCGACCGTGACCCTGCCGTCCGGGAAGACGATCACCGGCGCGGAGATGCGCAAGTGGATCGAAGCGCAGGACAACTGACCCCACACACAGCAACGCCCCGGACCACACGGCCCAGGGCGTCCCTCGTGTTCCGCCTACTCCTTGACCTCCAGCACCGCCACCGACGGGGCATCCCACGCCGCCGACAACAGGGCCGACTCCATCACAGTGCCCGCCTCCACCTCGAACGGCAGTCGCACCGTCACCGATCCGTTCGGGTTCACATCCTCGTACAGGGCGTCGTCCTCATCCAGGGCGAACAGGGCGTCCGTGTGGTAGCCGTACCGGTTGCCGTCCGCGTCCATCACCTCGGAGTTGTCAACCTCTGGCATCTGCGGGCCGTTCGAGGTGTTCGTCAGCTCCACCTCCAACACCACGAACTCCCACCCGTCATCGGCGACAGCGTTGGAGTAGGACCCGTTCACCTGGTCGGTGCGCTCCACCCCGGACAGGGTGATGTCCCAGATCCCATCGGAGGCCGCCTCACCCATCGGGGCGGCGTCCGGGAGTTCCTCGACCAGCTCATCCGACTCGTCTACGGCTGCTTCGTCCACGTCGTCGGTGTCAGAGGTGTCCTCGAACTCTGCGCCGATGTCGTCGAACGCGGCCGTGAACTGGGCACGAATGTAGGCCTGGTTACCGAACCAGCCGACACTGAACCCGAGAAGTAGCGCGACCACACCTGTGGCGATGGTGGCGATCCAACCGGTTCTGTTCATGGGGGGCTCCTCGCACAGGGGGCCAAACGGAGCGGGCGTCCGGCAGATCATCAGGTCGACGAACTCTACCCGCGGACACCGACATCCCGGAGCTATTCAAGGTGATCGCCGTACACTCGAAACCAGAAGGCCCGCATGCCCAAATACCAGGCTGTGTTCCACATCGATGACGCCCGACCGCTCGGTATCGCCATCACCGCAAAGGACGAAGCCGAAGTCGAAGTCGAAGAACTACTCGCCGGTAAAATGGAGCGGCGCCTCGAATCCGTGGACACCGACAAAGGCCCCGTCCTCTACCCGGCCCGCCCCCGGTTCGCGTGCTTCCCCGCCGCGAAGGGGGACGGGTTCACCATGATCCCCGTTGGCAGGTGAGCCCCGCGCACGCGGGGATGGGCTGCCCGCGGCCGCCGACGATCGCGAGCGGGGCCTGTGAGCTCCGCGTGCGGGGACAATTCCCTAGCTGAGACAGCAGGACCATCTCCGTAGGGTCCGGTCGCCAGCCCCTCATCGCAGGACGTCGAAGACCTGCTTCTGCACGCCGTTGGAGTACACCTCGTGCTCGACCAGCTTCAGCTTGGTCAGGTCCTTGTCGGCTTCGCTGAACAGGCGTTTCCCGGAGCTCAGGAGCAGCGGGAAGACCAACAGGTGGTAGCGGTCGACCAGTCCGGCGTCGGCCAGGCCCCGCGCGAGTTCGGCGCTGCCGTGCACGGAGATCGGCCCACCCTCGGTCTTCTTGAGTTCGGCGACCTCGTCGAGCGTGCGCAGGACGGTGGCGGGCCAGCGCGGGTCGTCTTCGGTGAGCTTGCCGGAGACCACGTAGCGGGGCATGGAGTTGTAACCCGCGAACTCCTCCATCGAAGGCCATACGGGGGCGAATGCTTCGTAGCTCCGACGCCCCAGGAGCAGCGCGGCGGCCTCCTCCTGTTCGCGGCTCTTGATCTCGTAGGCCGCCTCGTCCATCGGAACCGTGTTGAAGGTCCAGCCGGAGTTTCGGTATCCGGGCTCTCCGCCCGGTGCCTCCATGACGCCGTCGACGGACACGAAGGCGGTGATGATCAGGGTGCGCATGCTCGATTTCCTCGCTGGTCGGTTGCCTGACGTCCTCTCGTCGTACGGCGCGACCCGTATTCGACACCTCAAGCGGACTTTTTCGAAGTTTTCTTGTGGCGCCGATAGTGGCATGGGCGGTGGTCCGGTCTCTGGCCGCTTCGGTCTGGTCGGGGCCGCCGCGGTCCGAGGGGCCGACGTTCGGGCCGGGGTCAGGGCACCTCCACGCCCACCAGGTGTTCCGGGGTGGGCAGGGCCTCCTCGGAGGCGAGCAGTACCTCGTGCAGGGCCGGGCTCGTCGCGTCGCGGCGCCAGGCCAGACGTGCGTAGGAGGGGGTGAATTCCTCCGCCAGCCGCACCAGCCGGATCCGGTCTCGGGGCACGTTGGCGACCGCCGTGTCCAGGGTGAAGCTCAGCCCGACCCCGGCGCCGACCAGTGCCATCAGCGTCCACGAGTCCGAGGCGACCTGGACGATGTCGGGGGAGAACCCCGCTTCGTAGGCGGCCCGGATGAACGTCTCGCGCACGATTGAACCGGGGGCCGAGGGCAGCGCCACGAACGGCTCGCCCCGGCATTCGGCGATGCTCACCGTCTCCCGTTCGGCCAGCCGGTGGTGCTCCGGGACCACCAGCACGTAGTGCTCCTCGGCCACGACCCGCTGGGCGATCTCCGGCGGCCGCGCGCTCCACCGCACCAGCGCTAGGTCCAGCTCGCCGTCGATCACCGAGCGCAGCGCCTCGTTGGCGTAGGTGGTGCTGCGCAGTCGGAGCTCGATGCCGGGGCGCCGCTGGCGGACCAGCCGACTCAGGTCGCCCACCAGCAGGTGCGAGGAAGGACCCGCGAAGCCCAGCCGAACCAGGCCGGTCTCGCCCTCCCCGGCGGATCGGACCGCGCTGCGCGCCACCCGGCAGCCCTCCAGAACGTCGTTGGCGGGCCCGATGAGCGCCTGTCCCGCCGTGGTCAGGTGCACCGAACGGGTGGTGCGCACGAACAGCTGGGCGCCGAGGTCGCGTTCGAGCTGCTTGATGGCGCGCGTCAACGGGGGTTGGGCCATGTGCAGGCGCTCGGCGGCACGGCCGAAGTGCAGTTCCTCGGCCACGGCGAGGAAGGCCTCCAGGTGGTGCAGGTTCATGCAGGGCAACCTTATGTCACGCGACCTGTGCCGCCGGGCGACTGCCTTCACCCCGGAGGCTTCAACACCTCCTGATTGTTCCATTTGAAGCAATAATGCGGCGATATCAGGTATTGGACGTGTATGAGAGCTGTCCGTCATCATCGTGCCCATGAGTTCTGAGCCCGAGGTCACCGCCGAAGACTTCACCGACATCCACGCCCAGGTGCGCGACTTCGTCCGTACGAAGGTCGTCCCGCGTGAGAACGAGATCCTGGCGACCGACGCCATCCCCGATGACCTCCGCAAGGCCGCCGCGGACATGGGCCTGTTCGGGTACGCGATCCCCCAGCGCTGGGGCGGACTCGGCCTGAACCTCGTCCAGGACGTCGAGCTGGCCATGGAGTTCGGCTACACCTCGCTCGCCCTGCGCTCGCTGTTCGGTACGAACAACGGCATCGCCGGTCAGGTGCTCGTCAACTTCGGCACCGACACCCAGCGCGAGCGCTGGCTGGAGGGGATCGCCTCGGGCGAGGTGATCGCCTCCTTCGCCCTCACCGAGCCCGGCGCGGGCTCCAACCCGGCGGGTCTGCGCACCAAGGCCGTCCGCGACGGCTCCGGCTGGGTCATCGACGGCCGCAAGCAGTTCATCACCAACGCCCCGCTGGCCGGTCTGTTCGTCGTCTTCGCCCGCACCCGCGAGCCCGGCCCCGACGGCAACGGCATCGCGGTGTTCCTCGTACCCGCCGACGCTCCCGGCGTCACCGTGGGCCCCAAGGACGCCAAGATGGGCCAGGAGGGCGCCTGGACCGCCGACGTCACCTTCGACTCGGTGCGGGTGGGTGAGGACGCGCTGGTCGGCGGGGACGAGAAGGTCGGCTACAAGGCCGCGATGAGTTCTCTGGCCCGGGGGCGAGTGCACATCGCCGCGCTGTCGGTCGGCACCGCCCAGCGCGCGCTGGACGAGTCGGTCTCCTACGCCGCCGCCAACACCCAGGGCGGCGTGCCCGTCGGCGACCACCAGCTGGTCCAGGCCATGCTCGCCGACCAGTACACCGGAGTGGAGACCGGGCGCGCGCTGGTCCGGGACGCCGCCGCCAAGTACGTCAGCGGCGAGGACCGCCGCACCGCCCCGTCGGTGGCCAAGCTCTACTGCACCGAGATGGTCGGCAAGGTCGCCGACCTGGCCGTCCAGGTGCACGGCGGCGCCGGTTACATGCGCGAGGTGCCGGTGGAACGCATCTACCGGGAGGTGCGCCTGCTGCGCCTGTACGAGGGCACCAGTGAGATCCAGCGGCTCATCATCGGCGGCGGACTGGTCCGCCGGGAGAAGGCGAGACTCCGGTGAGCCCAGCGGCCCCGGACCCCGAAACCGGGGCGCTGCCGTTGGAAGGCGTGCTGGTCGTCTCGCTCGAACAGGCGGTGGCCGGCCCCCTCGCCACCCGTCACCTGGCCGACCTGGGCGCCCGCGTCGTCAAGCTGGAACGCCCGGGGGAGGGCGACTTCGCCCGCGGCTACGACGACGCCGTGCGCGGTCTGGCCTCGCACTTCGTGTGGCTGAACCGTTCCAAGGAGTCCCTGGCCGTCGACCTGAAGTCCGAGCGGGGCCGCCACATCGCCCGGGCCCTCATCGACCGGGCCGACGTGTTCGTGCAGAACTGCGCCCCCGGCGCTGTCGAACGCCTGGGCCTGGACGCCGCCACCCTGCGTGAGAGCAACCCCGGCCTGGTCGCGGTCAACCTCTCCGGTTACGGCACCGCCGGGCCCAAGGCTGCCCGCAAGGCCTACGACATGCTCGTCCAGGCCGAGTCCGGGATGATCTCGGTGACCGGCACCCCCGACGCCCCCGCCAAGACCGGGGTGCCCAACGCCGACATCGCCGCCGGGCTCTACGCCGCCGTGTCGGTGCTGTCCGCCCTGTACCGCAGTGAACGCACCGGCGGGGGCGCCACCGTCGACGTGTCCATGTTCGACTCGGCCGTGGAGTGGATGGGCCACGCCCTGTACATGCAGATGTACGCCGACCGGCAGATCCCCCGCATGGGGCTGAGCCACGCCTCCATCGCCCCCTACGACGCCTATCCCACCAAGGACGGCGACATACTCATCGGAGTCCAGAACGACCGCGGCTGGCGCGCGCTGGTCAGCGAGGTCTTCGGTGAGCAGGAGTACGCCGACGACCCGCGCTTTCGCACCAACCCCGACCGGGTGCGCCACCGTGCCGAGTGCGACGCCTACGTGGCCAGCCGGACCGAGCTCTGGACCACCGCGGAGCTGGACGAACGCCTGACCGGGGCCGGTATCCCCGCCGCCCGGCTTAACCAGCTCTCCGACGTGGTGGACCACCCGCAGCTGTCCGAACGCGACCGCTGGCGCACCGTCGGCACGGAGAAGGGCGACATCCGCGCGGTCCTGCCGCCGATGACCTTCGGCGACGTCGAACTGCGGATGGGCCCGGTCCCCGCCCTGGGCGAACAGACCCAGGCGATCCTCGCCGAACTCGGTTTGGCGGACGAGCAGGAGGAGCGCGGTCGTGGATGATCGCCGCCCCCGCACCCTGACCCGCTCACCCAGACCCCCGCACCCCGATCGAGAAAGGCGTGACCCATGCGTGACGTCGTCATCTGTGAACCCGTCCGTACCCCCATCGGCCGCTACGGCGGGATGTTCAAGACCGTCACCGCCGTGGACCTGGGCACCCAGGCCCTCACCGGGCTGCTGGAGCGCACCGGCATCGACCCCGCCGAGATCGACGACGTCATCCTCGGTCACTGCAACGGCAACAGTGAGGCGCCCGCCATCGGCCGCGTCGTGGCCCTCGACGCCGGGCTGCCGGTCACCGTCCCCGGCCAGCACCTGGACCGGCGCTGCGGTTCCGGCCTGCAGTCCGTGGTCAACGCCGTCATGGGTGTGCTCAGCGGAGCCCAGGACCTGGTCGTGGCGGGCGGGGTGGAGAGCATGAGCAACGCCGTGTTCTACTCCACCGACATGCGCTGGGGCGGGGCCCGCGGCGGCATCACCGTCCACGACGGGCTGGTGCGCGCCCGCGAGACCGCGGGCGGCTCCCGTTACCCGGTGCCCGGCGGCATGATCGAGACCGCCGAGAACCTGCGCGCCGAGTACGGGATCACCCGCACCGAACAGGACGAGCTCGCCGTCGCCTCGCACGCCCGCGCCGTCGCCGCCCAGAACTCCGGGGTCTACGCCGAGGAGATCGTCCCGGTCACCGTCCCCGGCCGTAGGGGCGAGACCGTCATCGACACCGACGAGCACCCGCGCGCGGACACCAGCCTGGAGAGCCTGGCCGGGCTCAAACCGATCATGGCCGGGCAGGACCCCGATGCCACCGTCACCGCGGGCAACGCCAGCGGCCAGAACGACGCCGCCGCCCTGTGCGTGGTCACCACCCGGGACAAGGCCGAGGAGCTGGGGCTGCGCCCGCTGGTGCGGCTGCGCACCTGGGCCGCGGCCGGGGTGGCGCCCAGGGTGATGGGCATCGGCCCGGTCCCCGCCACCGCCCGCGCGCTCGGACAGGCCGGTCTCACTCTCACCGACCTGGACGTCATCGAGCTGAACGAGGCCTTCGCTGCGCAGGCGCTCGCCGTCATGCGCGAGTGGGAGTTCACCGCCAAGGACCTGGAACGCACCAACGTGCACGGTTCCGGGATCTCGTTGGGCCACCCGGTCGGCGCGACCGGAACCCGGATGATCGGCACACTCGCCCGCGAACTCGACCGCAGCGGCGGCCGCTACGGGCTGGCCACCATGTGCGTCGGCGGCGGTCAGGGGCTGGCCGCGGTGTTCGAGGCGGTGGGGGACCGGTAACCGGCCGCGTCACCGGCACCACCGGCACCACCGGCACCACCGAGCGAGGTCCGGCAGCGGCCCGGGCGTCCGATCACCGGCCGCCGCCTGCCGCAGGACCACAGGCTCCGACCTGACGCCCGCCTTCCACGTGGTCCTGGGCCGACCCCGCCCCGCGGCGGCGCGGGGCGGGCGCTCGGACGCTATGCGGGCGAGTCCTGTGCGGGCGGTTCCTCTCCGAGGTAGAAGGCGGTGGTCCGGTCCCTGGCCGCCTCGGCCTGCGCGCGCGGGGTACCGAACTCAGCGCTCACCTCGCCCCAGCGTTCACTGCTGGCGGTGACGAACCTGCGGCCCTCGTCCGTGGCCTCCCAGCCCTCCTCCTCCAGCGTCTCCGCCCCGGCGTGCAGGTGCTGGGCCAGGCCGAGGAAGGCCAGGTCCCAGCCCACGCCGGTCGCGCCCGGGCCAAACCGCTGCCAGAAGTCCGCGTCGGTGTCGGCGTGCGCGGTGTGCTTCAGCGTCAGTCTGGCCCCGTCGTCCTCGGGGTCCACCCGGACGGTGATCCAGCTCGTTTCTCCGTTGAACTCCCAAGTGGCGCTGAAGGAGTGGGGTGCCGTGCAGGCCTCGACCGTGCCGTTGGCGTTTCCCTCCACCTGGTAGTCCCCGCCCAGGCGGAGGTCGCCTGTTACCGGGGCGAACCAGAGGCGGAGGCGCTCGGCCGAGGTGCACGCCTCCCACAGGTCCTCGACCGTGGTGTCGTATCGCTGGCTGAGCGTGGCCACCAGCGTCTGCTCCCCGTCACGCTCCCCGGTTCTCAGCCCTCGGGACACGGCCCCGATCTGCCCGTCCACGTCGACGGTCCCCTTCGCGCTCATTCTTCCTCCTGGACGCTTCGTCGCTGCTTCCCCGGCCGGTTCCGGGCTCCAGCGCGGTCAGGCACGGTGCCCGCGACCGGCGAAACCGGTCCAGCCGCCAGTCCACCGGAGGCAGCGCCTGGGCGCCGACCCGGTAGAGGCGCCGCCCCTGTGCCCCGTGCCCCGTGCTCCCGGCGCGCGGCCGTGTGGACCCGCGTTCGGGTCCTACCCGGTGGCGGTGCGAATCAGCGGACCGGCCGGCCCCGAATTGTTCGGAGCCCACCGCGGTCGGCTCCTGCGAACCGAACTACCGTCGGTGGGACTCCAGGGGCGCCTCCCACCAGGAGTGCTCGAACTGCCGAAGCCGTGCGGGGTTCCGGGCCGGTGGCTGCCATTCGCGTAAGCGCGTGCGGGCCATCTCTCCAAGGCCGGGAACGCGAGTGCCCCGCGCACGTCCCGACCGGGGCGTACGCGGGGCACTCCGTCGAAACGGCTCAGCCCAGGACCACGGGCAGCCGGGCCGATCCGCGCGAGACGATGGACGGGGACTCGGGGACCTCTTCGCCCTCGGCCAGGCGGATGTCCGGGAACCGGGAGAACAGCGCCTCCAGGGCGAGTGTCCCCTCCATCCGGGCCAGGCCCGCGCCCAGGCAGAAGTGCGGCCCGTGCGAGAACGCCAGGTGCCCGCGCTGCTCACGGCGCAGGTCGAAGACGTGCGCGTCCTCGCCGTGCTTGCCGGGGTCGCGTCCCGCCGCGCCGAAGCCCATGAGCAGGGCCTCGCCCTTGGGCACGTGCACCCCGCCCAGGGTGACGTCCTCGGCGGTGTAGCGCAGCGGCAGGTACTGGATGCTGGCGTCCCAGCGCAGGGTCTCCTCCACGGCGTCGGCCCAGGACGCCTCACCGCTGCGGACCAGCGCGAGCTGCTCCGGGTGGGTGAGCAGGGCGTGCGCCGCGTTGGCGATGAGGTTCATGGTGGTCTCGTAACCCGCGCCGATCATGAGGATCAGGGTCCACACGAGCTCGGTCTGGGAGAGCTTCTCGTCGCCCTCGGCACGAGCCTCCAGCAGGGCGCTGGTGAGGTCGTCGCCGGGGTTCTTCGCCTTCTCCTCGGCGAGCTCGGCCAGGAGGGCGAGCATGTCCGCGTTGGTCTGCGCGGCCACCTCCGGGGGAGTGGTGGTGTCGAAGACCCGCTCGATCAGCGTGTGCAGGGTGTCACGGTGCTCGGCGCCGACCCCGAACAGCTCGGAGATCACCGTCATGGGCAGGGGCAGCGCCAGCGCGGCCTTGAGATCGACCGGACCGGGCCCGGCAGCCGCGGCGGCGTCCAGGAGCTCGCTGACGATCTCCTCGACGCGCGGGCGCAGCAGCTCCACCCGGCGCGGGGTGAACGCCTGGGACACCAGGGTGCGCAGCCGCCGGTGGCGGTCGCCGTCCGCGGTGAGCATGTTGTCCGGGGCCACCCAGGAGATGAGCGGCCACTCCATGGGGATCTCCCCCTGGGCCCAGGGGCGCCAGTGCCGCGCCTCCTTGCGCACGTCGGGGTGGGCCAGCGCTTCCATGATGACGTCGTGGCCGGTCAGCGCCCGAACAACCACGCCACCAACGATCTCAACTTCGACGACGGCGCCTCGGCTCCGGAGTTCGGCTGTCTGCCGGTGGAGGTCGTAGGGGTAGAGGACGGGGATGTCTGTTGCCATGGGGGTGTGGTGCCTTTCGGGGCGTCGGGAGTGAACGTGACCGGCAACCGGGACAGCGCCAGTGCGAAGGGGGCGGGGCGCCGCTGCGGGGCGTTGCCGGAGGTCCGCAGACCGGAAAGTCGTTTGGTCAGGGTTTCGACGCCGACCTGGGCGATGGCGTAGGCGAACCCCTGGGCCGGGCAGCGGTGCGGCCCCACACCGAAGGCGAGGTGGGCCCGGTTGCCCTGCTCGATGTCCGGACCGCCGGAGGACATCGCGTCGTGCGCGGCCGCGTAGCCGAGCAGGATGGGCTCACCCGCCCTGATCAGGGTTCCCGTGCTGACCCGCACGTCCTTCACCGGATACAGGACGGGGTAGTTGTTGACGGGAGGGTCGCGCCAGAGCACCTGGTCGATCGCCTCGCTGACGCCCACCCGGGCGCCTCGGAACGCCTGCCGGACCTCCTCGTCCGCCAGGATCGTGTGCGTGGTCCCGGAGATGAGGTTGGCGGTGGGTTCGGCTCCGGCCCCGATGGTCACGACGAGCTGGGCCAGGAGTTCCTCGTCGCTGAGGCCGACCCGGTGCTGGAGCATCCACGAGGTGATGTCGTCCCCGGGCGCGGCGTGCTTGGCGGAGATCGCGTCGGACAGGGCGCGCTCGTACTCGCCGTTGGCCTTGGCGGCGTCGATGCCGTCCCACAGGTCGCTGAGGGAGTTCAGGACGCGTTCACCGACGTCGCGGGAGAAACCGAAGAGGTCGCACAGCACCAGCAGCGGCAGCAGGCGCGCGTACTCGGAGACGATTTCGGCGTGGCCCCGCAGGCAGAAGGCGTCAATGAGGGCGTCCGCGTGGTGGCGGGTGATCTCCCCGACCCGGCTCTCGGGGACCCGGCCCAGGGAGTCGACCACGGCGCGCTTGAGACGGGCGTGCTCGTCACCGTCCGCGTAGAGGAGGTTGGGCCGGTGAGTCATCATCGCGACGACCGGGGCGTCGTCGGGGACCCGGCCCTCGCGCCAGTCGAGCCACCGGCGTGAGTCCCGGCTGAAGGTGCGGGCGTCCCGGCACCAGGCGGTGATCAGCGCGTAGTCGGCGACGACCCATGCCTTGATGCCGGGGAAGATCTCGGCGGGGAAGACGGGGCCGTGCTCCTCGACCATGCGCTGGTTGACCGCGTGCGGGTCGGCCTGGAAGTCGGCGGAGTGGAGTTCGGCATACGGACAGCGGGGGGCCAAGGCAATCCTGTCATGGGAGGGTACGAGGCGCTCAGTCTAATGTCACAATGCGGACTTTTGACACCTTGAGGCGCACCCGAAACACCTGCCCCACAAGGATTTCAGCTCCCGGCTCCGCTCCTGAGGTGCTGGCCGACCCGGGCAGGCGCGGGGCGGCGGGGCCGGCGCTACGGCCCCGGGAGGGCGTCGAAAGCGCGGACCAGCTCTTTGGCCAGCGTTTCGCTGCTTCCGGTCCGTTTCGCCGACCGGTTGGCCCTGACGCCAGTTCCTGCTTCCGTAGCGCACGGCGGAGAGCGTCATGTCCGAGGTCAGGCGCAGCCGGACGTCCTGGCGGCTGTCGACCCCGAACGCCTCCTCCAAGGGACGCGGTGATCCTGCCCCTTTGGGGCGGACGCCGTCGCGGTCACCCCCGCCCGATCGCGGCGTCTGGTCGAGCGGTCGCCCCGCCGTCGCCCGGCGCCGTTCGACGACCGGCATACTGACAGCGGCGGGTGCGGATCCAGGAGAAATCGCCATGGTGCACATCGCACCATGTTTTGCTCGATCTGGTGCAGATCGTCACTGGCCGCTCGGGCACCCATGCTCCACGATGGTGGAGTCCGCACGCCGTCGCCTGGAGTCGCCATGTCTTCCGCCTCATCCGCCCCGGATCCAGCCACAGCCGAGCACCTCGACGTCCTGATCGTCGGCGCCGGGATCTCCGGCATCGGGGCCGGTCGCTACCTCAAGGCCGAACTCCCCTCGAAGTCCTTCGCGATTCTGGAGGCGCGGGCGGCCTCCGGCGGCACCTGGGACCTGTTCCGCTACCCGGGCATCCGGTCCGACTCGGACCTGCACACCTTCGGATACGAGTTCAAGCCCTGGCGGGACGAGGAGTCCATCGCCTCCGCGCCGCGGATCCTGGACTACCTGCGCGAGACCGTGGTTGAGAACGGCCTGGACCGCCACATCCGGTACCACCACAAGGCGATCTCGGTGTCCTGGTCGAGTGAGCAGGCACGGTGGACCGTCCTGATCGAGCGCACCGACAGCGGCGAGCAGACGACGCTGACCTGCTCGTGGCTGTTCGCAGCTGGCGGCTACTACCGCTACGACCAGGGGTTCACCCCGCACTTCGAGGGCCGGGAACGTTTCCGCGGCACGATCGTGCACCCGCAGCACTGGCCCGAGGAGCTCGACTACGCGGACAAGCGCGTGGTGGTCATCGGCAGCGGCGCCACCGCCGTCACGTTGCTGCCCGCGATGGCCGAGACCGCCGCGCACGTGACGATGCTGCAGCGCACCCCCTCCTACATCATGGCGGTGCCCAAGAAGGACGCCCTCGCCAACGCCCTGCGCAGGTTCTTCGGCCCCGAGCGCGCCTACGCGCTGACCCGGCGCAAGAACATCGCCCAGCAGCGCCTCGTCTGGTCCTTTTGCCAGCGCTACCCCAGGGCTGCGCGCAGGATCATCCGGTGGGCCAACACCAGGCAGCTGCCTAAGGGATATCCGGTCGACGAGCACTTCAACCCGCCCTACGGCCCCTGGGACCAGCGCCTGTGCGCGGTACCGGACGGGGACCTGTTCAAGGCCATCCGGGAGGGGAAGGCCTCCGTCGTCACCGACCGGATCAGCACGTTCACCGAGAACGGGGTGCTCCTTGAATCCGGCCGCGAGCTGGCGGCCGACGTCATCGTCACCGCCACCGGCCTGAACGTGCAGGCGTTCGGCGGTATCGGGGTCACCGTGGATGGCGAGCAGGTCCGCCTCCCCGACACCGTCGCCTACAAGGGCATGATGCTCTCCGGGGTGCCCAACCTGGCCTTCTCGATCGGCTACACCAACAGCTCCTGGACGCTGAAGGTGGGCCTGCTGTGCGAGCACTTCTGCCGCCTGCTGGCCCACATGGACGCCCACGGCCACGACACCTGCCGCCCCGAGATCTCCGACCCGGCGATGCCGACCCGGCCCCTCCTCGACTTCGACGCGGGCTACGTCAAGCGGGCGATCGACCAGCTGCCCCGGCAGGGCGACCGGATGCCCTGGCTGACCTCGATGGACTACCGCTCGGACGTCAAACTGCTGCGCGCCGACAGCGTCCTGGACCCGGAGCTGCACTTCGGCCGGGCCGGGGCCGCGCACACCGATTCCACGCACACCGAGACGGCGGCTACCCGATGAGCGCCGAGCACACCGAGAGCCCCGAGCACGTAGAGACCCCCGAGCACACCGAGAACGAAGGCGCTGACCCGGCGCCCGCGCCCGCGGACGCGTTCGGTGACCGGTTCGCGGACCTGCCCGGCGGGGTCCGGATCTGTTACCGCGTCGACGGCCCCGCCGACGGGACCCCGCTCCTGCTCATCGCGGGCCTGGCCCTGGACCTCACCTCCTGGCCGCAGCGCATGGTTCAGGGGTTCACCGACCGCGGGTTCCGGGTGATCCGTTTCGACAACCGCGACGCGGGCCGCTCCACCCGGATGAGCACACCTCCTCCGGGACGGTTGCGGCAGCTGCTGGCCCGACCCCGGGCGGACGCCTACGACCTCACCGACATGGCCGCCGACACCCACGGCCTGCTCGACCACCTCGGCGTCGACCGCGTCCACCTGGTCGGGATGTCCATGGGCGGAATGATCGGGCAGACCCTCGCGGCCCGGCACCCCGACCGCGCCGCCACCCTGACCTCTATCTTCTCCACCACCGGCAACCGCCGTGTCGGTCAGCCCGCCACCTCGACCCTGATCCGGATGGCCAGGCCCACGGCCCGCACCGCCGAGGAGTCGGTGGAACGGCACCTGTCCCTGCTCGCGCACATCGGATCGAAGGTGCACCCGCCCGACGAGCACCTGGAGCGGACCTGGGCGCGTGCCGTCTGGGACCGTCGTGGCGGCCCCCGCAGCGGCGCGGAGGTGGCCCGCCAGATCGGCGCCATCCAGGCGTCCGGCGACCGCACCGCGCAGGTGCGCCGGATCACCGCGCCCACCCTGGTCGTCCACGGGGACGCCGACCCCATGGTCCACCCCAGCGGCGGCCGCGCCACGGCCAAGGCGATTCCCGGGGCCCGGCACGTCCTCATCCCGGGCATGCGCCACCACCTGGCCCCCGGGGTCCTCGACCATCTGGTCGACCTCACCACCGGCCTCGTCCGCACAGAGCGTGTCAAGAGCGAGAGCCGCCAGAGCTGAGCTCGCGGTACCCCTCAGCCCGCTGTCGAACGCACTCCTCCCCGCCTTCCGCTGTCGAAAGAAGCCCCGCCATGAAGAACCTCGCCAATAAGGTCGCCGCGGTCACCGGAGCCGGATCCGGGATCGGGCGCGCACTCGCGCTGGCCCTCGCTGCCCAAGGCTGCCACCTCGCCCTTTCAGACGTGGACGAGGCGGGCCTGAAGAAGACCGCCGCCCTGCTCGCCGGCTCCGGGGTCACCACCACGACCACCGTGCTCGACGTCGCCGAGGAGGCGGGTGTGTACGCCTGGGCCGACCAGGTCGTCGCCGACCACGGCCGGGTCAACCTCGTCTTCAACAACGCCGGAGCGGCGCTGTCCGGCACGGTCGGCGGAATCGGCCTAGACGACTACCGCTGGATCATGGGTGTCAATTTCTGGGGTGTGGTCTACGGGACCAAGGCCTTCCTGCCCCACCTGGAGGCCTCGGGGGAGGGGCACGTCGTCAACGTCTCCAGTGTCTTCGGGCTGAGCGCCCAACCCCTGATGAGCGGGTACAACGCCAGCAAGTTCGCGGTGCGCGGGTTCACCGAGTCCCTGCGCCAGGACCTGAAGGTGGCTGGCTCCGCGGTCTCGGCGACCTGCGTGCACCCGGGCGGGATCAAGACCAACATCGCCAGGACGGCCCGCCACGACGACAGCGTCCGCGAACTCACCGGCAAGAGCGGCGCTGAGGCCGGGCGGGAGTTCGAGAAGCTCTTCATCACCTCGCCGGAGAAGGCGGCCGCGGTCATCCTGCGCGGGGTGCGCCGGGACCGGCCTCGCGTGCTCATCGGCGCCGACGCCCGTCTCCTCGACGTCCTCGTCCGCGTCCTGCCCACCGGCTACCAGCGCGTCTTCACCGCCGCGGTGCGCTCACGCCGCAGCAAGGACTGACCGGTAGGGGCAGAACACCTCATCCACAGCAATGGGGCGGTATAAAATCCACCGGTGAAAGACGACTGGGAAACCCCCTCCCCACGGGCGCGCGAAGTCATTCGCAAGGGCGCCGAACAGGCGCTGGACCCGCCGGCAGAATGGCTGGACGAGCTGTTCGACGCGGTCCGGCACGCCAGCGGCACGTCCCCCGCGCACGTGGACCCGGTGCTGGAGGACGGTGCCCGCCGGGCCAACCTCTCCAACCTCCTGCACTGGGCAGCCGCCAACATCCAGCGCCCGGGGGCCCGGGTCAGCGCCAACCTGAGCCCTGAGCTGCTGGAGTCCGTCCGGGACATGGTCCGCCGCGACCTGGACGAGAAGGCCCTCGACATCTGGCGGCTGGGCCAGAACGTCGCCTGGCGCCGCTGGATGGAGATCTGCTTCGGCCTCACCTCCGACGCCGGGGTCCTGCACGAGGTGCTCGCCCTCACCTCGCGTTCGATCTACACCTTCATCGACGACACCATCGACGCCGTCAGCGAGGTCATGCGCCAGGAGCGGCGGGAGCTCAGCCGGGGCACCCACTCCGAACGGCTGACCACCGTGTCCCTGATCCTGGAAGGCGCACCGGTCTCCCGTTCCAGCGCCGAATCACGCCTGGGCTACCACCTGACCGGTAGCCACCTGGCCGCCATCGTCTGGGGAAGCGACGTCACCGGCGACCAGCTCGAACAGGCTGCCGAGCTGGTCCTGGCCGCCGCCCGAACACCGCGGCGGCTCACTCTGCTCGCCACCGGGTCGTCGATGTGGCTGTGGCTCCCGGTGTCCACCGCGCCGCGCACCGAGGACCTGGAAGCGGGGCTCGCGGCCCTCCCCGCGGTCCGGGTCGCCCTCGGCCGCCCGCGGGCGGACCTGGACGGATTCCGGCAGAGCCACCTGGAGGCCGCGGCGGTCCAACGCATGATGGCCCGCCTGGGCACCTCCCGCCGCGCGGGCGGTTACACGGACGCCCAGCTGGTAGCGCTGCTCAGCCAGGACGTGGGCCGGGCGGACGAGTTCGTCGCGGACACCCTCGGCGACCTGGCGCGTGCCGACCCCGTCCTGCACCTGACCCTGCGTACCTACCTCGACCAGCAGTGCAACGCCGCCCGGGTGGCCGAGCGCCTGTACACCCACCGCAACACCGTGGTCCGGCGGCTCGCCCGCTGCGACGAGCTGCTGCCGCGCCCGCTCGCCCACGACCCGGTCAGCGTCGGCGCGGCCCTCCACCTGCTGTCCTGGAGCGGCCCGAAGGAGTGACGGCCCGGGGCCATGTGGACCCCAAGACGTGCCTGAGGGGCGCCAGGTCGTCGGGGGCACATGGGCCTGGCGTGCTCGGGCTGGGGAGAGAGGGCTTCTGCGAACAAGACGAGGGGCACCGACTCCAGGTCGACTCGTAGGGCCACCGCGATCCTACGGTTTCCATCGAGGGTGCCGAACTTCTCGTTGTTCGAGGGGAGGGGCACCCCGAGTCATGTGTCGGGGTACCCGTTTGCGTCAGCGCTGAAGAGTGTTCAGCAGGTTGGCCCACTCCGCACTCTGGAAAGACAGATAGCCGAGTTCGCGATGCTGAGTATCGCGGACAGCAGTCGATCCAGGTAGATCCGCGACCTCCACGCACTGAGGGCCGTCAGGGTTGCTGTAGCTGGACTTTCGCCACTGCGCGGTGGTCATGTCCATGGGAGGCCTCGTTTCAGGTCAAGCGCTTCATGAGATCAGGCCCTCAAGGAACTCGGCTGAGTCCTGCACGGACAGAGCACTGCCTTGAGTGCGGCTGAACACCAGCCTATGGCGGTTGATCTCCTCAGCAGATTCCAGGCAGAACCCGTCTCCTCTGGACTCAAGGAAGACCACGCTGTCGGCACTGTTGCCCTCGCCGAAGCTCAGGATGGTGAAGGGGAGGCCTGCTGCGGCGTGCGCGCCTGAGGCGAAGGGGAGGATCTGGATCTCGATGTTGGGCCGACGCCCGACGTCGAGTAGGTGGCCGATCTGCTCGCGCATGACTTGTTCTCCGCCGACCTGTCGGCGGAGTGCGGCTTCGTCGATGACGGCCAGCAACAACGGGGGTTGTGGTCCTTCGAGGACGTTGCGTTGGCGGGCGAGCCTGCTTTCAAGTCGTTGAGCAGCCTGTTCTTCGGTGCTTCCGGCCGCTGAGGCAAGGAGCGCGCAGATGTAGCTTTCGGTCTGGAGCAGGCCGGGGACCAGTCCGATGTTGACTTCCTGGATCATCGAGGCTTCGGCTTCCAGCCCGACGAAGGCGCCGGGGAGTACTTCCTTGTACTGCAGCCACCACGGTTTGTCGGTGCGGGAGTCCCGTGCGATCTGGATGAGTTCCTGGCCCACTTTGTGTGGGGCGTTGTACAGCTGGCAGAGGGCCATCACGTCGCCCGCTTTGACCCGTTGGAAGTCGCCTGCTTCCAGGCGTTGGATTTTCGCGCGGCTCCACCCGAGGTCCTTCCACACGTCGTCCTGGGTCAGCTCGGCTGCATCTCGTAGTCGTTTGAGCTGAATCGCCAGGTATCGCCGACGAACCGGTACGCCTGTGGCCACGGGGTCTCCTTCTGCTGCGACTGTCTTCACTCTAATCCTGATGCCCCTGACTCGAAACAGTCATTTACGACTTTGAAGCTAATACTAGACGAGGCTCTTGTTAAATGAGGCGGCCTCAAATAACGTCTGACGCATCGACAGGCTCTGGCTCAGATATTCGTGACTCTGAGTCAGTTCGCTGTCTCTGAGTGATGGATCTGTATGGAGGGGCTATGGGTGCTGGTCGGAAAGTGGGACCCCGGCGACCTGGCGGTGGGGTGGGGCTGTCGTCTGCGGCGTTTTGCTACATGGACGGCAACGAGCAGGTGGTGCGGCGGGTGCGTTCGTGGCTGACCCGGGACGAGCGGCTCCAGGGGGACCGCGGGTTCTGGGTGGCGCTGGTCGGCAGCGAGCTCGCGACTAACGCGGTGAAGCACACGGCGAGCTGTGAGAAGTACGGGCGGATCGGGGTCTCGATGGAGTTCCTGGGGCACACGACCGTGCTGCTGGGGGTGCTGGACCAGGGGCGCAAGTGGGGCGGGCCCAGGTTGCGGCCCCGGGTGATGGTGCCGGAGTCCGGAGAGCCGTGCCCGGGCGGGCGCGGGCTGTGACTGGTGGACCAGGTCGCCGAGTACTGGTGGTGGGAAGGTCGGCCGGACCAGCCCTTGTACATGCGGGCGATGATCCGCCTCGACCGGGAACCCGACCTGGGTAGCTAGACGAACACGGGTGCGGATCGCAGCTCAGGCCAGCGCAGCGGGAAGCGCAGCCCCGGTGCACAGGGGCCATTGACACCCGCGCGCTCTGGGCGATCGGCGCACCCCCAGAAAGCACAGTGCCCGGGTCGGTGCACCAATCACCGGCCCGGGCTGATCAACCACCTGAATAAGACAGGGGATCGACCATGGAGAACTCTAGCGGAGGAAGGCACCGCAAGCCTCGGCAGACGATGGCCTCGCGGTTGTGGTGGGTGTTCGCGTCGGTGGTGGCGTGGGCGTTGTGTCAGGTGATCGGGGCTCCGACCAGGACCGAGCCGGTGAGGGTGGCGTTGGCGCCAGTGCCTCGGAGGTTGGAGCTGGCGGGGGACAACGGGCAGAACTGGGAGGACCCGGACCAGGTGGCGGGGGCTCTGGTCCGGCCCTACCTGTTGCGCAGGTGAGCGCGGGGAGCGCAGAAAAAGGAGGGCCCGGGTTAGGGGGCCAAGTCCTCCCGAAGGCTCAGAGGGTGGCGAGGAAGTCCAGGAGGGCCTTGTTCACCTCGTCGGGTCGCTCCTGCTGGGTCCAGTGGCCGCAACCCGGGAGGGTGATGTCGGCCTGCAGATTCGGGACGAGCAGGGGCAGCATCCCACGCAGCTCCGGCACCCCCTTGAGCACGCTGACCATGTCCTTGTCGCCCACCATGTACAGCGCCGGGACCTCGATGCGCAGGCCCTGGAAGGCCGCCATCAGGCTCTGGTTGCGGTCGATGTTGCGGTACCAGTTGATCGGCCCGGTGAAGGCGTCCGGCGCGGAGTAGTCCTCGGCGAAGACCTCGATGTCCTCGGTGGTCAGCCAGTCGGGCAGCTCGGCGGGCTCGGGCATGGTGTCCAGCAGTTCGCCGCCCTCGGGGATGATCCAGGGGGCGGGTTCGTTGGCGCCTGAGACGCCGACCAGCAGACGGCGCAGGGTCGAGGCCGGGTCCGCGGAGAGTTCGGCGTCCGCTCTGCCGGGCTCCTGGAAGTAGACCTGGTAGTAGCCGTCGCCGTAGGTGCGGCGGGACGACTCGATGGACGGCACCGCGGTGGGCGGCAGCGGCGGCACACTCAGGCCCACCACGCCGCGCACCAGGTCGGGGCGGAGCAGCGCCGTGGTCCAGGCGACGGGCGCACCCCAGTCGTGGCCGACCACCACCGCGTTCTCCGCCCCCAGCGCGGTGATCAGCGCGGTGACGTCGCCGACCAGGTGCGGCAGCGTGTACTCGTCGACGCTGGCGGCACGGTCGCTGCGGGCGTAGCCGCGCTGGTCGGGCGCGACCACCCGGTAACCGGCCTCGGCGAGCGGCCCGAACTGGTGCCGCCAGGAGTACCAGCTCTCCGGGAACCCGTGCAGTAGCAGGACCAGCGGCCCCTCGCCCTGTTCGGCGACGTGCAGGCGGAGCCCGTTCACCTCGACGTGGTGGTGCTTGACGCTCAACTCGACTCCTCTCGTGCCCCGTCCGGAAAGTCGGAACGGGGGCCGGACCGGCGGAGTCAGCGTAGGGGAATGGTGTGACCAAGGACAGGCGCGGCCCCTCCCGCGCGCACGGGGACCGCGGCCCGAGCCGGGTGGGAGGGGCGCACCGTCCACGGGTTTCAGGGCGGGCCTGGGCGGGGTCAGCGTTCCCGGTTGAAGGCCCACACCGCCAGGGGCGCGAACACCGCCACCAGAGCGGCGGACCAGGCCAGGGTGAGCGCGACCGAATCACCCGCCGGGGTTCCGGTGAGCAGGGACCGGGCGGCGTCCATCGCGTGGGTGACCGGGTTGATCCCCGCCCAGGCCTGTAGCCAGCCCGGCAGCGTCTCGACGGGGGCGGCCATGCTGGTGCCCAGCAGCAGCGGCAGGATCGAGATGAACGTGATCGCCATGACCCCGTTCTCGTCGCGCAGCAGCACCCCCAGGAACACCATCACCCAGCTCATCGCGAACCCGAACCCGATCGCCAGGGCGCAGGCGGCGAGCGCGGAGGGCAGGTCGGTCTCGGCCCGGAACCCCATCAGGAAACCGATCGCGAACAGGATCAGCACCGTGATCAGGTAGCGCACCAGGTCGGCCAGGACCGAGCCGAGCAGCGGGGCGGAGCGGCCGATCGGCAGGCTGCGGAAGCGGTCGTAGACGCCCTTCTTCATGTCGATGTTGATGGTCAGCCCCGAGGAGAGCATCCCGGCGATGCCCGCGCCCATCACCAGCACCCCGGGGAAGAGGTACTGCAGGTAGGCGCCGGTGGAACCGGACACCGACCCGCCGAACAGGTACACGAACAGGACCATGAACAGCGCCGGGGTCATCACGCCGTTGACCAGCGAGCCCGGGTTGCGCAGGGACTTGGCCAGGCTGCGCCGGGCCAGGACGAGGCTGTGGCGCGCGAGCGGGGCGGGCCGGGGGACTGTGGCGGTTCGGGCTGAGGTACTCATGCGCTGGGCTCCACGGTGCTGGGTTCCTTCGGTGTGTTCGCGGCGGTGCCGGTGAGGGCGAAGAACACCTCGTCGAGGCTGGGCAGGTGGAGGGAGAACTCGGTGACCGGGACCCCTTCCTCCCGCAGGCCGTCCGCCATCTGCCAGGCCGCGGCGTCGCTCGCCACCGGGACGGACAACGTCTGCCGGACGCGTTCGGGCTCTCGGCCGGCGACCCGCGCCATGACGGCGGCGGCCGCCCCGATCCGGACGGGGTCGGCAGGCCGCAGGGAGACGGCCTGGCCGCCCACCACCCGCTTGAGCTCGGCGGGCGTGCCGTCGGCGATCACGCGGCCGTGGTCGATCACCGCGATCTCGTCGGCGAGGGAGTCTGCCTCTTCCAGGTACTGGGTGGTGAGCAGGACGGTGGTGCCTTCCGCGGTGAGTTCGCGGACCATCCGCCACAGCTCCTCGCGTTTGCCCGGGTCCAGGCCGACGGAGGGTTCATCGAGGAAGACCACTTCGGGCCGTCCCACCAGGCCGGCCGCCAGGTCCAGGCGGCGGCGCATCCCGCCGGAGTAGGTGGCGACCGGGCGCGTGGCGGCGTCGCTGAGCTCGAAGCGGTCCAGGAGCTGGTCCGCGCGGGCGAGGGCTTCGGTGCGGCGCAGGTCCAGGAGCCGGCCGATGAGCACCAGGTTGGCCTGGCCGGTGAGCTCCTCGTCGATCATCGACTGCTGTCCGGTCAGCCCGATCAGCCGACGCACGTCGGCGGCCTGGCGCACCACGTCGAAACCGCCGACGGTGGCGGTGCCCTGGTCGGGCCGGGCGAGGGTGGCGAGGATACGGATGGCGGTGGTCTTCCCGGCGCCGTTGGGCCCCAGTACACCGAGCACCGAGCCGGGGCGGGCCGCCAGGTCCACCCCGGCCAGCGCGGTGGTTTTCCCGAACTGCTTGACCAGTCCCTCGGCTCGGAACGCGTACTCAGCCATGGCTCACGCCACCCTCCAACGAGTTTCAGATGCTTACGTCATTTGAATGTTGAGAGTATCTGAGTGTTGTTGGTATCTCAACGTAGGATGGGGTACGGCGGCAAGGAGGAAGATGGTTCGGCTCAGCAGGGCACAGCAGCAGGAACGCAACCGGGCACGTGTGCTCACAGCGGCACGGGAGGAGTTCGCCGAACGCGGCTTCCGCGATGCCAAGATCGACCGCATCGCCGACCGCGCTGAGCTCACCCGGGGCGCCGTCTACTCCAACTTCCCGGGCAAACGCGCCCTCTACCTGGCCGTTCTGGCCGAGGCTGCGGAGATGGCGGAGCGCGCGCCGCAGGGGGAAGCCGCCGACCCGGTCAGCGCGTCCGAGGCCCTGGGCGCCTTCGCGCGTGCCTGGGTGGCCCGCCTGCCCCTCTCCGGCACGGACGAGCGCGTGGGCGCCGAACTCATGGCCGAGGTCGCCGCGGACCCCCGGGTGAGCCGGGTGTACGCCCAACTCACGTCCTTGCAGGCGGTCCTGGTCGGGCTGGCTCTGGAACACCTCGAAGCCGCTCCCGAGCCTGGTCAGCGCCGGGTTCGGGTCGCCGAGAGCGTCCTGACCACCCTGCACGGGGCCGGACAGCTCGCCGCGGCCGCGCCCGGGTTCACCGACCCCTTCACCGTGATCCGCTCCTGCGAGCGCCTGGCCGGACTGGACCTGGACGACAGCTGGCCGCTCCCGCACATCGCCCACATCCCGGCCGCCCGCCCCGTGGACGAACCCTGGTCGGTGCCCACCGCCCTGGACGCCCTGCACGGGGAACCTGTCCGGGTCGACGACGGGGTCGTGGTGGTGCTGGGCCTGCACCGGCTGGAAGCCGTCGAGGAAGCCCTGCGCGCCGCGCCCGAGGACGTGCCGGTGACGATCGTGCCGGTCACCGCCGAGCCCGCCGAACTCCTCCCGCTGGTTCGCCTGGTCCTGGCCGAACTGCGCGGCGGGCTTTCGCGGGCCTTCCCCGCCCGTACCTGGGCACGGCCGCGGATCGTCCTCGACCCGAACGTCGCCGCCGCGGCCGGAGTGTTCGAGTTCGACGACGACACCGAAATCGCGCTCCGCCTGCACGAGGGGCGGGTCGTCGCCCGCTCGGCGGAGAGGGGAGCGGCGCATGCCGTGGCGGCCTTCACTCCGGAGGCCGGCCGGGCCGAGATCCACAGCGGTCGCTGACCCCGGGTCCTCATGAGCCGGGCCCTCCTTGGCCGGGGGCACGGCCGCCCGGGGAGCGCAGCGCCGCGGCCTGCTCCACGGTGCGGCCCGCCGCCACCGCGCTTGCCGCCTCCTCCGGGCTGAACCCGGCGACCACCCAGGCGGCCACGTCCTGACGGGGCACCCCCGCGTCCCACCAGGTGCGGAGCAGCTCCTCGGCGTCCTTGCCCGCCTCCGCCGACCAGGCAGCGGCCTCCTTCGGGGTGAAACCGAGCGCACGGTAGAGCACCGCCTGGGTGGCGTTCACCCCGGCGCGTGCCCAGGGCACCGCCTCCGGGCCTCGCCACCCCGCGTCCAGGTAGGCGCGGGCGTCGGCCGGTTGGATCCCTGCCCGTAGCAGCGCGGTCATCGTCTCGGCCTGCGCGTCGTCCAGGTCCAGATCACGGTCGCGGTGGCGCCGGAACAGCCGGGCGAACAGCCTCCGGGGGCGCGGGCGCTCCCCGGCCAGGTGTCGTTCGGCGGCCTCCGTGTGGTCATATCCCAGTTCGTGCCAGCGCACGACCTCGCCCGGTTCCATCCCGGCCCTCAACGCCGGGCCGACGGTGTGGGGGGTCAGCCCCGCCGTCCGCCAGAGGCGGGCCGGGCCCGGCCGGTACACCCCGCGCTCCCGCCAGCGTTCGGCGGCGGCCAGGACGAACCCGGCGTCGATCCATGTGCGGGCCTCGGCCACCGCGAAGCCCCGCGCGGTCCAGGCGGGCAGGCCCTCCGGTTCGGGCGCGGGGTCGTCGAAAGCGGTCTTCATTGGAGCTCCTCTGTCCGGTTTCGTGATGAGTCTGAGCCGGAGGGCCTCGTTCCGGGTTGTTCCGCGGCCCGTGCACCTGGCGGTCCGCTGGGGCGAGCGGAGCTTTCGATACCCCAGATTGTCAACTTAAGTTGACCGTGCGAGAAAGTCAACCAAAGTTGACTCCAGGAGGTGCGAGTGGCCTGAAAATCCGCTTTGACCTGCTAAGGGACACGCGAGTACGAACACTGGGTCAGCGGTCGAACCGGTGCGACACTGAGGGCTGCGGAGAGCGGGGGCATCCGGGGGTGAGCGCGTGGAAGAGGACGGCGAGGCGGTGACCCCGTCCGGCGAGAGCGAACGACTGTTCCAGGACCTCGTCAGGTCCGTGCACGAGAGCGATCCCATCGAGGTCCTGGAGGCCGCCGACCGCTACGGTACGGCGATCGGGCTCGGCAAGATCACCGTGCACCTGGTGGACCTGCAACAACGCCTACTCGTCCCGCTCACCGGAGGGCCCATACTCGATGTCGACTCCACCGTCGCCGGGGAGGCCTTCCGCTCCGACACCCTGCGGCTGGGCGAGGGCGGGGCGGAGGCGCTCAGCCTCTGGCTGCCCCTCAAGGACGGCGCCGACCGCATGGGGGCGCTGCACATCCGCACGTCCTACCTCGACGAACCCACCCTCCGCCGCTGCCAGACACTCGCCGCACTACTGGCCCTGGTGATCACGTCCAAGCGCGCCTACAGCGACACCTACGTCCGGCGCACCCGTGCCCGCAACGTGCAGCTGCGCACCGAGATGCTGCGCGCCTTCCTGCCGCCGCGCACCCTCGGGACCCGCCGAGGGATCTCCACCGCCGTCCTCGAACCCGCCTACGAACTGGGCGGCGACGCCTTCGACCACTCCATCACCCGCAACACCCTGCACGCCGTCATCCTGGACGCGATGGGCCACGACCTCGCCTCCGGGCTGACCGCCTCGGTCGCCATGGCCGGGGCCCGCAGCGCACGCCGCAACGGCGCGGACCTGACCGAACTCACCGCCAACGTGGAGCGCGCCCTGGTCACCTGGCTGCCCGAACGTTTCTGCACGGCGATCTTCGCCACCCTGGACCTGTCCACCGGCCTGTTCTCCTGGGCCAACTGCGCCCACCCCGCGCCCCTGCTCATCCGCCGCCAACGCCTGGTGGAGGGGGCCATGGAGCGCGCCGCCGAACTTCCGCTCGGCCTTGACGGGATCGTTCCCGGCACCTCCCCGCGCACCGTCCACGAAATGGCCCTCGAACCCGGCGACCAGGTCCTGCTCTACACCGACGGGGTCACCGAGGCGCACGACAGCGAGGGCAGGATGTTCGGGCTGGAACGCTTCGCCGAATTCGTCATCCGGGCCGCCTCCGCCGACGAACCCGCCCCCGAGACCCTGCGGCGCCTGATCCACGCCATCCACGACCACCAGCGCGGCAGCTTCACCGATGACGCCACCATCATGCTGCTGGAATGGACGCCCGACGGCGTGGAACCGCACCACCGCTGAGTACCCCGAGGGGCTTACCGGCAGAGGCTCACCACAGGGCGAGGACCCGGCTCGGGCCGCCGGAGGCGTCCAGGCCCGGCAGTACCCCCACCGTGATCACCGCCCCGCTCGGCGGTAGCTGCTCCAGCCCGGTCAGGGCCTCCAACCCCCACCGGTCGGCGCGGCCCACCACCTCGTGGGCTGCGAACTCGGTGGAGTTGCCGGGGTCGGTGCTCAGCGTGTCCACCCCGGTCCCGGCGATGGCCCTCTGGGATACCAGGAACTCGCAGGCGTCCGCGGAGAAACCGGGGAAGTGCCATGAGCCGTCCCCGGCCACGCCCCGGACCCGCTCGTCGCCCTCCGCCCAGCGGGTGCTCCACCCCGAACACATCAGGACCGCGGACCCGGCCGGGATGCGGCCGTGGACGCGTTCGAAGGCGTGGATGTCGTCCACGGTCACCGTGGTGTCGGGGTCCTCGGCGGCCCGGGCACGGATGTCGATCACGGCGGCGGGCGCCACGAGTTCGTTCGGGTCGATGTCGGGCACCAACCGCCCGCCGCCGATCACGTGCCCCGGGGCGTCCAGGTGGGTACCGGTGTGCTCGGACATGCTCCACCGCTGCACGTAGAACCCGAACTCCCCTTCGGGCGCGGGCCGCGCGAGCGTTTCCCGGACCGGCTTGTCCTCGTCCCAGGACGGCATGTCGGGGGAGAGGGTGTGGCTGAGGTCGGCCACCCGCCGGAACCCCTTCGGCCAGGGGCGCGGGGCGAGCGGCGGGGTCGGCGGTCCGGCGGGAGCGGAGCCGTCGGAGCGGGCCCTCACGGTCTCACCGGTTCCGTGCAAGCACATGGTGTCCCCTTCGTCTACGTGTCCCCTGGGAAGCGCCCGCGGGAACGGTCGGGGCAACCTTAGACTCCCCGCAAGTCGCTCCGAAAGCCGCCGCGATTCCCCTCCCCAAGCGGGGCCCGGAGCGGTTGAATGGTGAACCGGACCCGAGCGGAGAAGGAACCCATGCCCGAACCCAGCGCCGACTGGTGGAAGTCCAGCGTCGTCTACCAGATCTATCCGAGCAGCTTCAACGACAGCGACGGCGACGGTGTCGGTGACCTGGCCGGGATCGTCGAGAAACTGGACTACCTCAAGCTCCTCGGGGTGGACGTGGTGTGGCTGTCGCCGGTCTACCCCTCGCCGTGGGACGACAACGGCTACGACATCAGCGACTACACCGGCATCGACCCCCGGTTCGGCACCCTGGAGGACTGGGACCGGCTCCGGGACGGGCTGCACGGGCGCGGGATGCGCCTGGTCATGGACCTGGTCATCAACCACACCAGCGACCGGCACCCCTGGTTCACCGCCTCCCGCGAGGGCGACGAGGACAAGAAGGACTTCTACTTCTGGCGGCCCGGGCGCGACGGCGGCCCGCCCAACAACTGGGGTTCGGTGTTCTCCGGTCCGGCCTGGACCTACGACGAGACGCGCGGCGAGTACTACCTCCACCTGTTCAGCCCCTCCCAGCCCGACCTGAACTGGGAGAACCCCCGGGTGCGAGCGGCCGTGCACGAGGTCGCCCTGTGGTGGCTGGCCCGGGGCGCGGACGGGTTCCGGATGGACGTGATCAACTTCGTGTCCAAGAACCCCAAGTTCCCGGACGGGCCGGTGGTCGGCGACTACGGGGTCTTCGCCGACCACGCGATCAACGGGCCGCGCCTGCACGAGTTCCTGCACGAGATGTACGAGAGGGCCTTCGCTGGGCGCGACGTGCTCACCGTGGGGGAGATGCCCGGGGTGAGCGTGGAGCAGGCCCGCATCCACACCAACCCGGTCAACCAGGAGCTCGACATGGTGTTCCAGTTCGAGCACGTGGACCTGGACCACGGCCCGGGCGGCAAGTTCGACCCCCGGCCGCTGGACCTGGTCCGGCTCAAGGCCTCGCTCAACCGCTGGCAGGTGGGCCTCAACGACCGGGGCTGGAACAGCCTGTACTGGAACAACCACGACCAGCCGCGCGTGGTCTCCCGGTTCGGTGACGACGGCCGTTACCGGGTGGAGTCGGCGACCGCGATCGCCACCACCCTGCACATGATGCAGGGCACCCCGTACGTCTACCAGGGCGAGGAACTGGGCATGACCAACGCCCACATGGACGACATCGCCGACTACCGCGACCTGGAGACCCTCAACTACCACCGCACCATGGTGGAGACCGGCAAGGTCGACGCGAAGGCGGCCATGGCGGGGATCACGAGGATGAGCCGGGACAACGCGCGCACCCCCATGCAGTGGACCGCGGGTGAGAACGCCGGGTTCACCACCGGGACGCCGTGGATCGGGGTCAACCCCAACCACATCGGGATCAACGCCGAGGCCGCGGTGGCTGACGAGGGCTCGGTCTTCCACCACTACCGGCGCCTGATCGCACTCCGCAAGGAGCACCCGGTCATCGTGCACGGCAGCTTCACCCCGCTGCTGGAGGAGGACCCCCGGGTCTACGCCTACACCCGGACGCTGAACGGCCAGGTGCTGCTGGTGCTGGCCAACTGGAGCGACCAGAGGGCGGAGGTGGAGCTGCCCGGGGAACTGACGGAGGCCGATGCCGAACTGCTCCTGGGCAACCTCCCCGACCCCGGGCCGGTCACGTCCCCGCTGCGCCCCTGGGAGGCCCGGGTCCACCTGGTCCGCTGAACTCTGATCCGCGCACGGACCGGGCGGTCCGGCGGCCCGCCCACGGCCGGTTGACCGTCGGGCAGGATTCGTCCCGACGCCTGCCCGGCCCCCGGTCCGTTATGTTCGGTCTGTCAGTAGCGTGCAGGCAGTCGAACGTTCAGGGGTGCGTCTTTGATGCGTGTCGTCATCGTCGGAGCCGGGGTGGGCGGTCTGGCCCTGGCCCGCGGCCTCAGCGACCAGGGCCATGAGGTCGAGGTCCACGAGCGCGCCCCCGGGCTGCGCAGAGGAGGCGCGGGGCTCGGACTCCACGCCAACGGGGTCGCGGCCCTGGCCGCACTGGGCGTGGACGTCTCCGGTGTCGGCCGCCGCCTGGACAGCCTGGAGAACCGCGACTCCTCGGGCCGTGTTCGCTACACGGTCGACCTGGGCGCGGTGCGCGACCGCTACGGCTTCGAGAGCCGGGCCGTGCCCCGGCGTGCGCTGATGGAGCTCCTCGCGGGCGGACTGCCCCAGGACACAGTGAGGTTCGGCCGTGTCTGCACCCGGGTGCGTCTGAACCCGGACGGTACGGTGAGCGCGCTCTTCGGGGACGGCAGCAGCGCCACCGGCGACGTGGTGGTCGGCGCCGACGGAGTCCGCTCGGCCGTCCGCCGCGACCTGTGGGACGGTGACCCCGCCCGTCCGACCGGGTGGGCCAGCTGGCAGGGGCTCACCCGGGTTCCCGTGGAGCTGGCGGCGGGCACGCGCGCGGCGGTCGTCCAAGGGCGCCAGGGCCTGTGCGGGATCATGCCCGCCGGCGAGGGGCTCGTTCAGTGGTGGTTCGACGTGCGCTGGCGGCCGGACACCCCCGTGCCCGGGTCACCGGCTGCCGTGCTGCGCAGGCTCTTCGAGGGGTGGGACGATCCGGACGTGAGCGCGGTCCTGGAGCACGCCCGCGACGAGGACCTCGCCCTGTTCGAGCACGTCCGCTACCGGATGCCCAGGAAGGTCTGGGGGCAGGGCGGGGCGACCCTGCTGGGCGACGCCGCGCACGCCTTCTCGCCCTCCACCGCCCAGGGCGCGAACCAGGCGCTGGAGGACGCCCTGGAGTTGTCCCGGGCGCTGGCCGAGCAGCGGGCCGGAGCTGATCCGGCCGCCGCGCTGCGCCGGTACGAGCACGCCCGAAGGGGGCCGGTCTCACTGGCCTCGCTGGCCTCGGGCGCAGAGCTGCTCAAGCGCTTCGGGCCGCCTCGCCTGCTGGGGGCCGAACGGCTCGGTGCCCTGGCGACCAGCCAGTACATCGGTTACCTGGGTAGGGCGAGCAACGTGCTCACCGACCGCAACACCTGAGCCGTCCGCCGAGAGCGCGGACGCCGCGCCGCCGGTCCCTCCTTCCTCCGCGGGAGCTGAGGAGGCGGGTGAGCAGGCGCGCGGCCCTGAACCGGGAGGGAACGCCCCTCCCGGTTCAGTTTTTTTGAAATGGCCTGAAGTGAGGTTAGACTAACCTTCGTTGAAGTCGGGGTTCTCCCGTTTCGCGGTCCTTTCGTGCTGCCCTCCTCCGAGGGCTCCCCCTGCGCGCAACCGGCCCGCCCGTCAGGGCGCGGCCGCTCCCCGTGACGAAGAAAGCAGTGAGCATGCACCCCACCCTGCGCCGCGCCGGCGGCATCGGACTCACCACTGCCCTCGCCCTCGGCCTGGCCGCCTGCGGCTCCGGCCCCGGCGCCGAGGACGCCTCCGAGGGCGGCGACGCGGACGGCACCTTCCCCGTCAGCATCGAGAGCGCCCTGGGCACCGCGGAGATCCCCGAGCGCCCCGAGCGCGTGGTCACCCTCGGCCAGGGCTCCGCCGAGACCGCCATCGCGCTGGGCACCGTGCCGGTCGGCATCGAGAGCTACGAGTGGGGCAGCGACGACACCGGCTACCTCCCCTGGATCCACGAGGCCGTCACCGAGGCCGGTGAGGAACTGCCCGAGCAGTTCGCCGGGGCCGACGACATCGACTTCGAGGCGATCATCGAACTCGCCCCCGACGTCATCCTCGCCCCCTGGTCCGGGGTGACCCAGGAGCAGTACGACATCCTCA
Organism: Nocardiopsis valliformis DSM 45023; assembly: GCF_000340985.1. Taxonomy (NCBI): domain Bacteria; kingdom Bacillati; phylum Actinomycetota; class Actinomycetes; order Streptosporangiales; family Nocardiopsidaceae; genus Nocardiopsis; species Nocardiopsis valliformis. Next base: position 66,919 of record NZ_ANAZ01000011.1, read on the forward strand.
CCGACATCGCCCCCACCGTCGCCTACCCGGACCTGGCCTGGAGCACGGACTGGGACGAGCAGATCGAGATCATCGGCCAGGCGCTCGGCCAACCCGAAGAGGCCGGGGAACTCATCACCGAGGTCGAGGAGCGCTTCGAGGAGGCCGCCGCCCAGAACCCCGAGTTCGCCGACCTCACCTTCTCCTACGTCTACAACACCGGACCGGGCACCCTCGGCGTCTTCCTGCCCGACGAGCAGCGCGTGGCCATGGTGCGCGGTCTGGGCCTGCGGGTCGACCCGGTCGTGGAGACCTTCCCCGAGACCGAGGGCACCGACTCCGCCCTCATCGGGCTGGAGAACGCCGACCAGCTCTCCGACAGCGACCTGATCTTCACCTTCTACAGCGATGAGGAGAACCGCGCCGAGATCGAGTCCCAGGATCTCTACCAGGCCATCCCCGCCATCGGGAACGGCGCCGTGGTCGCCTCCGACGACAACTCCTTCGTCACCGCCTCCTCCATCATCAATCCGCTCACCGTCCCCTGGGCCCTGGAGCGCTACGTCCCCCTCATCGAGGAGGCCGCGGCCCGAGCCGACGGCTGAAGCACTCCCGAACAAGGGTGAACGTGAAGACGCACATGGCACCACCCCAGGCCGGGCCCGCCCGCGCCGTGCTCGTGCTGGGCGCGGCCTCGGCGGCCCTGGCCGGCGCCGTCCTGCTCAGCCTGGTGGCGGGCAGCCGACCGACCCCTCCCCTGGAGGTGCTCCAGGTGTTCACGGGCGGCGCGGACCCCTACACCACCACCGTGGTGGAGAGCCGCGTGCCCCGAACCCTCCTGGGGATCGTGGCCGGAGCCGCCCTGGCCCTCGCCGGAACCCTCATGCAAGGCGTGACCCGCAACCCTCTGGCCGACCCGGGCCTGCTCGGCGTCAACGCGGGCGCGGCCGCCGCCGTGGTCACCGCAACGGCGCTGCTCGGACCCGCCTCGACCACGGCCACCGTCTGGTGGGCGCTGCCCGGCGCCCTCCTGGCCGGGCTGGCCGCCTACACGGTGGGCACCCGCGGCGGCGACGGCGGCATGGTGCGCCTGGTCCTGGCCGGGGCCGTGGTCTCGGCGGTGCTGCACGCCTACGTGCAGGCCGTCACGCTGAGCATGCCCGACGTCTTCGACAGCTACCGCTACTGGGTGGTGGGCTCCCTGGCCGGGCGCGGGTACGACGTGATCCTCTCCGTGCTGCCCGTCATCGGCCTGGGCGTCGTACTGGCCCTGCTGGTCATGGGACCGCTCAACGCCCTTGCCCTGGGGGAGGAGGCGGCCGTGGCCACCGGCGCCAACGTCTTCCTGGCGCGCTCGGGCGGGTTGGTCGCGGGCACCCTGCTCGCGGCCGGGGCCACCGCCGCGGCAGGTCCCATCGCCTTCGTCGGCCTGGCCGTCCCGCACGTGGTGCGCGGCCTGGTCGGGGTGGACTTCCGCTATCAGGTGCCCTTCGCCCTCCTGGTCGGCCCCACCCTGTTGCTGCTCTCCGACGTTGTGGGCCGCACCCTGGTGCGCCCCATGGAGCTCATGGTCGGCGTGGTCACGGCTTTCGTGGGCGCGCCCGTCCTGCTGTACGTGGTCCGGAAGATGAGGGCGAGCTCGTGAACCACCAGACCCGAACCCGCGTAGGCGAACAGCGCCCGGAACAGCCCTGCGAACCCCGGCCCGGGCCGGAGCCGCGCCCCTCCTTCCCCGTCCTGCGTCTGGGCGGTCACGTCGCCCTGCCGGTGCACCCGCGTTCGGTCGTGGTCGGCCTCGTGCTGCTGGTATTCCTGCTCGCGGCGGCCGCCGCCACCCTGAGCCTGGGCCGCCTCGGCGTGCCGCTCACCCAGCTGCCCTCGCTCCTCGCCGGTCAGGGCGAGGCCACCCACCTGTTCGCCCTCGAACGCCTGCGCGGTCCCCGGCTGGCCGTCGCCGTGGGCACCGGGATCGCCCTGGGCCTGGCCGGTGCGCTCTTCCAGTCCGTGACCCGCAATCCGCTGGGTAGCCCCGACGTGATCGGGCTCGGCGCGGGCGCCGGGGCCGGGGCCGCCTTCGCCGCGCTCATGCTCCCCGGGATCGTCCCCGTACCGATCGGCGCGCTGGCCGGGGCCACCCTGGCCATCGTGGTCGTGGCCTCGGTGACCGGCACCGGGCTGCGCAACCCCGGGCGGCTGATCGTCGCGGGGATCGGCGTGGCCGCCATGGCCCAGGCCTTCACCCACTTCGTGGTCTCGGTGATGGCCCGCGACCAGGCCAGCGTGCTGGCCTCCTACGTCAACGGCAGCCTCGGTGCCCGCTCCTGGGACCACGCCGCCACCATCTGGCTCACCCTGGCGCTGGCGGTGCCGTTCGTCCTGGCCCTGGCAGGTCCGATCACCGTCAACGAGATGGGCGACGAACTCGCCGACTCCCTCGGCGCCCGGGCCTCGGCCAGCCGCACCGCCGCCGTCGTGCTCTCTGTGGTCCTGTCCGCGGCGGCGGTGAGCGTGGCCGGGCCGATCGCCTTCATCTCCCTCACCGCCCCGCAGATCGCCCGCCGGATGAGCGGCGCTCCCGGCCCCAACCTGGTCCTGTCCGCCCTTGTGGGGGCGGTTCTGCTGGTGGCGGCCGACCTGGCCGTGCAGCACGCGCCGATCGGGGAGGGCCTGCCGGTCGGTGTCTTCACCCTGGCGATCGGCGGCGTCTACCTGGGCTACCTGCTCATCCGTGAATGGCGAAAGGGAAATCTGTGAGCAGTACGAGCACACCGGTGCTGACCGCGAAGGGTCTCACCCTGGGATACGGTGCCGACCCGGTCGTGAGCGACCTCGATCTCACCGTGGCCGAAGGCGAGTTCACCGTCATCGTGGGCCCCAACGGCTGCGGAAAGTCCACCCTGCTCAAGGCGCTCGGCCGAGTGAACAAACCCGAATCAGGAAGAGTTCTCCTGCACGGTCGCGACATCCGCTCCCTGCGTCCCAAAGCGGTCGCCCGCCAGCTGGCCCTGCTCCCACAGAGCCCCCTCGCCCCCGAAGGCATCACCGTCCGAGCCCTGGCGGCGCGCGGCCGTTTCCCCCATCACACCCTGCTCAAACAGTGGAGTCCGCAGGACGAGACGGCCATCGCCCGTGCCCTGGAGCTCACCGGGCTCAGTGACCTTGCGGACGTCCAGGTGGGTTCGCTCTCCGGTGGTCAGCGCCAGCGCGCCTGGGTGGCGATGGTTCTGGCCCAGGACAGCGACACCCTGCTGTTGGACGAGCCCACCACCTACCTGGACATCGCCCACCAGTACGACCTGCTGGAGCTCTTCGCCGACCTGCACCGGCGCGGCCGCACCGTCGTCGCGGTCCTGCACGACCTCGCCCAGGCGGCCCGGTTCGCCACCCGCCTGGTGATGATGGACGGGGGAGCGGTGGTCGCCGACGGTGCCCCCGGGGAGGTCGTGACGGCCGAGCGGGTGGCGGCGGTCTTCGGTCTGGCCTGCGACGTGGTCCCCGACCCCCGGACCGGCACCCCGCTGGTCATCCCGCACGAGCGCGCCCTGAGCTGACCCGGGTCAGCGCTTGCGAGCCACCGCGCACAGCTCCGCGATCTCACGGTGGTCGCCCACGTCTACCGGGGCGGGCCGCCAGAGGGTGCAGGCCACGATGCCCGGCTCCACCGGCTCCAGACCGTCGAAGAACGACCGGATCTCCTTCGGGGGACGCAGGTTGTAGGGCAGCGGGGCGTTCTCGTTGTACTGGCGGTGCGCCTCCACGGAGGAGGGGGCCGTGTCGGTGCCGTCGGCCAGCACCAGGTAGCTGCCGGAGGGCAGTTCCGCGAGCAGGGCGGTGATGATGCCGCGCGCGGTCTCGTAGTCGGGCAGGTGCCCCACGATGCCCATGAGGATCAGCGCGACGGGCTGGTCGAAGTCCAGGGTGCGCCGGGCCTGGGCCAGAACCCGCTCGGGCTCGCGGAAGTCGGCGTCGACGTACTCGGTCACGCCCTCGGGGGTGCTGGTCAGCAGCGCCCGGGCGTGGGCGAGGACGAGCGGGTCGTTGTCCACGTAGACCACCCGAGCTTCGGGAGCCGCCCGCTGCGCCACCTCGTGCGTGTTGTCGGCGGTGGGCAGACCGGTGCCGACATCCAGGAACTGGCGGATGCCCGCTTCCTCGACGAGGTAGGTGATGGCCCGCCCGAGGAACGCGCGCTGGAGCCGGGCGATCTCGACGATGTCCGGGAAGACCTGCTTGACCTGGTCACCCACCGCGCGGTCGGCGGGGTAGTGGTCCTTACCGCCGAGCCAGTAGTTCCACACCCGCGCGGAGTGGGGGACCTCGGGGTTGATCTCACGGGCGGCCTGGGGGTCGGTATTCGCCATCGGGGGTTCCGTAAGTTGGTAGGTGACCCGGCAGGGCCGGGCATACACCGGACAACCCTAGTCCCGTGGGGCTTGTCGGTCCTGTGGGCCTTCCGGCCGGTTCCGCGGGCTCCTCTGGGGGCGGGCCGCCTTGTACTCCTCCCAGTGCTCGAGGAGGACGTCGTGGTAGCCGTCCAGCCAGGTCATGTAGTCGTACATGTTGTGCAGTCGGGCGCGGGAGGACTCGCCGAGGTCGGGCAGGCGCTCCAGAGCGGAGGCGGCCAGGTCACGCTGCTGGCGTAGGTAGGAGCGTTCGTTGCGCAGGAAGCCGCCCCACACGTCCTCGTCCATGCTGATCAGCCGGGAGCGGCTGTCGGGCGCCTCGACCAGGGTCACGAAGCCCAGCTCGCGCAGTCGGCGCACCGACTGGGAGACCGAGCCGCGGCTGACTCCGGCACCCTCGGCAACCTCCTCGGCGCTGACCGCGTCCCGGTCGGCGACCAGCAGGAACCCCACGATCCGACCCTCGGCCTTGGGGCGTCCCTGGGACTGCCAGTAGGCGGCGAAGCGCCCGACGAAGTCGTCGCGGAACGCCTGCGTGCCGTCCCCGGCCCCGTCCACCGCACCCGCGTCCAACGCCTGTTCCCCCTTCACTCCCTGCGCCATGGGCGCCACGATATCGCCCGCGATGACGGCCCCGGCGTCAGTTGTCCCGGTCGCGCAGGGACTCCAGCATGAGGGACAGCGGCGCCCACACGTCATCCAGAGCCTGCTTGCCCTCCTGTGCGTCCCCCGAGTCGGCCAGCCACAGCGCGGCCTCGTTCATGGCCCCGGAGAGCAGGTGGGCCAGCGGGGCGACCGGCTGCGGGGTGAGGATCCCCGCTTCGATCAGCGAGGTGAGCGCCTCGCCCAGGTGGCGGGCGGAGGAGGACTCGTCGAGCGCGCGCCACTCACGCCACCCCAGGACGGCGGGTCCGTCCACCAGCATGATCCGGCGTACGTCCGGGGCGGTGCTTGCGCTGAGGAAGGCCCGGCACCCTGCCGTCAGCTGCTCCCAGGGGTCCGTGCGGGCGCCGGCGGCCCCGGCCACCGCCTCGCCCACTTCCTGCTGCACCTGTTCCAGGACGGCGCGGAACAGGTCGGCCTTGCCGCCGAAGTGATGGTAGAGCGCGCCCTTGGTGACCGCGGCCGCGGTCACGATCTCGGACAGCCCCACCCCGCCGTAGCCGTGTTCGGTGAACAGGCGGCGGCCCTGCCGGATCAGGGTCTTCCTGGTGCGGGCCCGCTGCTCGGCTCGGGCCCCGGTGTCCTTGGGCAACGCCCTTCCTCCCGCTCTCTTGACATACCGATGGTACGTGAATAGCGTAACTCGACATACCGTTGGTATGTTAAAGTAATGCGCGAAAGGTGAGTCATGAAACTCAGCGGTTTCTACCCCGTCCTGTGCACGCCCCGGCTGTCGGAGAGTCACGCCTTCTACCGGCGCTGGTTCGGCTTCGAGGACGTCTTCGTCAGCGACTGGTACGTCAGCTTGAGGCGCCCCGGTCCGCCCGACCGCGAACTCGCCTTGCTGGAAGCGGGGCACCCGACCCTGCCCGAGGGCTTCCGCGCGCCCTCCGCCCAGGGGGTGCTGCTCAACTTCGAGGTGGCCGACGCGGAGGCCGAGTGGCAGCGCCTCGTGGTCGAGGGCGGTCTGACCCCCGTGCTCGAACTGCGCAGTGAGGACTTCGGCCAGCGGCACTTCATCGTGGCCGACCCCGCCGGGGCCCTCGTGGACGTCATCACCCCGATCGCTCCCTCGGCCGAGTTCGCCGCCCAGTTCCTGGAGTGACCAACCGGGCGGCGTAGGCCATCGGCAGTCGGAGGCGGCCACCTGGATTCGACCGCCTCGCCCCGCCCTGAATCCCCTCGGGAACCCTCGCGCACACGCACGGGGTACCATCCGGTCGGTATGCTGGTCGGATCGGTAGTCGACTCGCCACCGGGAACGGGGGCACGAGGTGAGGCAGGACATGGCACGAGGACAGCGGACGGCCGAAGCCGAAGCCGGGCGCGGTTCGGTGCCCGAACGCCTCTTGCGCGCCGCGACGAGGCTTTTCGCTGAGCGGGGTTTCGAGAGCACCTCGGTGCAGGAGGTCGTGGCTGCCGCCGGGGTCACCAAGGGCGCCATGTACCACTACTTCGGGTCCAAGGACGACCTGCTCTACGAGGTCTATGGCCGCGTCCTGCGCATGCAGACCGAGCACCTCGTGGAGATCTCCTCCCGCGACGTTCCCGTCGCCGAGCGCGTCCACGCGGCCGCGTGCGACGTCATCGTCACCAGTATCGCCAATCTTGACGACAGCAAGATCTTCTTCCGGTCCATGCACCAGCTCGCTCCGGAGAAACAGCGCAGCGTGCGCGCCGAACGCCGCAAGTACCACGAGCTCTTCCGGTCCATGGTCGAGCAGGGGCAGAGCGAAGGGGTCTTCCGCTCCGACGTACCCGCCGACCTGGTCGTGGACTACTTCTTCGGCTCCGTGCACCACCTGGGCACCTGGTACCGCCAGGACGGGCAACTCACCGGCGACGACGTCGGCCGCCACTTCGCCGACCTGCTCATCGCGGGCCTGCGCCCGCAGCCCTGACCCGCAAGGGCCCGAACCGCACCGCGAACACGAGAGAGGGACCGGGGCACCCACTGTCCCGGTCCCTCTGGTTCGTGCCGCTTCGCTACGCGACAGCGCCTTTCGAGTCCTCTACGCGTACTTACGCAGCTCCGCGCGGGCCAGGGAGCGCAGGTGCACCTCGTCCGGGCCGTCGGCCAGGCGCAGCGAGCGCACGCCCGCCTGCCAGCCCGCCAGCGGGGTGTCCTGGCTGACCCCGGCGGCGCCGTGGGCCTGCACGCACTTGTCCAGGATCCACTCCACCGTGCGCGGGGTGGCGATCTTGATCGCCTGGATCTCGGTGTGCGCGCCCCTGTTGCCCACCGTGTCCATCAGGTAGGCGGTCTTGAGCACCAGCAGGCGCAGCTGCTCGATAGCCACCCGGGCCTCGGCGATCCACTCGCGGACCACGCCTTGCTCGGCCAGCGGACGGCCGAAGGCCACCCGGTCCAGTACCCGCTTGCAGGTCAGCTCCAGGGCCCGCTCGGCGACACCGATGGAACGCATGCAGTGGTGGATCCGGCCAGGGCCCAGCCGGGCCTGGGCGATCGCGAACCCCTCGCCCTCTCCGCCGATCAGGTTCTCCGCGGGAACGCGCACATCGTCGAAGAACACCTCAGCGTGGCCGCCGTGGTCGCTGTCGTCGTAGCCGAACACGCTCATGCCGCGCCCGATGCGCAGCCCGGGGGTGTCACGCGGCACCAGCACCATGCTCTGCTGCCGGTGCCGTTCGGCGTCGGGGTCGGTCTTGCCCATCACGATGAGGATCTCGCAGGCCGGGTTGAGCGCCCCGCTGATGTACCACTTGCGCCCGTTGACCACGTACTCGTCACCGTCGCGGACGATGCGGGTGGTGATGTTGGTGGCGTCGGAGGAGGCCACCTCGGGTTCGGTCATCGCGAAGGCGGACCGGATGCGTCCGTCCAGCAGCGGCTCCAGCCACCGCTTCTTCTGTTCGTCGGTGCCGAACATGGTCAGCACCTCCATGTTCCCGGTGTCCGGGGCCGCGCAGTTCAGAGCCACCGGTGCCAGGTGGGAGCTGCGTCCGGTGATCTCGGCCAACGGGGCGTACTGGAGGTTGGGCAGCCCGCCGTGCTCGGGGTGACCGGCCAGGAAGAAGTTCCACAACCCCTGTTTGCGGGCCTCGGCCTTGAGGTCCTCGACCACCGGCGGGATCGCCCAGGGGTCCTCCCGCTCCGCCAGCTGGGCGGCGAACACCGGCTCGGCGGGGTAGACGTGTTCGTCCATGAAGGCCAGGAGCCGCGCGCGCAGCTCCTCGGTCCGGGTGTCGAAAGCGAAGTCCATCGGTCCTCAGTCCTCCTTGAGCATGGTGTGGGCGCGCTGTACCAGCGGGGCGACGACGTCGCCGATCCCGTCGAAGCCGGCGCCCACGGTCAGTCCCCGGCTGTGCCGGAAGTGGATGCCCTCGGCGATCACCGCGAGCTTGAAGCAGCCGAAAGCCACGTACCAGCCGAGTCGGGACACGTCCCGGCCGGTCGCCGCCGCGTACATCTCCACCAGCTCGGGGGAGGAGGGGAAACCCTCGGCCGAGGTGGCCGGTCCCGAGCCGCCGATGACCGGCTGCTCCCGGTAGACGAGCATCAGTCCCAGGTCCACGAGGGGGTCGCCGAGGGTGGCCATCTCCCAGTCCAGTACGGCGGTGAGCCGCCCGTCGTCGGTGACCAGCACGTTGTCGAGCCGGTAGTCGCCGTGCACGATCGCGGGCGCGCCCTGCTCGGGCAGCATGGCCGCCAGTTTGTCGCGCAACTCGTCGATCCCGGGGATGTCCCGGCTGCGCGAGGCCTCCAGCTGCTTGCTCCAGCGGCGCACCTGGCGTTCCAGGAAGCCTGCCGGACGGCCGAAGTCGCCCAGGCCCACCTCGGCGGGGTCCACCGCGTGCAGGTTGCCCAGGGTCGTGATCAGCCCGTCGGCGACCTTGCGCACGCCCTCCGTCCCGAGCGGGGCGATCTCGTCCAGGGTGCGGAAGGGCGTTCCCGCCACGTGTTCCATGACGTAGAACGGCGCGCCGAGCACCTCGGTGTCCTCGCACAGCACGTGCGTGTGCGGTACCGGCACGGAGGTGTCGCGCAGCGCGGTCATCACCCGGTACTCGCGGGGCATGTCGTGGGCGGTGGCCAGCACGTGCCCCAGCGGCGGGCGGCGCACCACCCAGGAACCGGTGCCGTCGGTGACCACGTAGGTCAGGTTGGACTTGCCACCCGCGATCACCCTCCCGCGGAGCGGCCCCGAGACCAGCCCGGGCAGCTCGCGGTCCAGGTAGGAACGCAGCCGCTCCAGGTCCAGTCCGGGTAGTTCGGCGTCGGAGGGTTCGTCGCCGGAGAGTTTGTCGCTCATGCCTGCTCCTCCGCGCCGAACACCTTGGCCTGGAGGCGCCGCATCCCGGCCAACCAGGCGTCGGTGTCAGCGGCCCGGGCCGCGTAGTAGTCAGCGACCTGGGGGTGCGGCAGGATCAGGAAGCGCCCGTCGGCGAGCCCTGCCATCACCGCGTCGGCGACCTCCTCCGGCGTGATGGCGTCCCCGGCCAGGATGGCCTGGCCCTCCGACCCGCTGTCGTCGAGCATGTTGGTGCGCACCCCCAGGGGGCACAGGCACTGGGTGGTGATGCCCCGGTCCCCGTAGGTGGCCGACATCCACTCGCCGAAGGCCAGGGCGGCGTGCTTGGTCACCGAGTAGGGTGCGCTGCCGAGCATGCTCAGCAGACCCGCCGCGGACACGGTGGTGAGCAGGTGGCCGCGGCCGCGCTCCAACCAGCCCGGGACGAGCTCGCGGGCCGCACGCACGTGCGCCATCACGTTGACCTGCCAGGACAGGTCCCAGTCGGACTCCAGAGCTTCGGGGCCGCCGCTCACGGCGACCCCGGCGTTGGCCACGTAGAGGTCGATCCCACCCAGGTGCGCCCCGGCCTCGGCGATCAGGGCGGTCACGCCGGCCTCGCCGGCGGCGTCCCCGGGCACGGCGATCCCGCCGATCTCCGCGGCCACGGCCTCGGCGGCGCCCGCGTCCAGGTCGTTGACCACGACCCGTGCCCCGGCACCGGCCAGGCGGCGGGCGATCGCCGCGCCGATCCCGTTACCGCCGCCGGTCACCACTGCTCCGACATCCGTCAGCTGTGTGCCTTTCGGCTGCGTGTTCTTGAGCTCCACGTCGGTCACACCCCTCCGGTCAGGGTGACGCCGCCGTCCAGCACCAGGGTGCGGCCGGTGACCCACGCGGCGTCCTCGGAGAGCAGGAAGGCGACCGCGCCCGCGACGTCCTCGGGCAGGCCCAGGCGGTTCAGCGGGTAGGCGGCGGCGACCTTCTCCTCGCGGCCCTCGTACAGGGCCTCGGCGAAGCGGGTCTTGACCACGGCCGGGGCGACGCCGTTCACCCGGATGTTCGGCCCCAGCTCGACGGCGAGCTCCTCGGTGATGTGGCTGAGCATCGCCTTGGTGGCGCCGTAGAAGCCGATCCCGGGGGCGGGCTTGATCCCGGCCACGGAGGAGACGTTGACGATGGCGCCGCCGTGCTCGGCCAGCCAGGCCTTGTAGACCTTCTGCACCCAGGAGATCGCGGAGAGCGCGTTGACCTCGAAGATCTTGCGGGCGGCGTCCAGGTCGAGGTCGACCATGCGCCCGTAGACCGGGTTGATGCCGGTGTTGTTGACGAAAAGGTCGACGCTGCCGAAGGCCTCCAGGGTGGCGGCGATCGCCGCGTCCTGGTGCTCGGGGTCGTCGGCGCGGCCGGGGATCCCGATGGCGTGCTCGGGGCCGCCGAGGGCCGTCACGGCTTCCTGGAGGGGCTCGGGCTTGCGCGCGGTGATGCACACGCGAGCGCCCTCGGAGACGAGCCGTTGGGCGATGGCCAGGCCGATGCCGCGGCTGGCACCGGTGACGATGGCGGTGCGCCCGTCGAACCGCGAAGTCATACGTACTCCTTAGACCGACTGGTCGGTATGTCACGGAGACTCTATGTCCGCCAGGGCGCGTGCCGCAAGGGGGACGCGGGCAGGTCAAGGGCGAGAATGGCTCGGACGCGGGCGAGGCCGCCCGTGCCCTACAGCTGTACCCCACACCCAGGAGGTTCCGGCATGGCAACCGAGGTCACCGACATTCCCGACAGACGCCGATACGAGGTCAGGGCCGACGGCGAGGTCGCCGGGTACGCGGAGTACATCCTGACTGAAGGCCTCATCACCTTCACCCATACCGAGATCGACCCGGCCTTCGAGGGGCAGGGGATGGGCAGCACCCTGATCCGCGAGGCGCTGGACGACGTGCGCACCCGTGAACTGGCTGTCCTTCCACTGTGCCCCTTCGTCAAGGGCTGGATCCAGCGACACCGCGACTACGCGGACCTCGTCTACCAGTGATCGGTCATGCAGACGGGGCGAGTGAGTGAGCAGGAGGCGCGAACGTGAGTGTCGACTACGGGCGTGAGATCGCCTTCGGGGTCTTTCCCTCCCCTGACGCCGGGGTGGAGGCGCTGCGGCGGACCTGGGCGGTGATCGAGGCCGCCGACTCCCTCCTGGCGGAGATGGAGCTGATCCGGCTGGAGTGGGCGGACCAGCGTTCGGTTCGTTTCGAGGGCGAGCACTAGCGGCTCGCAGGGGGCGGTCCAGGTCAGGCCCCGCGCCGTCCGTGGTTTCTCCGTTCCGGGTGGCCTTACCGCCACCCGGAACGGAGAAGCCGGACAAATGCAAATCTACTTCGTAAAGGTGGGCGTTCTGAGGGCGATGGCCTATCGGAAAACTACAGCGACGGGTCGAGGGTCAGCTTGCCGACCGTGCCGCGGGACCGCAGGTCCTCGTGGGCTCGGCGGGCCTCGGCCAGAGGGTAGGTCTGCCCGAGAATCGGCCGGAGACTGTCCTCGGCGACCATCGTGAAGAGCTCGTTCATCGCCTGACCGACCACGTCTCCCGGCAGCAGGAAGGCGTGTGGCAGCCACATGCCGCCCACGGTGGTCGAGAAGCGCATCAGGTTGGGCAGCTTCACCGGGGAGGGCAGCTCACGCGAGGCCATTCCGTAGAAGCCCAGCCGTCCGAACGGAGCCAGCGCCCGGATGCTCTCGTCGGTGACCCGGCCGCCCACCATGTCCAGGATGATGTCCACCCGGCGGCCCTCGTTGGCCTCGATCAGCGCGGCGGTCATGTCGGGGGCGGCGGAGTCCACCACGGCGTCGGCGCCCAGTTCCAGGGCGAGCTTGCGCTTCTCCTCGGTGCTGGCCACCGCGATCACGCGGCCGGCGCCGAACTGCTTGGCCAGCTGGACCGCGAGCGTGCCCACGCCGCCGCCCGCGGCGTGCACCACGACCGACTCGCCGGGGGAGATCCGGGTGGTCTTGCGCAGCAGCAGCCAGGCCGAGGTGCCCTGGACGATCAGGGCCAGGGCGGCCACGTCGGAGACGCCGTCCGGGATGTCGTAGGCGAGGTTGGGGTCGACGGTGGCGCGCTCGGCGTAGCCGCCGCTGCCGCTGAGCAGGCCCACGACGCGGCGGCCGTCGGCGGTGTGCCCGGCGACCTCGCCGCCGGGGACCATGGGCAGGCTGGAGGGGGCCAGGTAGCTGTTCTCGGCCTGGTGCGTGTCGGCGAAGTTCACCCCGATCAGGGAGACGTCGAGGAGGAGTTCGCCCTGGCCCGGCTCGGGGTCGGGGAGTTCCGTGGGTACGAGGACCTCGGGTCCGCCGAACTCGGTGATCTGGATGGCGCGCATGGTGGACCTTCCTGGTGGTCGGCTGTGGAGGGGAATCATACCGACCGGATGGTATGCGTAGTGGGCGAGGGCCCCTCGTCCGTGAAGCGCTGGACGGGGGCCCGGATGTGACGCTGGTGAAGCTGCCCGCGGGTGGGGCCTATCCGCTGATGTGCCTACCTGCGGCGGCGGCTGCTGCCACCGCCGGACCGACCGCCACCGGAGCGGCCGCTGCTGGACCGACTACTGCTGCTGGAGCGGCTGCTGAAGCCGCCACCGGAACGGCTCGCCCCGCCCCGTGAGGACGTGCTCCGCGAGGACGACCGGCCCGAAGCGGACGTGCCGCGCGAGGCCGAGCTGGACCGTGAGGTCGACGTGCCACGGGAGGACGAGGTGCCCCGCGAGGAGGAGGCGGATCGCGAGGAAGAGCCCGAGGGGCGGTTGATTCCCGAGGACGAACGCAGGCCGCCACTGCCGCCACTGCCGCCGGTCATCCCGTCCCTGGCGCGCCTGGCCGTCGTGCCCTGGGAAGCATCGCGCTTGAGCCTGGCCGCTCGGGAGGTACCGCCACCACTCTGGGCGCGTCCCTGACGCTCACGGCGGGCCGCCGCCCCGGTGGAGGGGGCCTCCGACCGTGACGCGAACCCCGCCCCGCCGCGGCGTTCCACCCGCGGTGTGCGGTTGACCCGGGGTGCGGGCGCTTCCGAGCGGGAGGAGAAGGTGCGGTATCCGGCCCGGGAGCTGGTCGCGCGTTGGCGGACGGGGACGTAGCCCCGGCGGCGCACCGGCTGCCAGGTGTGGACCACCAGCGGCGGACGCCTGCGCCGGGTGGCGACGTAGCCGCGCCGGGGGTGGTGCCAGTGGTGGCGGGGCTGGTAGCCGTACTCGGGGTAGCGGCCGAAGTCGGCGTAGTTGGAGTGGTAGAACTCCGGCTCGCGCTCGTGCAGCAGGACGTCGATGGTGATGGCCGCGCCGATGACCAGGCGGCGCAGCGGCCAGGGCAGGTCGTAGGCGAACTCGAGCGCGTAGCGGTCCTCGGTGGTGAAGAACTGCCCGCCCAGGCCGGGGTGCTCCTTGCCGATCCGGGCGATCTCGACCCCGGCGTGGTCCAGGACGGTGAAGTCCCAGCCGTTCCAGTCGCCGCGGATCTCGGCGACGGTGTGGCCGCGGGGGTCGTTGAGCCGGAAGCGGGAGCCCATGAAGGAGCGGTCCTGGACGATGCTGCCGTAGGGCTCGTTGTGCGGGCCGCTCACGTGGATGTAGGGGCGGCCCCGGTCCCAGGGCTTGTCCAGGGTCAGGAGCGGGTGTCCGTCGGGCGCGTAGATCGTGAACCGGTGCGGTAGCTGGGAGCTGCGCCGGTGCGTGTTCGACCACGAGGTCATGTGCTCGTTCACGTACGCCAGCGGCTGACCGGCCTCGCTGAGGACTTCGTAGTGTCCCTCGGAGGAGAACAGGCGGCGGGGCTGTTCGACCAGCAGCACAGGGGCGGTAAACAGGGGTGCGTGCATGTGGGGCCTTTCCGGCGCTGTCGCCCGGCCGGGCGGCGGGGTCGGTGGGGTTCGGGCCAGTGGGGGTCAGGACAAGCAGGCTCAGGCGGGGAGGGATTCAGGAGAATCCAGCTGAAAACCTATCGTCTGGCTTCGACGCCCGCGCCCCTTTCCCGGTTCCAGTTCCCGGCTGAGTCTTGCGCGGGCAAACCTAACGATGTTAGGTGGATGGAGCGCCGATCCCCAAGGAGGAACACGTGGACGCCGAGTACATCGTGAGGACCGCGAACGGACCGGTTCGCGGTACCGTCTCACCCCGCTCACAGGACGGGCGGATCGTGGTCCACCGGGGCATCCCCTATGCCGCCGCGCCCTTCGGGGAGCACCGCTTCGCCGCACCCGCGCCCGCCACCGCCTGGGACGGGGTCCGCGACTGCACCGAGCCCGGCCCGCCCGCACCCCAGGGCACCCAGCTCATCGGAGCCGTGCCCTGGAGCCCGGACACCTCACTGGAATGCCTGGTCCTCAACGTCTGGTCCCCGGCAGCCGCAGGCGGTTCCGCCCCGGTCCTGGTATGGATCCACGGCGGCGCCTACATCGTCGGTTCCGGTGACGGGGCGGTCTACGACGGCACCCGTCTGGCCGAGACCGGGCTCGTCGTGGTCAGCGTCAACTACCGCCTCGGTTTCGAGGGCTTCGGCCATGTCCCGGGACGCCCCGACAACCGGGGCCTGCTCGACCAGATCGCCGCCCTGCGCTGGGTGCGCGACAACATCGCCGCCTTCGGAGGCGATCCCGGCAACGTCACCGTCGCCGGTGAGTCCGCCGGAGCCGGTTCCGTGGTCTGCCTGATGGCCTCGCCCGAGGCCGACGGGCTCTTCCACCGCGCCGTCGCGCACAGCGTCCCCGGCGACATGATCACCGTTGACACCGCCCGCCTGGTCTCCGAGGGCGTGGCCAAGGCCGCAGGTGTGCCGCTGGAGGCCGAGTCCCTGGCGGCCCTGGCCCCCGAGAAGATCCTGGCCGCCACCGACGAGGTCCTCTCCGGCAGCGGAAGGACGGGTAAGGGCGTGCGCACCAAGGCGTTCACCTGCTACGCCCCCGTGGTCGGCGGCCCCGAGCTCCCCGAACCCCCGCTGGATGCGGTCGCCCGTGGCGCCGCCTCCGACGTGGCGCTCCTCGTCGGCCACAACACCGACGAGTACCGGCTCTTCACCGAGCTCGGCCAGGAGGTGGAGATCGAAGGAGACGAGGCCCTCACCGTCACCGCCGGCCGCCTGGGCCTGGGGGAGGGGGCGGTGGAGGCCTACCGGTCCATGTACCCCGAGGCCTCCCTGCGGGAGCTGTTCAACAAGATCAGTGGCGACGCCCTGTTCTGCGAGTACTCCGTCCGGTTCGCCGAGGCGCACGCGGCGGCGGGCGGCAGCGCGTACTTCTTCCGGTTCGCCGCGCAGAGCCGCACGATGGAGGGGCGCCTGGGCGCCTGCCACGCCTTCGACCTGCCCTTCGCCTTCGGCAACCTGGACAGCGACCTGGCGGTGTTCCTGTGCGACGGCGAGCCGGACGAGGGCTACCAGGGGCTGGCCGAACGCATGGTGGGGGCCTGGAGCGCCTTCGCGGCCACCGGCGACCCGGGGTGGCCCGCAGTCCGGCCGGACGCGACGGTGGTGCGGGTCTGGGACATCGAGGACTCCCTGACGGAGGGTGACGCGACCGCGGTGCGCGCCCTGTGGAAGGGCGTGCCCCTCAGCCCCAGGTAGGGCCTCCGAGCACCCCTGCGCCCCGGCCCTCCGTAGTTCGGGGCCCGGTGCGGCAGCCCCCGTCACACGATGCTTCTCGCTCCCGAAGGTACCTGTCACCAGGCTCGGTAACATGCAGTTACGGGGATCGGTACTGGTGTGACGGGGGTTGTTTTCGTGGTGGATGACGTGCCGGAGGCGTTGCTAGCGGCCCGCGACGATGTGGCGCGGTTTCTGATGTCCTACAAGTTCGCCATCGACACCGTGATGGCCAAGGTCAACATCCTCAACGAGGAGTTCCGCTACACCCACGACCACAACCCGATCGAGCACGTCAGCTCCCGGCTCAAGACCCCGGCGAGCATCATGGAGAAGGCGCAGCGGCGCGGGGTGCCCTTCGACCTCAACGCGATCCGCGGGGCGATCCTCGACATCGCCGGTATCCGGGTGACGTGCAGTTTCGTCTCGGACACCTACTCGATCCGGGACATGCTGACCGGGCACGAGGACATCAAGGTGATGGAGGAGCGCGACTACATCCGCTCTCCCAAACCCAACGGCTACCGCAGCCTGCACCTGCTGGTGGAGACCCCGGTGCGGATGTCGGACCGGACCGTGGACGTGCCGGTGGAGATCCAGATCCGCACCATCGCGATGGACTTCTGGGCCAGCCTGGAACACAAGATCTACTACAAGTACGGCAAGTCGGTCCCCGAGCGCCTGTTGGACGAGATCCGCGAGGCGGCCGAGACCGCCAACCGGCTGGACGTGACCATGGAGCGCCTGCACGGCGAGGTCCGCGAGCAGGGGGACCGGGCCAAGACCACGCTGCCCGGGCCGGAGGAGCTGCGCAAGCTGCCGCTGGCCGAAGAGCTCCTGCGGGCGCTGGCCGACCGGGTCAACTCCGAGCGCTCCGACTGACGAGCGGGGCGAAGAAACCAGCGAGGGCGTCAGCGACCCGTCCGGGCCGGCCATCGTTGTCCGCAGCCAGATGAACGAGCCCGCCGAACTCCACCCGCCCGGTGTCGGGCAGGCTGTCCTCAAGGGCGTCCAGCGCCTCGCGGAGGTAGCGGGCGCTGCGGGAACCGCCGAGCAGGAGGACCTGGGCGCGTACGGTCGCGGCGGCCCCGGCCAGCCCGGCGGACTCGCGCGCCATCCGGGCGTCCGCGCAGGTCGGGCAGGTACACGGTGAACCGGTCGCTGAGCGCGGAGCCGAGCCGCAGCAGGTTGTGCGAGGACGTCATCGAACCGTGCCAGAGCACGGTCGCCGGTCCGCCGCCCAGTCGCCGGTAGCCGATGACGGTGCTGTCGCGGGAGGTCGCCGAGCCGGTCTCGTGCACGGGGGCGCGGTCATCGGGTCTGCTCCTCGAGCCGCGCGCGGACCGCGTCCCGGTCCACGTCCAAGGCGTGCAGGAGGGCGCACACCGGATCGGGGCGTGTGCGGTTCAGCAGCCCGCGCAGGACGTGCCCCAGGCCGATGCTCTCCTTCCCGGCCTCGGTGCGCAGCCCTTTGAAGACCGCTTTGGCGGCGGGGGTCAGGGGCAGGCGGTCGCTGGCCCGGCCGGGCAGGACCGGGCCGGGGGAGCGGGGCGTGATCCCCAGCGCTGCCAGGGCCTGCCCGTCCAGGTGCTCCAGCGCCCGGCGGGCGACGGTCAGTTCCACGCCCAGCGCCCGTGCCGGGGTCGAGTCCGCGTCGTGCAGGAGCGCCAGCAGTACGTGTTCGGTGCCGACCTTGCGGTCGCCGCGGAGCAGGGCTTCGGTGTTGGCGTCCAGGTAGACCTGGCCCAGGCCGGTGCGTGTTCGGGCTGCCATGGCTGACTCACCTGCCGTACTTGGCGTGGATGGACTGCCGGGTGACCCCGAGGGCGTCGCCGATCTGCTGCCAGGACCAGCCCGCCCGGCGGGCGGCGGCCACCTGGTTGGCCTCGACGCGTTCGGCGAGGCGGCGCAGGGCCAGGGCGGCGCGCAGGCCGGTCTCGGGGTCCTCGGTGGTTTCGGCGGTGGGTGAAGAAACCGTGCTCATGGTGTCAGTTTGAACTGACACTCCCGGGCGTGTCAAAGCAAACTGACACCTTGGAGTGGGGGCGTCCTTCCCCCGTACAGGGCAAGGCCGGGCAAAACCGGGTTTCGGTCAGCTCACACCGGGTTAGGCGAGGGGAGTACAAGGGGCCGGCCCGGGGCCGGGAAGCGTCGAGGAAGGTCGTCACCGGTGGAGACCACCATCACCCTGCACGTGGACGGTACGGAGCACACGCTCACCGTCGACACCCGAACCACACTCCTGGACGCACTACGCGACCGACTGGAAGTGACCTCGCCCAAGAAAGGCTGCGACCACGGCCAGTGCGGTTCCTGCACCGTCCTGTTGGAGGACCGCCGGATCCTGGCCTGCCTGGCCCTGGCGGTCGCCCACGACGGCGCGCGGGTGAGAACGGCCGTCGGGCTGGCGGACGGGGGAGAACTCCACCCGGTCGCCCGGGCGATGATCGACCACGACGGCTTCCAGTGCGGCTACTGCACCCCCGGGCAGGTCTGCTCCGCCGTGGGGATGCTGACCGAGGCCGAGGCCGGGTGGCCGAGCCACGTCACCGACGACCTGACCGCCGCCGTCGAACTCGACGACGCCGAGATTCGCGAGCGCATGAGCGGCAACCTGTGCCGTTGCGGTGCCTATCCCAACATCGTCGCCGCCATCCGGGAGGTGTCCGGGTGAGGCCCTTCGACTACGTGCGCCCCGCCCACGCCGACGAGGCCGTAGCCGCGGTGGCCGCCGACCCCGGCGCCCGATTCCTGGCGGGCGGCACCAACCTCGTCGACCACCTCAAACTGGGCCTGACCGAGCCCACCGCCCTGGTCGACGTACGCGACGCCGTCGACGCCCGGGTCCAGACCCTGAGCGACGGTGGGGTCAAAATCGGCGCTGGGGTCCCCAACAGCGAACTGGCCGCCCACCCGGAGATCCGGCGGCGCTACCCGATGCTCAGCGCCGCCCTGCTGGCCGGGGCCTCCGGGCAGCTGCGCAACATGGCCACCACCGGCGGAAACCTGTTGCAGCGCACCCGCTGCGTGTACTTCCAGGATGTCACCACCCCCTGCAACAAACGCGAACCCGGGGCGGGCTGCTCGGCCCTGGACGGGCACGGCCGCGACAACGCCGTCCTGGGCGCCTCGGAGTCCTGTGTGGCCACCCATCCCTCCGACATGGCGGTCGCCCTGTGCGCCCTGGAGGCCAGGGTCAGGGTCCTGGGCCCCGACAGTGAACGCGTCCTGCCACTCGAGGGCTTCCACCGGCTGCCCGGCGCGACCCCGGAACGGGACACCGTCCTGTCCCACGGCGAGCTGATCACCGCCGTCGAACTCCCGCCCCCGCCCACGGGCGCGCGCACCGCCTACCGCAAGGTCCGCGAACGCGCCTCCTACGCCTTCGCGCTGGTCTCCGTGGCCGCACTGGTCCAGGTGCGTGACAGCCAGTTCACCGACGCGCGCATCGCCTTCGGCGGACTGGCCCACGTCCCCTGGCGGGCCCACCGGGCCGAGGAGATCCTGCGCGGCAGGCCCGTGACGGAGGAGTCCTTCCAGGTGGCGGCCGACGCCGAACTCGCCGAGGCGCGCACCGGCCGCGACAACGCCTACAAGGTGCCGCTGGCGGTCAACACACTCGCGTCAGTCCTGCGCGAACTCACCGAGGAGTCCCGATGAGCACACCACGGCCCCCGGCGGTCGGCGCACCGATGGCCCGTCTCGAGGGCCGAGCCAAGGTCACCGGTACCGCGCCCTACGCCTACGAGTACCCGACCGCCGAACCCCTGTACCTGCACCCCGTGCTCTCGACCGTGGCCCGGGGGAGGATCACCGCCGTGCACACCACCGAGGCCGAACTCCTCAAGGGCGTGCACGCGGTCCTGACCAGTGAGAACGCGCCGCGACTGGCCGACACACAGGATCTGGAGTTGGCCGTCCTCCAGAGCGAGGAAGTGTCCTTCCGGGGTCAGATCGTCGCCGCGGTCGCGGCCCAGACCCCCGAGACCGCGCGGGAGGCGGCCGCACTGGTGGACGTGGACTACGAGGAACAGTTCCATGACGCGGTCCTGCGCCCTGACCACCAGGACCTGTACACACCCGACGAGGCCGGCACCGGGGCGCCCGCCGACACCCATCAGGGGGACCTCGACGCCGCCCTGGCCCGGGCCGTGGCGGTGGTCGACCAGACCTACCGCACACCCCGGGAGCACAACAACCCGATGGAGCCGCACTGCACGGTCGCGTTCTGGGAGACCCTTCCCGACCGGCTCACGCTGTACGACTCCACCCAGGGCACGCACACCGTCCGGGCGGCGATGGCCACCGTTTTCGGCCTGCCCCCGGAGAACGTGCGCGTGGTGGCGCCCCACGTCGGCGGAGGCTTCGGTGCCAAGGGCGCGGCCAAAGCCCATAACGTCCTGGCCGGGCTCGCCGCCCGCGCCCTGCCCGGCCGCACCGTCAAACTGGCTCTCACCCGGCGGCAGATGTTCAGCCTGACCGGCTATCGCCCGCCCACTGTCCAGCGGATCCGGCTGGGCGCCGACTCCGGCGGCCGCCTGGGCGCGCTGGCGCACGACTCCACCGAGCTGACCTCCCGGACCAAGGAGTACGCGGAGATGAGCGGGCTGTGCTCGCGGGTGATGTACGCGGCGCCCGCGCGCGCCACCTCGCACCGGCTGACCGCCCTGGACGTGCCGATCCCGTTCTGGATGCGCGCTCCCGGCGAGGCACCCGGCATGTTCGCGCTGGAGACGGCCATGGACGAGTTGGCCCAGGCCTGCGGGATCGACCCCGTCGAACTGCGCGTGCGCAACGAACCCGAGACGGAGCCCGAGACCGGGCGGCCGTGGTCGGGTCGCCACCTGGTGGAGTGCCTACGCGAGGGGGCCGAACGCTTCGGCTGGCCCGGGCGCGACCCCTCGCCCGGACCGCACCGGGACGGCCAGTGGCTGGCGGGCACCGGGGTGGCCTCGGCGGTGTACCCGCGCCTGACCAACCCCGGGTCGGTGGCCGAGATCGAGTACGGTGCCGACGGCCGCTACACGGTTTCCATCGGCGCCGCCGACATCGGCACCGGCGCCTGGACGGTGCTGACCCAGATCTCCGCCGAGGCGCTGGACTGCCCCGTGGACCGGGTGCGGCTGCGGATCGGCGATTCGGACCTGCCCAAGGCCACCGTCGCGGGCGGCTCCTCGGGGACCTCCTCGTGGGGGACGGCCGTCCACGCCGCCGCCCGCGCCTTCCGGGAGGAGCACGGCGACGAGCCCGAGCCGGGGGCGCGCACCCGTGCGGCGGCGCCGGAGAACCCGGACCTGGAGCGCTACGCGATGTACTCGTTCGGCGCGCACTTCGCCGAGGTGCGGGTGCACGCGGACACCGGGGAGGTACGCGTGCCGCGGATGTTGGGCGTGTACTCGGTGGGGCGGGTGATCAACCCGCGCACGGCACGCTCGCAGTTGGTGGGCGGCATGGTCATGGGGCTGTCGATGGCCCTGCACGAGCACGGTGTGGTGGACCCTCGCTTCGGCCACGTGGTCAACGGCGACCTGGCCGGGTACCACGTGGCCGCCAACGCCGACGTGGATCGGGTGGAGGCGCACTGGCTGGAGGAGACCGACCCGCACCTGAACCCGATGGGCGCGGCGGGGGTCGGCGAGATCGGCATCGTGGGGATGCCCGCGGCCATCGCCAACGCCGCCCACCACGCGACCGGCGTGCGGGTGCGCGAGCTCCCGCTGACCCCGGACCGCTTCCTACGCTGATCGGAGGGGATCATGCACGGACACGGGGCCCGGGTCGCCGAGGAGCTCACGCGGGCCGTCGAAGCCGGGGAACTCGACCTTCCACTGCCAGGTGCGGGGAACACCCGGGAGCGCTGGCGCTGCTTTCGTGACCTTGCCGAACGCGACCTCTCCCTGGCCCGGCTGGCGGAGGGGCACACCGACGCCGCCGCGATCCTGGCCGAACTGGACGCTCCGCCGCCCGAACCCGGGCAGGTGTGGGGGGTGTGGGCCGCGCACCCGCCCGGCCCCGTCCTTCGAGCGGTGCCCTCCAACGGGCGGTGGATCCTGCACGGCACCAAACCCTTCTGCTCGGGCGCGCACACCTGCACCCACGCCCTGGT
Organism: Nocardiopsis valliformis DSM 45023; assembly: GCF_000340985.1. Lineage (NCBI taxonomy): Bacteria > Bacillati > Actinomycetota > Actinomycetes > Streptosporangiales > Nocardiopsidaceae > Nocardiopsis > Nocardiopsis valliformis. Next base: position 88,941 of record NZ_ANAZ01000011.1, read on the forward strand.
CGGTGCCGAGACCGAAGCGGGCCAGCGGCGGCTGTTCGCAGTGGACACCGGCCGGACCGCACCGGTCCCGGACACGTGGGCCAGTGCGGGCATGGCGGACAGCGACACCCTGACGGTCACCTTCGACGACGTGCCCGCCGATCCCTTGGGAGCTCCCGGGGCCTACACCGAACGGCCCGGATTCCACCACGGCGGGGCGGGCGTGGCCGCGTGCTGGTTCGGCGGCGCCCTGGCCCTGACCGCGCCGCTGGCCGCGCGCGCCGCCAGCGACTCCGCTGACGCCCACACCCGTACTGCCTTCGGGAGGGCCGACCGCGATCTGCACGCCGCGGGCGCGGTGCTCGAACTGGCGGCGGAGGAGATCGACGCCGACCCGCTGGACGGCAAGGGACAGGCGGCCCTGCGCGCCCGACGCGTGCGCGCCGTGGTCGCGCGCGCCTGCGGCGACGTCCTGCGCGGCACCGGTGAAGCGCTGGGCGCGGGGCCGCTCGCCGCCGATGCCCGCTATGCCCGGACCGCAGCCGACCTAGCGGTCTACCTGCGCCAACACCACGCCGATCGTGACCTGGCCGCCCTGGGCGGCGAGGCCGCAGGAGAGGAGGGGAACACATATGGCCTCCGACGGTGACACACGAGTTGACACACAAGAGGACGTGCACCCGATCGACGCCGAGGGCACGCCGGAGCGGCTCTGGCGGGGGTGGGGCGCCCTGGAGGCACTGCCGACCCTGGACCTGAGCGGAGCCGCGCGGGCGGTGGTGGTCGCACCCCATCCCGACGACGAGACCCTGGGCTTCGGCGGCGGCATCGCCCTGATGGCCGCCCAGGGCACCGACGTCACCATTGTGGCCGTGACCGACGGCGAGGGGTCCCACCCTGGCAGCAACGTGCTGACCAGGGCGGGGCTGGTGGCCGCGCGGGCGGGGGAGCGCGGGCGCGCCCTGTCGTCCCTGGGCGCGCGCGGTGTGGACATCGAGCGGCTGGGTATTCCGGACGGGCAGGTGGCCGCGCACGAAGGTGAGCTCGCCGAACGCCTGGCCGACCTGTGTGCCGAAACCGACCTGTGCGTGGCCCCCTGGGAGGGCGACCTACACCCCGACCACGAGGCCACGGGACGCGCCGCCCGCGCCGCGGTCCGGGACCGGGATACGCGGTTGCTCTCCTACCCGGTGTGGATGTGGCACTGGGCCCGCCCTGGTGACGACGCGGTGCCCTGGTCGCGGGCGTACCGGATCGACCTCACGCCGGAGGTCGTTCACCTCAAGGAGAGCGCGCTCGGTGCGTTCGTGACCCAGGTGTCCCCTCTCGGCGGGCTCCCCGAGGACCGGGCGGTCCTGACCCCGGACATGCTCGCCCACTTCTCCCGCGACCACGAGGTGGTTTTCCAGTGAGCGTCAGTGACGCGTACTTCGACGCCATGTACGCGGGGTCATCGGACCCTTGGGGGTTTCGTAGCCGCTGGTACGAACGGCGCAAACGCTCACTGACCCTGGCCGGCCTGCCCCGGGAGCGGTACGCGCGCGCCTTCGAGCCGGGGTGCGCGATCGGGGTCCTGACCCGGGGGCTGGCGGACCGGTGCGACGAACTCCTGGCTTGGGAAGGCGCACCGGAGGCGGCGGCGCGGGCCCGAGCCGACCTGGCCGACCTGCTCCACGTGGAAGTGGCACAGGCCAGGGTGCCCGGCCGGTGGCCGCGGGGGGCCTTCGACCTCGTGGTCCTGTCCGAGCTGCTCTACTACTTCGACGACCGCGACCTGGACACCCTTCTGGAGCGGTCCTTGGACTCGCTCGGTGCCGGGGGGACGCTGGTGGCCGTGCACTGGCGGCACCCGGTCGACGACCACGTCCGCTCCGGGGACGACGTACACCGTGTGATCGCCGCGCGGGCCGCGCGGGGCGGGTTGGACCGGACGGTGCACCACGAGGAGCGGGACTTCCTGCTCCAGGTGTACGAGGCCGCCGGAGACGGCAGACCTCGATCCGTGGCCGAGCGGGAAGGGCTGGTGTGACCGGCGCCGTCGCCGTGGTGGTCCCGGCGCACGACGAGGAGTACTCGATCGTGTCCTGTCTGCGCGCGGTGCGGGCCTCGCTGAGCCTGAGCGGAGTGGCCGCGCGGCAACGCCACGTCGTGGTGGTGGCCGACGACTGCTCGGACGCCACCGCGGCCCTCGCCCGCGGGGAGGGCGCGCACGTCGTCGAGGTGGCCCACCGCAACGTGGGCGCCGCCCGTCGTACGGGAGCCGCGCGGGCACTGGAGCTGGTCCGCCCCCGGGAGCTGGAGGAGGTGTGGCTGGCCACCACCGACGCCGACACGCTGGTCCCCGCGCACTGGGTGCCCGCACAGCTGACCCTGGCCCGGGTGGCGGACGCGGTGGTCGGCACCGTGGAGGTGCGTGACTGGTCCGAGCGCCCGCCGTGGCTGGCCGAACGCTTCGCCCGCTCCTACCCGGTGGCGCGGCCGTACGGGCATCCCCACGTGCACGGCGCCAACCTCGGGGTGCGCGCCTCGGCCTATCTGGCCTGCGGCGGGTTCCCCGCGCTGGCCCGCTCGGAGGATCACGCCCTGGTGACCGCGCTGGTCGCCGGGGGCTACCGGGTGAACCGCCCGCGCGGCCTGACGGTGGTGACCTCCGCCCGGCGGGCCTCCCGGGCGGCCGGAGGGTTCGGCGACCACCTGAGCGGGATCAGCGGTCCGGGCCTGCCTCGGAACGGGGCAGGCCCGGACCGAGAGGCCCCAGGTCCAGGTTGAGGTCGCCGAACGTCGGGCCGTAGCGCTCGCGGAGCTCGGTCATCCGGTCCTCCAGCAGCATGAGCGTCACGCCGATGCGCTCCTCCTGCCAGCTCTCGTCGTCGAGGCCGTACACGTATCTCTCCTGGGGCTCCTCGTTCATGTCCGTCCCCTTCCGACGACGCCCCGGATGAGCGACTGTCGCTGGATCTTCCGGGTGAAGAAATTTTCGGGACTGTCAGATCCGAGGCGGTGACCTGGGAAAACCGAGGTCCATCCTTGTCACGCCGCTGTTCAAATCCCCCTCGGCCAAGGGCGGATCGAAACTCTCCGTGTTTGGCGGGAACGGAGTGTGCGTGGTTTCGGCACGAGAAAACGGAGGGGGCGCGCGGCCCCCTCCGTCTCGTGGTCCTACGGGTTGTTGCTTGTCGTTACTTGCCCAGACCGGCGCGGCGCAGCGCGTCGGCCATCGCTCCCGAGGGCGCCGGAGCGCTGTCGCGTCCGCCGTTGCCGCGACCGCCGCGGTTCTGGCCCCCGTTGCCGCCGTTGCCACCGCCACGGCGCTGCTCGCCGCCCCGACCGCCGCGGCCACCTCCGCCGTTGCCGCGCTCACCGCGGCCGCCACCCCTGCCGCCCTGGTTTCGGCCGCCCTGGTTTCGACCACCCTGGTCCTGGCCGCCGGGGGCGGGGGTCTCGTCGTCCAGGCGCATGGTCAGCGAGATCCGCTTGCGCGGGATGTCGATGTCCTGCACCTTGACCTTGACGATGTCGCCCGGCTTGACGATGTCGCGCGGGTCCTCCACGAACTTGTGCGAGAGCGCCGACACGTGGACCAGCCCGTCCTGGTGAACGCCCACGTCCACGAACGCGCCGAAGGCGGCCACGTTGGTGACCACCCCCTCCAGGATCATGCCCTGCTCCAGGTCGCTCAGCTTCTCCACGCCCTCCTTGAAGGTGGCGGTGGTGAAGGCGGGACGCGGGTCGCGGCCGGGCTTGTCCAGCTCGCTGAGGATGTCGGTGACGGTCGGCAGACCGAACTTGTCGTCGACGAAGTCCTCGGGGCGGATGCCCGACAGCGCCTTCTTGTCACCGATCAGCGAGGGCAGGTCGGTACCGACTCGGTCCAGGATGCGCCGCACCACCGGGTAGGCCTCGGGGTGCACCGCGGAGGCGTCCAGCGGGTCGTCGCCGTTCGGCACCCGCAGGAAGCCCGCGCACTGCTCGAACGCCTTGGGGCCCAGCCGCGGCACCGAGAGCAGGGCCTCACGGGTACGGAAGGGGCCGTTGGCGTCGCGGTGCGAGACGATGTTGCGGGCCAGGGTCGACGTCACACCCGACACCCGGGTCAGCAGCGGCACCGAGGCGGTGTTGACGTCCACGCCCACACCGTTCACACAGTCCTCGACCACGGCGTCCAGCGAGCGCGACAGCTTCGACTCCGCCAGGTCGTGCTGGTACTGGCCCACGCCGATGGACTTGGGGTCGATTTTGACCAGCTCGGCCAGCGGGTCCTGCAAACGCCGGGCGATGGAGGCGGCCCCGCGCAGGGACACGTCCAGGTCCGGCAGCTCCTCGGAGGCGTAAGCCGAGGCCGAGTAGACCGAGGCACCCGCCTCCGAGACCATCACCTTGGTCAGCTTGAGCTCGGGGTGGCGCTTGATCAGGTCGCCCGCCAGCTTGTCCGTCTCACGCGAGGCGGTGCCGTTGCCGATGGCGACCAGCTCCACGTCGTGCGCGGCGCACAGCCGGGCCAGGCTGTCGATCGACCCGTCCCAGTCACGGCGCGGCGCGTGCGGGAAGACGGTGTCGGTGGCCACGACCTTGCCGGTGGGGTCGGTGACAGCGACCTTCACCCCGGTGCGCAGGCCCGGGTCCAGGCCCAGGGTGGCGCGGCTTCCGGCGGGGGCGGCCAGCAGGAGGTCGCGCAGGTTGGCCGCGAAGACGTTGACGCCGTCGTCCTCGGCCTGCTGCCACAGGCGCATCCGCACGTCGATGTCCAGGCGGACCAGGATGCGGGTGCGCCAGGCCCAGCGCACGGTGTCCTGGAGCCAGCGGTCGGCGGGGCGGCCCCGGTCCACGATTTCGAAGTGGGACGCGATGGCGTTCTCGTAGGTGCTGCGCGGTACGGTGCCGTCGGCGCCCGCCTCTGGGGTCTCCTCCGGCTCCAGGTTGAGCGTGAGGACCTCCTCCTTCTCCCCCCGGTACATGGCCAGGACGCGGTGCGAGGGGAGCGCGGTCAGCGGTTCGGAGAAGTCGAAGTAGTCGGCGAACTTGGCGCCGGCCTCCTCCTTGCCCTCGCGAACGGTCGAGCCCAGGCGGCCCTTCTCCCACAGGCGCTCGCGCAGCGTGCCGGTGAGGTCGGCGTCCTCGGCGAAGCGCTCCACCAGGATCGCGCGGGCCCCGTCCAGGGCGGCCTTGGTGTCGGCCACGCCCTTGTCGGCGTCAACGTAGGCGGCGGCGACCTCCTGCGGGTCCTGGTTCGGGTCTTCGAACAGGCCGTCGGCGAGCGGTTCGAGACCGGCCTCGCGGGCGATCTGAGCCTTGGTACGGCGCTTGGGCTTGAAGGGGAGGTAGATGTCCTCCAGACGGGCCTTGGAGTCGGCCGCGTTGATGCGGGCCTCCAGCTCGTCGTCCAACTTGCCCTGGGAACGGATCGACTCCAGGATCGCGCTCCGGCGTTCGGCCAGTTCACGCAGGTAGCGCAGGCGTTCCTCGAGGGCGCGCAGCTGGGCGTCGTCCAGCGCTCCGGTCGCCTCCTTGCGGTACCGGGCGATGAAGGGCACGGTCGACCCGGCGTCGAGCATGTCGACGGCGGCACTGACCTGGTGCGTGCCCACGCCGAGCTCCTCGGCGATGCGCTGGTCGATCGTGGGTGTCACAGGGGTCGTCACGAGTAAACGTCCACTCTCTGGCTGTTCGGTGCGCGGACATTCTCGCGATGCGCGCGGGCGTTGTCACCCCGGCGCGTCGCTGTCCGCACTTCCAGGTTCCCGCACGATAGCCGGTGCTCGGTCCCGGGGCGGGTCGGAGAGGGGGATCGAAGCGGGACGGTGCTTCGGCCCTGGCGGGGTCTGGTCGAGGTTCACCCGGGGCTTGCTCTGTTCGGACCGGAGCTGGTCGGGCGGGGCCCGGACAGGGGTGGGCGAGGGCTGGCAGGGATCAGGGGTTGGTGCCGTCGAGGTAGTCCGGGGCGTAGTACTCGTCTACGGGCATCGGGCCGCGGTAGCCCTGGCACATGCACTGGCGGTAGGTGGAGTTGGCCTGGCCGGTCCAGCGGCCGGGGATGACCACCTGGGTCTGGCAGCGCTTGGTCTCCTGGTCGTGGAAGACCAGGTTGTGGCCGCAGCCGCAGACCGGTTGGGGGGTGCGCTGCCCCTGAGGCGGGATCTGGGGTGCGGCCTGGTGCTGCTGGAGTTCCCGCCTGGCCTCGCGGTGGGCGGTGCGCCGTCCCGCGAAAAAGCTCACGGCCGCGATCGCCGCCCCGATGACCATGAAGAACGGTTCCATGCGGTGACACCCTCCTCTGCACCCCGGGGCTCCGCATCGCCGCGGACCCGTGTCCATTGTCGCCCATCGGACGGTTTTCCAGGGGGTGGGGTTCCCCGGGAGTCCTGCACCCGGCGCCGAAAGTTTCCCAGAGAAATCTTTGCAAAGTTATTTTTGCAAAGAAGTCTTTGCAGTATGGTTCTGGCATGAGCGAAGAGGAAGAGACCGAACAGGCCACCCCGAACCCCAAGCCGATGGAGGTCGGGGCCGAGGCCCTGCGAGGGTTGGCTCACCCGCTGCGCGCCCGGATCCTGAACGAACTCTCCGTTCAGGGGCCTGCTACCGCCACCATCCTGGGCAAACGGCTGGGGGAGAGCAGTGGCTCCACCAGCTACCACCTGCGTCAGCTCGCCCGGTTCGGGTTCGTCGAGACCGATCCTGAACGCTCGGGCGGCCGCGACCGCTGGTGGCGGGTCCGCCCCGGCGGCTGGCACATGAGCGGTACGCGGTTCCTGCGCAGCCCCGCCACCCGCGAGGCCGCCGAGATCGTCCTGGACGGCTACTACCGCGGACGCCAGGAACGAGCCGAGCGCTGGCGGCGCGTCACCCGGGAGCACGCCGACTCCCCGAAGGTGCGCCGCTGGAGTGAGGCCTACCAGGACTCGGTCTCCCACCTGCGGCTGACCCCCGAGGAGGCCGAGGAGTTCGCCGGGGAGATCAACACATTGGTCCGGGAATGGGCGCGCCGCTTCCAGGACCGGACCGCCCAGAGCCACCCGGACACGGAGCCGGTGGAGCTGCAGACCGACCTCTTCCCCAACCTCACTGACCTCACCGCCCCCTCCGACCTCCCTGAACGGGAGACGGATCCGGGTGAGAACCGCGAAGACACCGGCCCCGATGACGCGGGCGATCCTCCGCAGTAGAGGCCACCTGAACCCACCCCTCTCAGGAGCACCACTTGACCACCGCGACACCACCCGTATCCGCAACCGCGTCCGGCAACCAGCGCCTCGGCGGTGCCTTCCACCGCTTCTGGGGCGCCGGGCTCTTCACCAACCTGGCCGACGGCATGATCCTCGTCGCCCTGCCGCTGATCGCCGTCACCCTCACCCAGGATCCCCTGCTGGTCGCCGGGCTCACCGCCACCCGCTTCCTGCCCTGGCTGCTGCTGGCCCCGCTGTCCGGCGTGCTGCTGGACCGGGTGCACCGGATGCGCGCCATGGTGGTGTCCAACACCGTCGCCGCCTTGGTCATGGTCGCTCTGATCCTGACCCTGGTCACCGGGAACCTGACCATCTGGGCGCTGTACGCCGCGATGTTCGCGTTGATCTGCTGTGAGACCGTCACCGACCCGGCCAACCGTCTGGCCGTGGTCCAACTGGTCCCCGCCCGCCTGCTCGACCGGGCCAACAGCCGGGTCGAGGGCGGCCGCCTGGTCGCCCAGGACTGCCTGGGCGGACCGGTGGCCGGTTTCCTGTTCGCGGCCGGTGCCGTCGCCCCGCTGCTGGGCATCGCCGGTTCCTACGTGCTGTGCGTGGCCCTGCTGTGCGCGGTCCCCCTGGTCTGGCGCCGCTCCGGGCCTGAGCACAAGGACGCGGACGCGGGTGGTGAAACGGAATCAGCCGGGTCCGAGGGGTTCTGGCGCTCCACCGGTGAAGGGTTCCGGCAGGTCTTCGGAGACCGCATCCTGCGCGGCAACATGCTCTGCAACGCCGGGATGATGGTCGGGGGGAACATGGGCGGAGCCGTGATGGTGCTCTACGCCCAGCAGGACCTCGGGGTCCCCGCCGTGTTCTTCGGGGTCTTCATGATGTCCATGGCGATCGGAGGGCTGGGCGGAGCCCTGGCGGGTGACCGGCTGATCACCCGGTTCGGTCGGCGCGCGGTCGTGCTCGGCGGCTACCTGGGAATGGCCGCCTGTTTCGCGGGAGTGGCTCTGTCCGTGGCGCCCTACACGGCGTTCGTCCTGCTCACAGGGGCGGGTTTTTTCATGGTCGTTTCCAACATCGCGGCCAGTCCCTACTACCAGACCGTGGTCCCCGACCACGTGCGGGGCCGAATCGCCGGGGTCAGCAGGATGATCGGTTGGGGAGTCACCCCGGTCGGCGCCCTGGCGGGCGGGGTGCTCGGCCGGATCGACCTGGCGCTGCCGTTCCTGGTCGGCGGGGTGCTCATGGTCGTCACCGCGCTGCTCGCACGAAGGGTCGTCACCGAGACCGCCCGTCGGGTCGACCTGAGACTGACCGAGATGAACGAGGCGGCGAGCACGGGAGAAGAGGACCCGGAGACAGGCACGGAGGAGCGCGCCGGGGAGACCGGGGACGAGGCGACCGGCTTCGCAGGGGAGAAGACGGCTGAGGGGCGTCAGCGGTGACCAACGCTTCCCGGTCTTCCGTGACCTCCGGCCGGGAACGGCTCGGCGGGGCCTCCCACCGCTTCTGGGCGGCGGGAGTGTCCACCAACTTCGGCGACGGGCTCCCGGCGGTCGCCCTGCCGCTGATCGCCCCCTCGCCCAGGACACTGCTGGTGGCCGGGCTGACGGTGGCCCGCTTCCTGCCCTGGCTGCTGCTGGCCCCGCCGTCCGGGGTGCTGCTGGACAGGGCCGACCGACTACGGGCACTGGTGTCGGCCAACACGGCGGTCGCCGCGACCGTGGCCCTGCTCACTCTGGCCCCGGCCACCGGACACGCCACCGTGTGGATGCTCTGCGCGGCGGTCTCCTACGCGCTGTGTGCGGTGCTGGCCACCACGGTCGTCGTGCTGTGCAACGTACGCGCCATCATCGAGGCCTGGGACCTGTGCGACCGGGCGGTGGCCGAGCAGGGCCCCTCGGAACAGGAGTGAACCCGGGTTTGCTCCCGGGATCGGCCGGAGCCGACCCGCTTCCGAGGGGCGGGCGGCTCAGGTTTCGGCGCGCAGCTTCTTGAGGGTGACCACGTCATCGGCGTGCGGACCCTCCGGCCCCGGGGTCTCCAGGGTGATGGGCACCCCCGCGGTCACCGGGTGGCGGAAAAGCTCCGCGAAGGGCTCGGCGCCGATGTGGCCCTTGCCGATGTTCTCGTGCCGGTCCTTGTTGCTGCCGCAGGGCGCCTTGGAGTCGTTGCCGTGGATCAGCTTGAGCCGGTCCGCGCCGACCACCTCGCCGAAGCGGTCCAGGGCCTCGCGCATGCCCTCGACGGTGGAGATGTCGTGCCCGGCCGCGAACAGGTGCGCGGTGTCCAGGCACACGCCCACGTTCGGGTGCCAGTCCAGCGCCTCGAAGTAGGGGACGAGGTCGTCGACGGTGGCGCACAGGACCTGGCCCTGCCCGGCCATCGGCTCCAGCAGCAGCGGGGGCACGTCCTCGCCCAGGCGCTCCAGCATCGGCAGCAGGCGCTCCCGGGCGCGGGCCAGCCCGTCCTCGCGGGTGCCCGAGACGGCCGAGCCGGTGTGCATGACCGCGCCCAGGGCGCCGATCTGCGCGCTGCGGCGCAGAGCGTGCTCCATCGAGGTGATGGACTTGGCGGCGGTCTCCTCGCTGGGGGTGCCCGGGTTGATCAGGTAGGGGGCGTGCACGAACACGGGCAGGTCGGTGCGCTCGCGCATCTGAGCGTCCTGGGCCGGGTCGCCGCCGTTGGTGGCCCACCCGCGGGGGTTGGACACGAACACCTGGACGGTTTCGGCGCCGATCTTCTCCGCGTAGGCCAGACCCTTGGTGGCCATGCCGCCCGCGACCGGAACGTGCGCTCCGACCGGGGACTGGGGTCGCTCTTCGGTGTTGTTCATCGCCGAACCACTCTAGGCGCGGAGACGAGGTGGGTCGGGCGTGCCCCCGCTCACAGGGCCTCAGCGGCGGTCGCGGAGTTCGGCGAGCAGGGCGGGCAGTTCCCAGAGCACGGTGATGTGGCCGTGTCCGGGCAGTACCCGCAGGTCGGCGCCGGGCACCAGGGCGGCGGTGTGCGTGGCGTGCGCTAGCGGCACCACGGTGTCCTGGTCGCCGTGCACGACCAGGAACGGTGCCCTGGCGGCGTTCGGGTCGAACTCCCAGGGGCGGCCCTGCACCCAGGAGTCCTGGGCGTAACCGCCCACCCCCTGGGCGAAGGCGTCCTTGGCCGCGGCGGCCAGGTGCGGCACGTGCTGGGTGGCGAACAGTTCGAGATCGGGGGCGGGCAGGTCCGAGGAACGATCGCCGAGATGGTCCTCGGCCCAGGCCAGGGCGGCTTTTTCGTCGGGCAGGCGCATCATGGTGCACTCGTCCTCCCGGTAGCCCTCCCAGGCCGGTTCCCACGAGAAGTCGGTGACCCCGCCCAGCACGACCGTGCCGAGCACCCGCTCGGGCAGCAGGGTGGCGGTGACTACCCCGTAGGGCCCGCCGGAGGAGTGCGCGGCCACCAGGAAGCGGTCGATCCCCAGGGCGTCGGCGAGGGCGGACGCCTCCCCGGCCCAGTCGGTGAGCGTGCGCCCCGGGGCGGGGGAGGAGCCGCCGTAGCCGGGCCGGTCCGGGGTGATCACCCGCAGCCCTGCCGCGCCGAACTCCTCGTGCTGGTCGCCGAGGTTGCGTCGGCTCATCGGGGCACCGTGGAAGAACAGGACGGGGGTGCCCCCGGGGTCGCCGATGTCGGTGTAGGCGACCGTGCGTCCGTGGAGTTCGACCGTGGTGTCCCGCATCTGGCGCGTCCCCGCTTTCGTTGGCAGTCCCTGAACGCTAGGCGCTGTCCGCCACGGCCCGCAAACAGTGAGCAGAGCGGCGTTGCAGGGCCGCTGGTGTGCTCAGCCGCCGGTGGGGGAGGGGATCGGGCGGTTGGTGTGGATGCGTCCGTGCGGGTCCACGCGGTCCCGGATCTGCGCGAGCCGCCGCAGGTCGTCGGGGGCGAACATCGCGCGCACCTCCTCCTCGGTCACCGCACCGAAGCTCAGGTTGGCCGACCGGCCCCGGGCGCGGTTGCTCAAGAGCGCGGCAGCCTCGGCGCGCAGGGCGCGCGCTTCGCCGGTGTCGGGCTCGGTGAAGGTGAGCACGCTCAGGGCGTAGGCGGCATCCCGGTGGCCGACAGCTCCGGGCACCTTGGGTGGCCGGGCCAGGGCACCGCCCAGGTGGCGCAGCCAGACCACGCTCATGAACGGGCGGTCGGCGGTGGCCAGCCGTTGGAGCTCGGCCAGGGCCTCGGGGGTCAGGGCGTCCACCAGGAGCCCTTCGCCGCGGAACCCGGCTGGGTCGTCGTGTTCGTCGAACACCGTGCCGGATTCGGTGTAGGGGAGTTCGCGCAGGGTGTCCCTCAGGACCGGGGCCAGGTAGTACAGCGGCTCGGCCAAGGCCGGGCCCTCCTCCGGCGGCCCCGCCCAAGCCAGGGAGATCTGCACGATCAGCCGCCCGCGCATGGGTTCGGGCACGCCCTCCATATCCGGGTAGACCAGGGCGGACACCCCGGAGGTGAGTTCCTCGGGTGTTCCCTCGGCCCATCGGCGCCAGCCGTCCAGGGCCCGCGGGGTGCCGGTCGCGTCCAGGTACAGGCTGCCCCCGTACAGGAGGGACACCGGGAACAGGTCGAACTCCATCTCCGTGACCAGTCCGAACGAACTTCCGCCACCGCGCAGCGCCCAGAACAGGTCCGGGTCGCTGTGGGCGTCCACCAGTCGGAGGTGCCCGTCGGCGGTCACCAGGTCCATGCTTCGGACGTGGTCGGCGGCGTACCCGTACCGGCGGCCCATCAGGCTCAGACCGCCGCCGAGGGTGTTGGAGACCGCACCCACCCCGGGGGCACTGCCCGAGAGCGGGGCCAGCCCGTGCGGGGCGGCGGCGTCGATCACGTCCTGCCAGGTGGCCCCGGCGTCGACAACGGCCGTGCGGTGCCCGGGGTCGATCCGGACCCGGTTCAGCCGCCGGGTGTCCACCAGGATCCCGCCGCGCAGACCGGTGCCGTGGCCGTGGCCGCTGCGCTGGGCCGCGACGGAGCACCCGAGTTCGGCGGCGACCGCCACCGCGGCGCGCACGTCCTCGGCGTCGGCGGCCTCCACGACGGCGTCCGGTGCGTGCCGGTCCACCTGCTGCATCCCGGACCGGCCCCGTTCGTGGCCGGGGCTGCCGGGGGCGTGTACCGGCCCGCTTACCCGTTCCCGCAGCGCCTTCACGACCTGTGTCTGTTCCGTGGTCTCACTCATGGGGCCACCGTAGGAACCCATGCGGTCACATCCTGGCCGCAATGGCTGGCAGCATGGAAGACATGCGCGAACGGATCGGGGCGGGCGGGGAGGTCCGGGAAATCGGGGATTCGGTGCGGGGAACCCTGCCGCAGCGGTTGCTGCGGCTGCTGTCCCTGCTTCAGGTCCGACGTGAGTGGAGCGGCGCCGAACTCACCGAACGGCTCGGGGTCAGCGCCCGCACCCTGCGCCGGGACGTGGAACGCCTGCGCGACCTCGACTACCGGGTGGAGGGCACCCCCGGTGTGGCGGGCGGGTACCGGCTGGCCTCCGGGCAGGACCTGCCGCCGCTGCTGCTGGACGACGAGGAGGCGGTGGCGATCGCGCTGGCCCTGACCACCGCCACCGGGTTCGAGGACAGCGCGCTGCGCGCCCTGGCCAAACTCGAACGGGTCCTGCCCGCCCGGCTGCGCCCCCGGCTGGCGGCGGTCAGCGGGGCCGCGTCCGTGGTCCGGCACCCCGAGGCTCAGGGGGCGGACCCGACCGTGCTCGGGATGCTGGCCGCCTGCCGCCACGATCGTGCGGTCACCGACTTCACGTACCGGGACCGGGCCGGGAACCGCAGCGAACGCCGGGTCGAGCCCCACCACCTGGTCTCGCACGGCGGCCAGTGGTACCTGATCGCCCACGACACCGATCGCGACGACTGGCGGACCTTCCGGGTGGACCGGCTGCACGACGCGCGCCCCACCCACGGCCGTTTCCAGCCCCGGGAGCTGCCCGCGCTCGACCCCGCGACCTTCCTCACCCGGCTGTTCGCCCGAGGCACCTACCGGTACACGGTCACGATGACTCTGGACCTGGCCGAGGAGGAGGTGCGCGGGCGGTTGTACGGGCCGCTGCCCGGCCGGATCGAACCCCGCGGCCCCGAGTGCTGCGAGGTCCGTCTCAGCGCGGGCTCCCTGGATTTGGTCTGCCAGTACACGGCCGCGGTGCTGTCACTGGGCGCCACCGCCGAATGGGACGCCCCCGCCGAGGTCACCACCCGGCTGTCGGGAATGCTCTAGTCTCTTGGCCGTGAGCACCTCGACCGCGCAGCCAGTCACCCTGTCCGACGTCACCGCCGCCTTCGAGGAGGTCTACCCGCCGCGGTGGGCGGCCTCCTGGGACGCGGTCGGTCTGGTCTGCGGCGACCCCGCGCAGACGGTGGAGAAGATCCTGTTCGCGGTCGACCCGGTGGACGCGGTGGTCGACGAGGCCGTGACCTGGGGCGCAGACCTCGTCATCACGCACCACCCGCTGATGCTGCGCGGGGTGACCAGCGTGGCCGCCGACACCCCCAAGGGCCGGATCGTGCACCGCCTGATCCGTTCGGGGGTGGCCCTGTACACCGCGCACACCAACGCCGACACCGCCGCGCCCGGGGTGTCCGACGCCCTGGCCCGCGCGGTCGGGCTCACCGGCCTGCTGCGCCCGCTGGAGCCCGATGCCACCGACCCCGAGGGGCGGCGCGGTATCGGTCGGATCGGTGAGCTGGAGGAGCCGCTCGTCCTGCGCGACTTCGCCGAGCGGGTCGCCCAGGGGCTGCCCGCCACCGCGGGCGGTATCCGGGTGGCCGGTGACCTGGACCGGATCATCAGCACCGTCGCGGTCTCCGGTGGGGCGGGTGATTCCCTGCTGGGTGCGGCCCGCGCGGCCGGGGTCGACGCCTACGTCACCTCCGACCTGCGCCACCACCCGGCTTCGGAGTTCATCGAGGAACCGGGCGGGCCCGCGCTCGTGGACACCGCCCACTTCGCCAGTGAGTGGCCCTGGTTGGAGGACGGAGCCGCCCACCTGGCCGACGCGCTCGGGCGCACGGGTGGTCCAGATGGGGCTAACGTGGAGATCCGCGTGTCAACCACCGTGACGGATGCCTGGTCACGGACCTTCCAGCACGCGTAGCGCACAGGTAGTGCACATACGGACCACGTGTAGCAACTGCTCGACCACCACAACTGCACAGGGCGCGGGCGGCCTCCCCGGCCTCCCAACCGCGATTCTCAGGAGACCCCAAGTGAAAGCCGAACCCGCCGCTCAGGCCAGACTGCTCGACCTTCAGGAGCTGGACACCCAGCTGGAGCGTCTGGACCACCGTCTCCGGAGCCTGACCGAGATCGCCGAGGCGGCCCAGCTCAAGGAGCGCGTCGACGCCATCGACGCCGAGCTCATCACCGCCCAGACCAAGGCCTCCGACGTCGAGCGCCACCAGCGCAAGGCCGAGAGCGACGTCGACCAGGTGCGCTCCCGTGCCGACCGCGACGCCAAGCGCCTGGAGTCGGGCCAGATCACCAACGCCAAGGAGCTGCAGAACCTGCAGTCGGAGATCGAATCCCTGGGCCGCCGCCAGGCCGAGCTGGAGGAGGTCGTCCTGGAGGTCATGGAGCAGGCCGAGGGGCTCGGCACCGAGGTCGCCCGCCTGACCGAGGAGCGCGAGGCGGCGGTCGCGAAGTTCACCGAGGTCACGGCCCGCCGGGACACCGCCGCCGCCGAGATCCAGTGGGACCGCACGCGCGTCACCCAGGACCGCGAGCGGGTCAGCGCGGAGATCCCCGCCGACCTGCTGGCCCTGTACGACAAACTGCGCGCCCAGTACGACGGTGTGGCTGCCGCCCCGCTGCGCTACGGCCGCTGCAACGGCTGCAAGCTGGCGCTGAGCACCGTCGAGCTGAACGAGATCCGCGCCACCGCCGCCGACCAGATCGTGCGCTGCGAGGACTGCCGCCGCATCCTGGTGCGCACCGAGGAGTCGGGTCTGACCGCCCCCGTCGTCGAATGAGCACCGGCTGGGGCGGGCCGGACACCGAGCCGACCCGTCTGGTCCTGCTGCGGCATGGCCAGACTCCGCTATCGGTGGAACGCCGCTTCGCTGGGCGCGGGGACATCCCGCTCACCGACGAGGGCCACGCCCAGGCCGAGGCGGCCGCGCGCCGCCTGGCCGGGTGGGGGATCGAAGCGGTGGTCTCCTCGCCGCTGCTGCGCACCCGGCAGACCGCCGGGTACGCGGCGGACCTCCTCGGCCTCGCCGTCGAGGAGGACGAGGGGTTCGTGGAGACCGACTTCGGAGCCTGGGAAGGGCTGACCTTCGCCGAGGCCCGCGAGAGCGACCCCGAGCAGGTCAGCCGGTGGCTGTCCGACCCCGAGACGGGCCCGCCCGGCGGCGAGAGCTTCGCCGAGGTCTCGCGCCGCGTCGGCAAGGCCCGCGACGCCCTCCTCGAACGCCACCGCGGCCGCCGCGTCCTGGTGGTCAGCCACGTGACCCCGATCAAGGTCGCTGTCCAACAGGCGATGCTCGCCCCGATCGGCGCGCTGTACCGGATGCACCTGGACACCGCGTGCCTGACCGAGGTGGACTGCTACGCCGACGGACCCCAGGTGGTGCGTTCGCTCAACGACACCGCACACCTGGAAACCTAGGGCCCTTCGGGGCCGCCGTACCCCTGTGGGCCGGTAGACTGACCGGCAGAGGGGGAGTCGGCCAGACGGTCGCGGACCCGCGCCCAGCGCGGGTTCGAGGAAAGTCCGGACTCCACAGGGCAGGGTGGTCGGTAACACCGACCCGGGGTGACCCGCGGGACAGTGCCACAGAAAACAGACCGCCACCGCTCGCGGTGGTAAGGGTGAAACGGTGGTGTAAGAGACCACCAGCGGTCGGAGTGATCCGACCGGCTAGGTAAACCCCACCCGGAGCAAGGTCAAAAAGGGAACCTTCGGGTTCCCGCGCGGATGTTCGAGGGCGGCCCGCCCGAGTCCGCGGGTAGACCGCACCGAGGTCGTCGGCAACGACGGCCCCAGATGGATGACCGTCCGGTTCTCAGAACCGACAGAATCCGGCTTACCGGCCGACTCCCCCTCCTGCCTTCTCCTTCCCCCGCGCCTGCCGTCGAAAAGACGGAGGCGGCGCAAGCGGGTATGAGCGTCCGGAATCCGGCCTGGTGCGTAAAACCCCTGCACTCCCCGATGATCTTGCTACCAGGGGCGAGATCGGCGCCGATCTCGCCCCTGGTAGCAAGATCATCCCTGAAAAGGGGAGCCGGTCACTGGGTTACGGGTACGGGCTTGCAGCCCGGCGGTGATGGTCTGATCCCCTGGGGCACCGGTAGATTGGGGCTGCGCTCCGTACCCCGGTTGCTTCCCGGAGCGCGAACGCCCGTGGGCCGACATTTGCCGGGGTCGACGGCCCGTCGGGCATCCGCGTTCACGGGAATGGGTGACTCTTGTTCGAATCCACCGCCTTCTGGGTGGTCCTCTTCGGCCTGCCGATCCTGGCTATCGTGGTGATCATTCTGCTCGCCACGTACCAGGCCTCAGGTGTTCAGCAGGACGGGCGGGACGACGCGCCCGACGACGACTCGTCCAACGACTGATCCGGTGCCGCGCCCCCACGCGGGTGCGGTACCGCCTCGGGCACGTCCTGGACGCTCTGGACGGGGGAGAACTCACCGGTCCCAGCGTCCAGCAGGTGCACCCTGGCGGTCTCCAGGTCGTAGTACATCCCGGACAGGGCCAGCTCACCCGACTCCACCCGTTCGCGGACGGCCGGGTAACCCATGAGGTTACCGAGCTGTTCGATCACGTTGGCCTGGGACAGGCGGCGCAGCGCCTCCGGTGCGGGCAGTCCGGCCAGTTCGCCCCGGTGCGTACCGGCCCGGCGCAGGCTCCCCCGGCCGTTGGCCAGCCACCGGCGGATGTGGGTAGTCTCGGCCTCGTCGGGGCCCTCGTGGGTCTTCTCCGACAGGGCCTGCATGGCCGCGCAGTGCGAGTGGCCGCAGACCACGATCGAGGGCACCCGCAGGACGTTGACCGCGTACTCCACCGCCGCGCCCACGGAACAGTCGGAGCTACCGTGCGGCGGTACCAGGTTCCCCACGTTGCGCAGGGTGAACAGGTCGCCCGGGCCGCTCGCGGTGATCAGGTTCGGTACCACCCGTGAGTCCGCGCAGGTGATGAAAAGCGCGGTCGGGGACTGGCCGTGCGAGAGTCGGCTCATCACCGAACGCATCCGGTCCGCCGTGCCAGCGTGGTACTCACGGGCGCCGGCGGTGAGCAGCCCCAGCGGATTCGGTGCCAGATCGGCCCCCGATTCCCGGCGCATGTCCCACGGGGCCCACCAGCGGCCCTTGGGGATGGTCTTGGCGACCGGCGCCGAGTTGGTGGAGCTGCGCGCGTACCACTTCTCGTGGACCTCGTCGATGTCGACGCTGCCGCCGGTGCGCTCGTGGTCCACCCGCCAGGCGTGGATGGCTTCGAAGGCGGCGTGGTCCATGAAGTCCACGTGCAGGTCCAGGTCGACCTTGGCGCCCTCGGGGACGGTGCGCAGCACGTGCGCCAGCCGGGGCACGCCCAGGAAGGTGAGCGAACCGTGCACGGTGACGTGCACGCGGTCGGCCCGCTCCTCGGTGACCACGGTCAGCTTGGTCAGGCGGCGCAGCGCCATGATCATCGCCAGCGCGAACCCGATGAACACGCCCTCCAACAGGCCGAGGAAGACCACACCCGACAGGGTCACCAGGTAGATGCTGGCCTCGTGGTGCCTGCGCAGGTTGCGCAGGTGGGCCAGGGACACCATCTGCACGCCGATGAACACGAGCAGTGCGGCCAGGGCGGGCATCGGGATGAGCTCGACCACGTGCGCGAAGAAGGCGACGAACAGCAGGATCCACACACCGTGCAGAATGGTGGAGAGCGGGCTGCGGGCCCCGGCCCGCACGTTGGCCGTGCTGCGCACGATGACACCGGCGATGGGCAGACCGCCGAGGGCGCCGCTGACGGTGTTGGCCGCGCCCTGACCGCACAGTTCCCGGTTGAGCTGGACCCGGCGGCCGTTGTGCAGGCGGTCGATCGCGATCGCGGCCAGCAACGACTCCACGCTGGCGACCATGGCGACCGCGGCCACGGCCAGGGCGATGCCGTGCCACTGGCCGGACTCGGGCAGCATCGGGCCGTTCCAGGCCTCGGAGAGCGAGGCGGGCAGGGCCACGGTCTCCACCTCCCAGCGGCCCATGGTGGCGATGGCGGTAGCGGTGCCCACCGCGACCAGCGCGGCGGGGACCATCCCCGGCCGAACCTTGCCGATGGCGGGCAGCCGGTTCCAGCCGAACATGATCGCGACGGTGATGACGCCGACCGCGACCGCGGCGGTGTGGTTGTGCGCGATCTGCTGGGGCAGGTCGGTGATGTTGGCCAGGGCGGAGCTCTGCGGGGCCCCGCCGAGGACCACGTGCAGCTGGGCGAGGGCGATGGTGACGCCGACCCCGGCGAGCATGCCGTGCACGACGGCGGGGGAGACGGCGAGGGCGGCCCGCGCGATACGGAAGGCCCCCAGGGCGAGTTGGACCAGCCCGGCCAGCAGGGTGATCAGGCAGGTGACCCGCCACCCGTAGGTCATGATCAGGTCAGCGACGATGATGGTCAGACCGGCGGCCGGGCCGCTGACCTGGACCACGGATCCGCCGACCAGACCGGCGACGATACCGCCGACGACGGCGGCGATGATCCCGGCGATCAGTGGGGCGCCGGAGGCTACGGCGATCCCCAGGGACAAGGGGACGGCGACCAGGAAGACCACGAGGGAAGCGCCGACGTCGGCGGCGATTCCCTTGCGATCCGTGTGGGTCCCGGGCAGCGAGGAGGTGGCCTCCTGCCGACCGGGTGGTGCTCCCTGGGCGTCGTTGCGCATGGTTACTCCGTTCGGGTTGGACCAGGCATGTGTATGCGTCGGCGCACGAGGACGGAAGTGTCCGGAAGTGGGGGTGCGCAGCTGAACGCGTGACGACAACGGGACCGCGAAGGGTGCTTCGTCAGTAACTAACTGTAGTCAATGCTGGTGACTATGTGTTACATACTGTTGTGCTCTTGGTAACCAATTTCCCGACTTCACACGTCCCCTGGACAAACCGGGACAGAAAAAACCGAGGTGGCGGGGGTTGTCCCGCCACCTCGGATGTGTGAAGTGGTGATGCCTGGGCCGCGATGTCCGAACCAGGGCCGCTAGGGTCGCGCCCTAGCGGAAGCGGCCGTCCTCGTAGCCGCCTTCGTAGTAGTCCGGGCCCGGAGCGGGGCGACCGTAGGGGTCCTGGCCGCCGTAGCCGTCCTGGCCGTAAGGACCCGGTCCCTGCTGCTGCCGGGGGCCGTCCTGGCCCTCGTTCTCGCGCGGTGGCTGCCAGCTGTCCAGCGGCGGGTAACCGTAGTCGGGTTCCGGCGGCTGCGGCGGAAACCCGCCGCCCAGAACGTCGGAGTACCCGCCAGGCCCGCCAGGAGCGGCGGGGCCGCCCGGGCCGCCCTGCTGGCCGGGGTGCGACGGGTGGCCGTAGGGGTCGCTCTGCTGTGTATGACCCGGGTAGGCCGTGGGGAGGTCGCCGCGAAGCTGCCCGGCCGGGTAACCGCCGGTCGGGTAGCCGGGCCCCGCCGGGTAGGCCGGACCGACCTGGCCACCGGACGGGGCCGGCGGCAGCGCGGAACCGTGGTCGAACGGCGAGGGCTGACCGGGGTTCTGCCCCCCGCCCGGGACCGTCGGACGGCTCGGTGCCCCGAAACCGCCGGTGTCCTCCTGGCCGCCCCACAACGGCGCGTTGCCGCCGCCGTGCGCGTCCTGGTTGCCGATTCCGGACTGGTAGTCGGGTCGGTTGTGGGTTCCGCTGTCGAAGGAGTTGCGCTGGTGGGTGCCGCCGTCGTTGCCCATGCTGCCCTGGTAGTCGGACCGGGAGAACGAACCACTGTCGTAGGCGGGGCGGGTGTGGGTACCGGTGTCCTCGCCCATTCTGTTCTGGTACTCCGGCCGTGCGGGGCCGCCGTGGTTGCCGATTCCGCTCTGGTTGCCCAGCCCGCTCTGGTAGTCAGAGCGGGAGAAGGAGTCGGTGTCGTAGGCGGGGCGGGTGTGGGTACCGGTGTCCTCGCCCATTCTGTTCTGGTACTCCGGCCGTGCGGGGCCGCCGTGGTTGCCGATTCCGCTCTGGTTGCCCAGCCCGCTCTGGTAGTCAGAGCGGGAGAAGGAGTCGGTGTCGTAGGCGGGGCGGGT
>NZ_ANAZ01000012.1:0-281323 GCF_000340985.1 Nocardiopsis valliformis DSM 45023
GTCGAAGGAGTTGCGCTGGTGGGTGCCGCCGTCGTTGCCCATGCTGCCCTGGTAGTCGGACCGGGAGAACGAACCACTGTCGTAGGCCGGGCCGGAGCGGAACGAGCCCGACGAGTAGCCGCCGGTCAGGGGGTCGGTGTCACCGGGCAGCGGATGCCCGGGCACGTGAGGGCTGCCCATCGGCTGGCCGGGGGCGGGCTGGGCGCCCGTACCCGGAAGCGTCCCGCCGGTGGGGCCCACGCCGCTGGAGGGCCCGCCGTAACCGCCCATCGAGGACAGGTCCGGGCGCTGGTGGGCGCCGGTGTCCATGCTGGACCAGATGGGTGAGCTTAGCTCGTCGCCGCCGGCCGAACCCGGCCGGAAACCCGGGTCCAGAGGATCGGGGGAAGCTGGGCGCTCACCGCTGCCTCCGGCACCGCCGGAACCCGGGCCGCTGCTCAGGGGCGGGTAGTCGGAGCGGTTCATCGACCCGCTGTCGTAGGGCGAACGCCCGTCACTGCCCTGCGACGGGTCGCCCAGGGGCGCGCTACTCAGGGGACCACCGGCGAGCGGGTCGTGCCGCTCCTCGGGCCGCAGGGGCTCGCGGCCCTCGAACGGGTCTCCGGTCGAGGGCTGGTGGGGATTCCAGCTACCCGGGCCCAGGGGATCGTCCTCCCGAGGTGCCGAAGGCACGGGGGACACGGGGGGCTGAACCGGGGGCAGGCCCTGGGTGGGCGGCAGCGCCGCGCGCGCCGGAGCCTGCTCCGGCGGGGACTGCTGGGGCCTCTGCGGAGGCTGCTCCTGGTGGCGCGGTGCAGGATCCGGCTGCGCGGGCGCAGAGCCCTGTCCCAGGCTGGCCAGCATCGCCAGATCGGAGGAGCCGGTGGGCGTTCCGCGTTCCCCGGGCGCGGGCGGCAGGGCGTTGGCCCCGCTCGACGGGCCCTGGATGATCATCGTGTTCTGCTGGTCCGGCCTCTCGGGTCCGTCGTCGTAGTCGTCGTCGTAGTCGTCCGCGTGACCCCCGGCGCCCCCGCGCCCGCCCGAACGGGACCGGCCGGAGTCCTCGTCACTCAGACTGGACCAGAAGTCGTTGTCGGAGAGCCCGTCGGAGTCGTCGTCCTCCCAGTCCACCCCGCGCTGGCGCCTGCCCTTGGGGCGCCGCTCCGCATTGCCCCCGCCCTGACGCGATCTGCGGGCCCGACCCCGCGGGGCCGCCTCGTCGTCCTGCGGGTCCCCGCCCCGGTCACGACGGTCATCCCGATCGCGCCGGTCGTCCCGGTCGCGGTCCTCGACGTCGTCGTACTCGTAGTCGTCGTCGTAGTCGTCCTCATTCGAGCCGAGACTCAGCGCGCGCATACCCAGCAGGAGGAGCACGAGGACGGCGAGCACGACGATGACGGCGATGATGATGACGGTGACGTTCATCGCTTTGTTGGGCGTGGAAACCCGGTCCTTCAGGGCCGGGAGGAAACGCCCTGCTCCTTCCTGAGGGTG
Source organism: Nocardiopsis valliformis DSM 45023 (assembly GCF_000340985.1). Classification (NCBI taxonomy): domain Bacteria; kingdom Bacillati; phylum Actinomycetota; class Actinomycetes; order Streptosporangiales; family Nocardiopsidaceae; genus Nocardiopsis; species Nocardiopsis valliformis. Next base: position 1,474 of record NZ_ANAZ01000012.1, read on the forward strand.
TAGGCATAGCCGTCGGCCCTCTGAAGCAACCGAACATGCCGATGGTTGATGCCCTGGACAGTGCCCCGGGCGGTGGTGATGGTGAAACTCCCCGTGGCGCGTGCCGCGACCCGGCCGGTGTGCGTCCCCGCCTTCTTGCCCTTGGGCGCCACGGCGCGGACCAGGTCCCCGGTGACGAAAGAGAAGAACCGCCTGGAACGCGGTAGCCGCAACCGGGCGAACCCGTGCTTGTCCGGGCGGGTACGGGCGTAAGAGCAGCGTCCGGCGCCCCCGGCCACCGGCATCGGATGAGGTGCTGGTGGTCTCCCCTCGACCATGTTCCGCACCGGGTACCGCTTTTGAGCGGTGTCCGTGCCCCGTTTCGTTCCCGATCTGGTGGGGGGCCCGCCGTTCGCGGTGGTGTCTGCTGGCACGGATTCCAGAGCAAGGACAAGAACCGCGCCGCAGGCGTCCGTAAGAGGGAAGCGTCGCACGCGAAGCGTGTCTGTTGAGGGTGGTGGGAGACGGGTGGGCTGGGGAAGCACATCCTGGTGGGTCTGCTGTCCTGTGCGGAACGTAGCCATCGAGATCACCTCCTTGTGGTGATGGCTGGGTCTGGTAAAGGCGGCTTTCAACCACGAGGTTTGAAAGCCCGGCCTGTCAGGACCGGGGTCCCTTTACGGTGTACGCACTACCTTGGGGAGGTCGGCCGCGCCCGGGGAGCGCCGGGGACCGGCCGGGCGAGGTCCGATCGAGGCGAGGTGGCGGCCCGGGCCCGCGTGGTTCCGGCGCACCGACCCCGAGTGGCTGGCAGGGTGCGTCCGCCGGTGTTCCGACGCGGTCTCGGATCAGGGTGCCGCGGGGCGGTTGAGCGGGAATCGGTCATCTGAAATGGGGCGAGGGGCACAGGCCCACTGTATGTGCTGTCGTGCGCTGTGTGCAGAGGGCGACAGGGGCTTCCTCAGTTAATTCCGGTGACACCGGTCGGGTGTGGTCGGCCGGATTCGGGCTGCCGAAAAGAGCTATGGTGACTCATGTCACTCGCTGCTGGTGACCAGTGTTCCCCTGGCCACGGCCTGCTCGGCGATGCCGTCCAGAGTCAGGCTCAGCGCCGCCCCCTCGGGCAGGTCCAGGGTTCCGTCCAGCGCGTACACGGTGAAGCGGTACTCGTGCACGTCACCCTCCTCGGGGCAAGGCGCCCCGTAGGCGGAGTCCCCGAAGGTGTTCTGACCCAGCTTCGCGTTGCCCGGAACGGTGTTCTGGCGCAGCTCGACCAGCTGTGGGTCCAGGTCGTAGACCATCCAGAACACGACCGCGGCACCCGGGTCGTCCATCACCAGCGCGATCGAGCCCACGTCGTCGGGCAGTCCCGACCAGCTCAGCGGCGGCGAGACCGGTTCGCCGTCGGCCTCGCACGTGTACGCGCTCGGGAGCGGCTGGCCCTCCTGCATCATCGGGCTGGTCACGTTGATGTCGGTCGGCATCTCGGCGCGCAGCTCCGAGGACATCCCGCAGCCGGTCGACGCCAACAGGGCGGCACCCGCCACGAGCGCTCCCACGCGGGCGCCGGGGGACGTTCGGGGTACGCCGTGCGCGGCGGTGGTCCGGAGGGAAGACAAGACCGGGGACAATGGGGCTCCTGCTGCACTTTCGGGCCAAAAGGCGAGACTCGCTGTACACCGGACACGACGCCGGAAGGTCCGGGACGGTCACGGTGGAATCGCGTTCACCGGCTGCCGCGGCGGGCACCGGAACACGCTCCTGAGCGAACCTTACTGTGATCGGCCGCGACCACGGGATTCCGGAGCGCCGACGGATCCGCGTCGCACCGCCTCCGCCCGCGCTGGTGCCGCTGGTGCCGTGCACGATATCGGCGGGCTTTCTCCCAGCGGATCGGAGATCATGGGTCGGTGCGGTTCTCTATTCTGGGCCCCCTCCAGGTGCACGATGCCTCGGGGCACCCCATCACCATCGGCGGCGCCCGCCTGCGCGCCCTCCTGACCCTGCTGCTGCTCCGCCCCGGCCAGCAGGTGGCCACCGAACAGCTCACCGATGCCATCTGGGGCGAGGACGTCCCCGCCGCCGCGGGCAACGCTCTCCAGGCCCTGGCCTCCCGCCTGCGCCGCACCTTGGGGGAGGGAGCCCGCCTGCACGGTGACGCCTCCGGGTACCGGTTGGAGGTCGTCCCCGGCCAGGTGGACCTGCACGAGTTCGAGGACCTGGCCGGGCACGGACGGGAGCGGCTCCTGGCCGGCCACCCCGAGCAGGCCGAACGCGCGCTCTCGGCCGCGCTCGATTTGTGGCGCGGCCCCGCCCTGCCCGACCTCACCGCCCGGGGCGTGGCCGAGCACATCGCCCTGCGCCTGTTCGAGGCCTACCGCACCGCACGCGAGGACCACCTGAGCGCCCGCCTGGACCTCGGCCGCTTCGTGGCGGCCCTTCCCGAGGCGGAGTCACTGGCCGGCGGGGAACCGCACCGTGAACGCCCCGCCGAACTGCTGATGCGCGCCCTGTCCGGCAGCGGGCGCACTGCCGACGCCCTCGCCGCCTACGAGGGTTTCCGGGACCGGCTCGCCGAGGAACTGGGCCTGGACCCCTCCGAACACCTCCAGCAGGTCCACCTGCGCCTGCTCCGGGGCGAGTTCGCCGTCGGCGGCCCCGCCGAGCCGCCTCCGCCGGCGGCCGTCCGCCTGCCCCGGCAACTGACCAGTTTCGTGCCCCGCGAGGCCGAAGTCCGCGCAGCCGTTACCCGGTTGTCCGGCTCCCGGCTGGTCACCCTCACCGGCCCCGGGGGCGCGGGCAAGACCCGCCTGGCCGTGGAGGCCGCCGCCACCCTGGTCGAGCACGCCCCCGAACTCGCCTCCGGCGGGGTCTGGTTTGTCGGGCTCGCCCCTGTGCGCCAGGGGGCGGATCTGCCCGACGCCCTGGCGGCCGCCCTGGAACTGCGCGGACAAGCCATGATCCAGGCGCGCACCGCCATGGCCCCGCAGACTCCGCTGGACCGGGCCGTCTCCTTCCTGAGCGAGCGTTCCGCACTGGTCGTGCTGGACAACTGCGAGCACGTGGTGGACGACGCAGCCCGCCTGGTCGAAGTGCTGATGTCGCGCTGCCCGGACCTGCGCGTGCTCGTCACGTCCCGCGAACCCCTGGGGGTCGGGGGCGAGAACCTCCTGCCGGTGCCCTCGCTGGCCCTGCCGCCGAAGACCGCCGGAGTGGAGGAGGCCCGCTCCTACCCCGCCGTGACCCTGTTCACCGAACGCGCGGAGTCGGTGCTCCCCGGCTTCACCGTCGGCGCCGACAACGTGGGACACGTCGTCCGGATCGTCCGTGAGCTGGACGGCATGCCACTCGCGCTGGAACTGGCAGCGGCCCGGCTCCGCGCGATGTCGCCCGCCCAGCTCGCCGACCGCCTCTCCGACCGGTTCCGCCTGCTCACCGCCGGAAGCCGATCGGCCCTGCCCCGCCACCGGACCCTGCGCGCGGTCGTGGACTGGAGCTGGGAACTGCTCGACGAACCCGAACGCCGTCTGCTGCGCCGCCTGGCGGTCTTCCCCGGCGGGGCCACCCTGGAAGCGGTCGAACAGGTCGGTTCCGACCCGGGCGGCCCGCACGGGGTCGTCGCGGGCCACGATGTCTGGACGGTCCTGTTCACCCTCGTGGACAAGTCGCTGGTGGTCGCGCAGACCCCTACCCGCAACGACGCCCCTCCCCGCTACCGGCAGCTGGAGACGGTCCGCGCCTACGCGGCCGAGCGCCTGACCGGCAGCGGCGAGGAGGAGCGGGTCCGGGACGCGCAGGCCCGCTACGCGCGAGACCTGTGGCGGCGGGCCGACCCCGAACTGCGCGGCCCGAACCAGCGGGTTTGGATCGCACGTCTGGGAGCCGAGAGCGACAACTGCGTCGCCGCCTTCCGCTGGGCACTGGAACGGCGCGACGCCGTCCTGGCCCTGGACCTCGTCGAGAATTCCCAGTGGTACTGGTCTCTGGACGAACGCTGGCAGCAGGTCAGCGGGTGGGCGCACCAGGTTCTGGAACTGGTCGGTGACACGCCTCCCGCGGGGCACGAGGTGGCGTACGCCCTCTGCCTGTTCCACACCGCGGGAGACATGAGTTTGGGCCGCAAAGCCGTCATGGAACGGATCGGCCAGGTGGAGGAGGTGCTGGCCGGCGTGGGCCGACGGTGCGAGGACCACCCGGTGCTCATCCTCTGCCTGGTCTACCAGGCGATGGCGGACGGCAGCCCTGACAGCCCGGCCCGTGCACGCCTGGAGGACAGTGCCGGGGAGCAGAGCGATCCCTGGAGCAGAGGGGTCGCCTACCTGATGCTCGCCCTGCTGGACGGGGTCTTCGGTGAGGCGGACCGTTCCATGCGACGGGCCTCGGCCGCGTTGGAGGTCCTGCGCGGCCTCGGGGACGTGTGGGGGCAGTGCAACGCTCTCCTACAGTTGGCCGACGTCGTTCGCTTCACCGACCTCGAACGCTGCCGCGGCCTGCTCACCGAAGGCGTCGAACTCGCCGCTGGGGACGGGCTGAAGGGAATCGAGGCCATGTTCCGGATTCGGCGGGCACAGGCCCTCGTCGACATGGGCGATGTGGAGGAGGCCGAACAGGACCTGAGACAGGTCATCGACGACTCCGTCGCTGATGATTACCTGGTGATGCTCCGGATCCCCCAGATCCTGTGGCTTCGCGCCGCGGGCCGGATCGAGGAGGCCCGGCGGTTGGCGGACGAGACCGAACCGGTCGTGGCTGGGCTGGGCGGTTTCGCACCGGCGTACCTCGAACCCGCCTGGCGGATCCAGGCGGCCGCCCTCGCCTGGGAGGAAGGTGACACCGAGCGGGCCTGGCAGGACGCGGGCCGGGCCTGGTGGCTCTCCCGGCACGGGCTGAGCACGGTCGGTGCCGACGTCCTGGACGCCTTCGCCCGCATGCTGACGGAGGAGGACCCGGAGCGGGCCGCGCTCATGCTCGGCTACGCGGCCCGGCTGCGCGGCGTTGCCGACACCACCCCCAAGGTGCGGCGGATCCGCGAGCGGCTACGGGGGCGTCTGGGCGAGGAGCACTTCACCCGGCTCCTGAACGAGGGGGAGAGCACCGAACGGGAGGCGGCTCGAGGCCGGGTTGCGGAGTGGCTCGCCCCGATCGTGCCCGACGACGTCGACCTCGGTGACTGGGCTCGCTGAACGGGGCGCGCTGAACACTGAAGGGCTCAGCGCGCCCCTGGTCTTCTGCGCCTGTCGCGGACCTCAGCTACGGCGGCGGTAGGCCCACACGGCCAGCGGGAAGAAGATCGCCGTGATCACGACGGTCCACACCAGCGTCCAGGCGACCGGACCGGCGACATCACCGCCGAGCATCAGTGCGCGCATGGCGTCCACCACGTGGGTGACGGGGTTGTTGGCCGCGATCGGGGCCAGCCAGCCCGGCATGTCGTCGGGCGAGACGAAGGTCGAGCTGCCGAAGGTCAGCGGGAACAGCAGGATCATCGCGAAGGACTGCACGGCCATCGGCGTGCGCACGATCATGCCCACGAAGGCCGACATCCAGCACAGCGCGAACGCGAAGAGCAGCACCAGCGCACTGGCCAGCAGCACACCGACGGCACCGCCCTCGGGTCGGAACCCGATCGCCAGGCCCACCGCCATCACCATCACCACGGTGATCGCGTACCGGACCAGGTCGCCCAGGATGGCGCCGATCAGCGGGGCCGACCGCGCGATGGGCAGGGAGCGGAAGCGGTCGAAGATCCCCTTCTCCACGTCCTGGCTCAGGCTGAAGCCCGTGCCCATCGTGGCGAAAATGACCGACTGCGCGATGATCCCGGGCATGAGGAAGTCGCGGTAGGTCTGCCAGTCGCCCATCATCGCCTGTCCGAAGACGAAGACGAACAGGGTCACGAACATGACCGGCTGCAGCATCAGCCCGAAGACCTCTTCGGGGTTGGCCTTGATCTTCAGGACGCTGCGCCAGGTGAGCTGAAGCCCGTGCTGGACCGTGGTCAGCGGGGTGATGTTGGCCGGAGCCACCGTCACACCCTCCTGAAGCGTCCGGGGCCGGGTCGACACGGCACTCATGCGGGGGTCCCTTCGTTCGCGGGCCGGCCCGCGGTCTCGTCTTCGGCGGTGTGGCCGGTTAGGGCGAGGAAGACCTCGTCCAGGCTCGGTTTGCGTAGGGAGAGCTCGGCCACGACCACACCCTGCTCGTCCAGGCGGCGCACGGTCTCGGGCAGCACGTTCACGTCCGTGACCGGAACGCTGACGAGCAGACCGTCCGCGGTGGCGGGGGTGCTGGTCACGGCCTCCACGATCCGGGTGGCCAGCGGCAGCTGGCCGGGATCGACGGTGCGCAGCTGCAGCACCTGGTTGCCCGCGTGGTTCTTCAGCTCCTCGGGTGTGCCCCGGCTGATCACCTTGCCGTGGTCCAGCACGAGGAGGTCGTCGGCGAGCTGGTCTGCCTCCTCCAGGTACTGGGTGGTGAGCAGCACGGTCACCCCGTCGCCCACCAGGTCGCGCACCACCTCCCACAGGCCGTTGCGGCTGTGTGGGTCCAGACCGGTGGTCGGCTCGTCCAGGTACAGCAGCGCGGGGCGGCCCACCAGGCTCGCCCCCAGGTCCAGGCGGCGGCGCATCCCGCCGGAGTAGGTCTTGGCGGGGCGGTCGGCGGCGTCGGACAGCCCGAAGCGCTCCAGCAGCTCCTTGGCCCTGGCCCGGGCGTCGGCACGGCCGAACCCGAGTAGGCGGGCGATGAGCACCAGGTTCTGGGTACCGGTCAGCTCCGCGTCGACCGCCGCGTACTGGCCGGTCAGCCCGATCTGGCGGCGGACCTCGTGCGGCTGGCTGACCACGTCGAAGCCGCCCACGGTGGCGTGCCCGCCGTCCGGTCTGAGCAGTGTGGACAGAATGCGGACGGTCGTGGTCTTCCCGGACCCATTGGGCCCAAGAACACCCAGCACGGCGCCCGCCCTGGCCGTCAGGTCCACTCCGTCCAGGGCGGTCTTGCCCTTGAAGTGCTTGACCAGACCCTCCGCGCGGATGGCGTCAGTCATCAGTCCTCCGTTTTCAGCGTCTGTCCACAAGTGTGCCGACCTGCACTGACAAAACGCTGACACCCCGGTTCGCCCCGCCCTGACACCATCGGTGTACAACCCCGTCAGGCCGCAAACCCGTAGAATCTTGCTCGTGATGAACACCCCGCCGCACGACGCCATTCCTCCCTCGGGGGAGTCCCCTGAACCACTCGCGTCGACCGAGGTCGCGCGGTTGCGACCACCGCTGCGGCGGGTGAGCGGACGGGCCATCGGGGTGTGGACCCTACGGCTGATCTTCGGGTCGCTGTTCAACCTGGTCCTGCTGAGCCTGATCGCCTGGGCGGTCAGTTCGGCCCCCTGGGGCTGGATCCCGGAGTGGGCCTCGGAGAACGCCCGGGTGCTGCCGGTGGCCTACTTCGTATACGCGCTGGCCAAGATCGCGATCGTGCCGTCCTGGCGCTACCGGGTCCACCGCTGGGAGGTCAGCGACGACGTCATCTACACCCGGGTGGGCTGGATCAGCCGCGCCTGGCAGCTGGTCCCGGTCAACCGGCTGCAGACCGTGGACCACACCCAGGGGTGGCTGGAGCGGGTCTTCGACGTGGCCACGCTGAAGGTCCAGACCGCCTCCTTCGCCGGTTCCTCGACCATCGAGGGGCTGGACTCCGACGAGGCGCGCAGACTCAGCGAAGAGCTGGCCGTGCGCGCCGGGACCCTGCGGGATGACGCGACCTGATGGACCGACACCACGGACAGCCCGAACCCGACCCGGACCCCTATGGCTCCGACCCGGATTCCGTCGGCCCCGCCACCGCCGATCCCACCGAACCCGCCGATACCGAAGTGGGCGGAGCGGGTGCGGGAGCCGGTGGTTGGGTCGCGCCGGGCAGTACCTCCTCCGCCGCGGCGCCTGAGACCGGGCCCGGCCCGTGGTCCCCACCTGGGCTACCCGACCCGGGGCGCGTGTCAGAGGCCGCGTCCTGGGCCCCGCCCGGGGGGCACCCGTATCCCGACCATCCGCACCCGGGTCACCCACACCCCGGCCATCCTTACCCGGAGCACGCTGGGCCCCCGGCCGGGCCACCCGGGGACGGGGGACCACCCCTGCACCCCGAGGCGCCGCCCTTCGGCGGGGAGCAGCCCCGTTCCTGGTGGGGGGAGACCCCTGGCGCGCCCGCGCTCGGCTTCGGTGTCGAGAGCGCCCACCAGCTCAGCCCGCGCAGCATGGTCGTCGGGCCGATCAACCAGCTCAAGAGCCTTCTGCTGCCCGTCCTCGCCGGTCTGGTGATCGGCGGGTTCAACCCGTGGCTGCTGACGGCCACCGGGATGGGCGTCATCGCTCTGCTGGTCGGCGGGCTGGTCACCTGGAGGACGTTCCGCTACGAGGTGGGCGAGGACCGGATCGAGATCCGCAAGGGCCTGATCCGGCGTTCGCGCCGCACGATCCCGCTGGAACGGGTACGGGGAGTGGACGTCACCAGCACCCTGCTGCACCGGATGCTGGGCGTGGCAGTGGTGCGGATCGAGGCGGCCGCGGGTTCGGTTGGCGACACCGAGGACGGCAAGCTCGACGCCGTCTCCGCGGAGGAGGCGGAGCGGCTGCGCCGGGTCCTGCTGCACCGCAAGGCTGTGCTCACGGAGAAGGAGGCGGGGGCGGGGGAGACCTCCCCGGAAGCGCCGGGAGGGGAAGGCGAGAACGGTGTCACGGCCGCCGTGCACACGCCCTTGGACGGAGACGTCGCCGACGACACCGTCACCCACTTCACGATGCCCCGGTCCTGGTACCTGTACGGGGCGCTCAGCCTGGGGTACCTGCTGACCCCGTTCGTGGTCCTGGCCACCCTGTTCGGCATGGTCCAGCAGTCGGCCGGGCAGTTGGCCACCGACTACTTCGTCGACTGGGTGACCAGCACGGACCGCGCCTTCCTGGTGGTGTTCGGGACGGTAGCCGTCGGGGTGCTGGTGCTGTTGATGCCGGTCTTCGCGGTGGTCTCCTACGCGCTCACCCACTGGGGTTTCTCCCTGAAGGAGCGGGACGGCTCCCTGGTCGCTGAGCGGGGCCTGTTCACCCGGCGCAGCGTCACGCTGGAGAAGCGGCGGATCCGCGGGTACGAGCTGCTGGACAGCCCCCTCGAACGCACACGCGGGGCGGTGGGGCTGCGCGCCATCGTCACCGGGCTGGGGGACGCGGCCACGCGCGCGGTCCTGATGCCGGTCGGCCCGCGCTCGCGGGTGGAACCGGTGCTGGACCGGGCTCTGGCGCTGTTCCGCGCGCCCCTGACCCGGCATCCCCGGGCGGCGCTGTACCGCCGCCTGACCCGGGCGGTGCTGCCCTTCGCAGCGGTGGCGGCCGCTGCGGCGGCTCTGGACATCACCTGGCTTGTGGTGACCGCCGGAGTGCTGGCCCTGCTGGGCGTACCGCTGGGCATCGACCGCTACCGCTCGCTGGGTCACGGTTACGACGGCGAACGCGTGAGCGTGCGTTCGGGATCGCTGTCCCGTTCGCAGGCCACGGTGGAGCGGTCGGCGGTGATCGGGTGGACCTGGACCCAGACCCTCTTCCAGCGCCGCTCCCGCCTGGCCGACCTCCAGGTCACCGTGGGCGCGGGCACGGGCGGCTACACCGCGCAGGACGCCTCCCTGGACGAGTCCGTGGCCTTCGCCGCGCGGATCACCCCGGAGATGGTGCGGCCCTTCCTGGTCCAGGCTGAGGGCGAGCCGGGGCCGAGCGGCCAGGAGACGAGTAGCCGGGGTTCGAGCACTCGGGACTCGGGTGGTCAGGGAGCGAACGGAGCAGGCCCGGGCTACCGGGAGTGAGCTTTAGGGCGTGTCCGGCGAGTACGTACCCTGCTGGGCGTTGCCCCAGCGGCACTGTCGCTGCGCATCTCTCAGCCGACGGCCAAACCCGGGCGGGCCCCGCTGTGCGACACTGCGGAGCTTGCGCAGCAGGGCACAGTAGGGGCACTCCTTCCGCGGCCTTGCGCCAGCACCCTCAACGGACGCCTCCGGCGTGGCCTTCTTTCCGCTCGCGGACGGGCAGCATCCACCGAACACGCTCTAAGGGGGAGGGCGATCACCGCGCGGTGACCGCCCTCCCCCTTCGTGTTCTTACGTCGGCTCGGACGTTCTCTTGGGGCTGTTCAGTCGTTCTTCTTGGAACCGAACATGATCTCGTCCCAGGACGGCACCGAGGCGCGGCGTCCGCGGCCCTTGCGTTTGGCCGCTCCGCCGCCGGGTGAGCCGTTGGCCGAGGCCGGAACGGCTGGGGCCGTGGGCGGGGCCTGCTCGGCGGCGCGGCGCGGTGTTCCCTTGTCGTTGAGGTCGATGGTGGCCCGGCGGCGGCGCGGACGCTGCTGCTGGCTCTCCTCTGCGGCCGGGGCCTCCTCGGTTTCGACCTGAGGCTCGGGCTCGGGAGCCGGGGCGGGCCGGGCGTCCAGCCAGTCCGGCGCCGCGGACCGCTGCCGGGGCTCGGGACGCCCGGGTTCGGGGTGCCTGGGTTCGGAGGGCTCAGAGACCTCGTGCGCGACGGGCCCGGGCTCCTCGAAGAACTGCCTGCGGGGTTCGGGCTCGTACCGCTCCGACTCGTACCGCTCGGGTTCGGGCTGGCGGGGCCCGTACCGGAGGGGTTCGGGGTGCGCGGGCGGTGCATCGACCGGGTCGGCGAAGCGCTGGTGAGCAGCCGGCTCGGACCGGGGCGCGGCGGGCCGCGGGGTCTGCGGCAGCGGAGCCGCTGGCGGGGCCTCACCACGGCGCTCGGCGAATCGCTCGCTGGGCCGTTCCAGAGGCCGGCGGGGTGCGGGCTCCGGCTCCGGCGGGGCCTGGCGCTGGCGCTCCTCCCTGAGCGGCACCCCGAACTGGTCGGTCTCGGGTCGGCGCGCGACCGGACGCAGCGGTTCGTCCAACGGCGTGTCCTGCGCGGGCGACAGGCGGCGCGGGGCGACGTGGTCCGGGCGTCGCTCAGCGGCGGACTGTGCGTCCAGGCGGGGCAGGTCGGTGGTGGCCTCGTTGCGGCGCGGGGTGAAGGGCGTGACGTTCGTGCCGGGAGCGGGGGCCGCGTCCAGGGGCTCGTTGGAGGAGAACCGGGCGGCCTCCTCGTCAGCGGGCGTGACACTGTTGTGTCTGGGCTCGTACAGCCAGTGGGCGACACGCTCGTCGCCGCCGTGCAGGAAGACCAGCTTCAGCTGCCAGGAGCGGTCCTCCCGCTTCCATGAGTCCCAGGCGGCGTCGCCGGTCTCCAGCTGGTGGGCGCCGATCCTCTTGGTGACCAGATCTCCCAGGGAGGGTCCCGGCGAGGCGTCGTTCGGTGAACGCACGGTGGCTCGCTGGGCCTGCTGCGCGATGTACTCGCGCTCCTGGAGGACGGGTCCCTCGAACCAGCGCACTCGTTCGATGGGTATCCCGGAGATCTCGGAGATGGCCTCCGCGGTCTCGCCGGACCGGATGCGGGCCTGGATTTCCTTGGGGCGCAACGGATTCTCCACTTCGATCTCGTACTGGCCGAGCCGGGAGAACTGGCCGCGTACTGCGGCACGGAGGCGGTCGTCGACGGGCAGCATGAAACGGGTGCCACGGCCGGTGCTGGCGAGCACCAGGTAGGTGCCGTCCTCACTCACGGCCACGAGGCGAAGCTCGTGCATCGCCCTCCCTTTCGCGTCCCGTCGAGGGTTGGTCTGGCGGACCGTCCCCCGCGTTCTCCAAGTCTGGTCGGCCGACAACTGTTCGGCCAGTACCGCGCCCGGCATGTCCGAACTGTGCCCGCCTCCCGGCCCGTGGTGGGCACCACGGTGGGAGCTGCCCCGGGGTTCCGGGGCCCTCACGGTCGCTTCCGCTGCCAATCTTGACACGCTGAACCTTCCGCGACCGGGAGCGATCGTGGGGGAATGTCGCCGATCCCGCGCGAAGGCTCCGCGGTGATGGTATCTCGGGGACCTCGAATCCCCCCAGGTCTGGGAAAAACTCCGATCTCGGACCAGGTCCGAACTTGACATCTCCTGGTGTTCGCAACTCGACACGCCGATGGATGCCACACAGTGATCCTTCTTATTTCATGGCGTTATCAGCGTCCAGTCCCCCTTATGGTGAAGTTTCCGCTGATGGGATTTATGTGGAGTTCGGGGCTTGCGGGAGCATCTGCCCCACCACACGCCCATCCCACGACCATGAGCCGCACCTCCCCCGTGCGCGGCCGACACCAAGGGGGACCGCACCATGCCAAGACCCGACCACGGAGACGAGTTCGAGGAGGAAGAGGAGGAAAGGGCGGGCGCGGAGGAGAGCAAGGACAAGAAGAAGCGCATCGACCTGAGCATGGCGCAGGTCGCCGGGGCCGGTGTCGCGACGCTGACCGCCGCCACCGCGGCCTCCTACCTCAACGTCTACGGCACCGTCATCGGTACCGGTGTCATGGCGGTGCTCAGCACCTCCGCTGCCCCCGTGATCCAGCACTGGCTCACCCGCAGCGGCGAGCAGGCCAAGGAACTGGCGGAAAAGAAGGCCGCCAGGCAGAAGGGCGTGCGGGCTCTGGTCGACACCGAGGCCGAAGCCGCCGCGGAGGCAGCCACACAGGATGCGGCCGAGGCCGGAACCGGCCACATGGGTTTCGACACCGGAGCCACCCGGGTCGCGGACCCTGACGCCCCCAACCCCTTCGGCTTCCCCGCCGATCCCGACGCCACCAGGACGATGGCTATGCCCATGGTGGGGCTGGACCTGCCGGGCCAGACCGTCGCTCACGGTTTCGGCAACCCCGAGGACCCCACGCAGGTGGGCGGACCGCCGGTCGCCGACGCCACTGAACCCCTGCCCCAGATCGGGGGCCCCGGCGATACGCGGTACCCGGACGGCCCCGCCAGGGACAACGAGGACGCGGACGGCGCGATCGGTGATGAACGCCCCAAGCGCGGCTGGAAGACGGCCGTCATCTCGGCCGCGGCGGTGTTCACCCTGGTCATGCTGGTGATCCTGGCCTTCGAACTGCTCACCGGGCGCTCGTTGACCGCCTGGACGCAGGGCCAGGACGAGCCCACCTCTCCCTCGCTGTTCGGCGGCCAGTCCTCGCAGGTGCAGGACGAGGAAGAGGCGCCGGAGACCACCGAAGGGGATCAGCCGGAGACGGAGAACGGGACCGGAACCCAGCCACAGGGGACCGACGCACCCGTGGAGCCCGAGCCCATCGCGCCCCCGGGCGAGCCTCAGCCCGAGGTGCCCGGCGGCGGTGCGACCGATCCCGCGGAGCCGCCGGTGAACGGCGGGGAACCGGCGGAGCCGGGCGGCGGGGAGGCGCCTGACCCCGGGGCGGAGAACCCGCCCGAGGGTGACACTCCCGCCGAACCCGCCCCGGTGGTCCCCAACGGCTAGCTCCGGCACATGCGGTCTCCGGTGCACGCATATCGTCCCCCGGCCCTCGACGACATGAGGGCCGGGGGACGTTGCGTCAGGGGTGACCCGTTAACCGAACACCTTGTCCAGGTAGGCGTTGCCGAAGCGGCGGTGCGGGTCCACCCGGTCGCGTACCGCCAGAGCGTCGTTCAGGCGCGGGTACACGCCCTCCAGGTACGCGCGGTCGCGGGTGTGCAGCTTGCCCCAGTGCGGCCGTCCGCCCACCGAGGTGAAGATCGCCTCCAGGTCTGCGAAGTAGGCCTCATAGGGAGTTCCCTTGTACATGTGCACCGCGACGTAGGCGGTCTCGCGCTCGTGGGCGGTGGACAGCCACACGTCGTCGGCCGGGGCGAAGCGCACCTCCACCGGGAAGCTCACCCGGTGGTCGCCGCGGTCCACGATCGACCGGGCCTCGCGCAGCACGTCCGCCGCGTGCTCGGCCGGGATCGCGTACTCCATCTCCACGAACCGCACGTCGCGCACGGACGCGAACACCTTGTGCGAGACGTCGGTGTAGGTTCGCGCGGACAGCGCGCGGGAACTGATCTGGTTGACCTTCGGCACCACCGAGGGGAAGCGTCGGCATATCCGGTTGATCCGGTCGAAGAGGGTGTTCGACAAGAAGTCGTCGTCCAGCCAGCTCTTGAAGGCCGACAGCGGATCGGCCGGACCCTGGGTGATGTTGTTGCGCTTGGTGTTGGTGTTCCCGGTGTGCGGGAACCAGAAGAACTCGAAGTGGTCGTTCTTCGCGCGCAGTTCGGGCAGGCGCTCCAGCACCTCGTCCAGGGGCATGGGCTCCTCCTGGGCGTGCAGGAGGAATGCCGGGCGGACCGCGAAGGTCAGCGCCGTCACCACGCCGAAGGCGCCCAGACCCACCCGGGCGGCGTGGAACAGGCCCGGGTCGCGCTCGGCCGAGCACTCGACCACGGAGCCGTCGGCCAGTACCAGCTCCAGTCCCACGACCTGACTGGCCAGTCCGCCCGCGTCGCGCCCGGTGCCGTGGGTGCCGGTCTGCACTGCACCGGAGACGGTCTGCACGGCGATGTCGCCCATGTTGGCCAGGGCCACGCCGTGCGCGGCCAGGGCGTCGTTGAAGTCGCACAGGGGCAGCCCGGCCTCGACCGTGGCGGTACCCGCCACCGGGTCGATCGACCGCACACCCGTCAGGGAGGTGGGGGTCAGGAGCAAGCCGTCGGTGATGGCCACGTCGGTGAAGGAGTGCCCGGAGCCGACCATGCGCACGCGCAGGTCGTCGGCGGCCGCCGACCTGACCGCGGCGACGACCTCCTCGGTGTTGTTGGGGGTCGCCGTACGGCGTGGGCGGGCCTGGTGGGTGTCGGCCCAGGTGTGCCACAACACATCAGTCATGCCGCGACATTACCCATCAGTCACTTATGTGACCAGACCGGGAGTGTCCCTGGTCACGGAAGGTACGAAAGTCCCAACACTCAGGGTGGGGCGGATCGAGGAGGTCCCCGGGAGCTGGTTTCATGAAGTGCATGAGGCCTTACGACGCGTTTTTGCTGATCTCCTTCGGTGGCCCGGAGGGCGAGGACGAGGTCATCCCGTTCCTGGAGAACGTCACCCGCGGGCGCAACATCCCCCGCGAGCGGTTGGCGGAGGTCGGTGAGCACTACTTCCTCTTCGGTGGAGTGAGCCCGATCAACCAGCAGTGCCGGGACCTGCTCGCCGCGGTCACCTCCGACTTCGACGCCAACGGCATCGACCTGCCGATTTACTGGGGCAACCGGTTCTGGGAACCGATGCTCACCGACACCCTCGCGCAGATGAAGAAGGACGGCATCCGCCGTGTGCTGGCGCTGCCGACCTCCGCATACTGCAACTGGTCCAGCCGGACTGCCTACCACGAGGACATCGAGCGCGCCCTCGCCGAACTGGGTGAGGACGCACCCGAGGTCGACCTGATCCGCCCCTTCTACGATCACCCCGGTTTCATCGACCCCCTCGTGGAGTACACCCAGGCGTCCCTGGAGCAGCTCCCCGCCGACCAGAGGGAGGGCGTGCGCCTCCTGTTCTCCGCGCACTCCATCCCCAGTGCCATGGCCGAGGCCAGCGGTCCTCCGGGGCACGGCTTCGGTCCGGAGGGCGCCTACGGGGCCCAGCTCGCCGAGGTGGCCCGTCTAGTGGTCGAGCGCCTGGACCGCGCCTACCCCTACGAGCTCGTCTACCAGAGCCGCAGCGGCCCGCCCAGCCAGCCCTGGCTGGAGCCCGACGTCAACGACCGGATGGAGGAGCTCGCCGGGGAGGGCGTGCCCGCCGTGGTGGTCATCCCGCACGGGTTCGTCTCCGACCACATGGAGGTCAAGTTCGACCTCGACGTGGAGGCCCGCGACACCGCCAAGAAGCTGGGCATCGGCTACGAGCGCGCGCTCAGCCCCGGCACGCACCCCGCGTTCGTGTCCATGGTGACCGAGCTGGTGCGCGAGTACACCGGCCGTGGAGAAGAGCACAAGCTCGCCTCCCTGCCGCCCTGCGCCGGCGGAAGCGGTCAGTGCTGCAAGCAGCGCTGATTCGGTGGAGCGGAAACGGCCGCGATTGGCGTAGCGCCTGTTCCGGACGCGCTCCTGACGCCGGGTGAACCCGCTGGCGTCCGGGACGGCGCCGTCACCGCTGTCCCGGGCGCGCTCTCCGAGCGAGGCTGCGTCAACAATGTTGACGTCTCTGACGTGGGGAAACGTAAAAAGGGGTGGTGATCAGGTTCACTGTCCCGGATAAGGTCGTCCCAGACCACAAGTCGACGGTTTCTGGAGATTCCCCTTGGTTCGTTCCTGGTATGAACTGCCGGAGTACGTCCGCCTGCGCCGCGTGAACGGGCTGCGCCTGTCCCCGGACGGCACTCGCCTCGTCGCGCCCGTGAGCGACATCGCCCCCGACGCCAAGTCCTTCCGCAGCGCCCTGTGGGAGATCGACATCGCCCCCGAGTCCGAGGGCGGGCGCGCCCCCCGGCGTCTGACCCGCTCCACCAAGGGCGAGTCGGGCGCGGAGTTCCTCCCCGACGGCTCGGTGCTCTTCAGCACCGGCCGGGTCGACCCCGAGGCTAAGACCGAGGACAAGCCCAAGGCCGCCCTGTGGCTGCTGCCCGCCGACGGCGGCGAGGCCCGCCAGGTCGCTTCCCGGCCCGGCGGAGTGGGCGCCTTCACGGTCGCCCGCGACTCCGGCCTGGTGGCCTTCACCGGCAAGGTCCTGCCCGGGGCCGAGGACGACGAGGCCGACACCGAGGCCCGCAAGGCCCGTGAGGAGGCCGGGGTCACCGCGATCCTGCACGAGGCCCTGCCCGTGCGCTCCTGGGACAGCGACGTCGGCCCGGACCACCCCCGCATCTTCACGGCCACCCCGCCCGAGGACGAGGACGCCCGCCTCGGCGAGCCCCGCGACCTCACCCCCGACGCCGGCCTCTCCCTGCTGGGCGCCTCCCCGGCGCTCACTCCGGACGGCTCCACCCTGCTCACCAGCTGGTCCGTGCCCACCTCCGGCGGGGCCCGCCGCGAGGAGGTCGTCGCCATCGACGTCGCCACCGGCGAGCGCCGCACCATCGCGGGCGGCCCGGACGCCGACTTCGAGTTCGGCTCGCCCGCGCCCTCCCCGGACGGCACCAAGGTCCTGGTCTACGCCGACGACGAGGGCAGCTACGACGGCGAGCCACGCAACGCCACGCTGTGGATCACCGACCTGGCCACCGGCGAGGGCCGCGACCTGCTGCCCGACCACGAGCTCTGGCCCCAGGGCTACGTGTGGTCGGCGGACTCCAGCACGGTCTTCCTGGTCGCCGACGAGAACGGCCGCCGCCCGGTCTTCCGCCTGGACGTGGCCACTGGCGCGCTCACCCGGATCACCGGCGACCACGGCGCCTACAGTGCGCTGAACCCGTCCCCGGACGGACGCTACGTCTACGCGCTGCGCGACGCCTGGGACGCCCCGCCCGCCCCGGTCCGGCTGGACGCCGACGCCACCGACGGCCAGCCCGTCCATCTGCGCACTCCCGGCTCCGAGCTGACCATGCCGGGCACGCTCACCGAGATCGAGACCACCGCGGACGACGGCACCCGGATCCGGTCGTGGCTGGTGCTGCCTGAGGAGGCCTCGGCCGACTCGCCCGCTCCGCTTATGCTCTGGGTCCACGGTGGCCCCTACATGAGCTTCAACGGCTGGACCTGGCGATGGAACCCGTGGCTGCTGGCCGCCCGCGGCTACGCGGTGCTGCTCCCGGACCCCGCGCTGTCCACCGGCTACGGCCAGGACATGCTCCGCCGGGCCTGGGGCCAGTGGGGCCCGCGCACGCACGCCGACATCATGGCGATCACCGACGCCGCCGAGGCCCGCGAAGACATCGACGCCGAGCGCACCGCCATGATGGGCGGCTCTTTCGGCGGCTACATGGCCAACTGGATCGCCGGGCACACCGACCGGTTCAAGGCGATCGTCTCGCACGCCTCCCTGTGGCAGCTGGACGGGTTCAGCGGTACCACCGACTACCCGCCGGTGTGGGAGAACGAGTTCGGAACCCCCTTGGCCCAGCCGGAACGCTACCAGCTCAACTCGCCGCACCTGCACGCGGACAAGATCCGCACCCCGATGCTGGTCATCCACGGTGACAAGGACTACCGGGTGCCGATCGGCGAGGGCTTGCACCTGTGGCGCGACCTCCTCCTGCACGGGGTCGACGCGAAGTTCCTGTACT
This sequence comes from Nocardiopsis valliformis DSM 45023, assembly GCF_000340985.1. NCBI lineage: Bacteria > Bacillati > Actinomycetota > Actinomycetes > Streptosporangiales > Nocardiopsidaceae > Nocardiopsis > Nocardiopsis valliformis. The sequence continues at coordinate 19,557 of NZ_ANAZ01000012.1, forward strand.
TCCCGGACGAGAACCACTGGATCCTGACCCCGGGCAACGCCCAGGTCTGGTACCAGACGATCTTCGCCTTCCTGGACCACCACGTCCACGGTAAGGAGTGGACCAAGCCCGAGCTGCTCTAGGCTTCGCGGCTCGTAGGAGCGCACACCCGAGAGGACCCCGGCACGCGCCGGGGTCCTCTCTCTTCGTCTCCGACGCCCAGGAGGCGCTGCGTGCTAGCCACCGCGAGAGCTTCTTCGCCGAGATGGTCGACCCGATGGTCGCCCGGGCCAAGGTGCTCGAGGTGCCGATCGCCCAGGTCGTGGCGCGCATCCGCCAGCTGGACGAGGGGGACCGCACATGAGCGCCGCCGTCGAGAGCCCTCGGGTGGAGGTCGCCGGACTGCGGGCCGTGCGCGGTGGCCGGACCGTCCTGCGCCGGATGTCCCTCACCCCGGTCAGCCCCGCCGTTATGCTCCTGGCCCAGGTGGCCGTCAGCGTGCTCCAGGCGCTGCTGGGCATCACGATCGCCTTGGCCGTCTTCCACGCCGTCTTCGCCATCAGCCCGCCAGGGGAGTGGGGGTGGGCGATCCTGAGCCTTGTGCTGTGCATGGCCGCGATGTACGCGATCGGGGTGCTCCTGGCCGCGCTGGCGCCCTCCACCACCGCCGCTACCGCCGTCGGCATGGTGCTCTTCCTCGGGATGATGGCGCTGGGCGGCGGGGTAGTCCCGGCCGAGAACCTGCCCTCCTGGCTGGCGTCGGCCGGGGAGGTGCTGCCCTTCGGTGCTGGTGTGCAGGCGATCGCCACCAGCTGGACGGGCGGCACCCCCGAGACCTTCCACCTGCTGGTCCTGGTCGGCACCGCCCTGGTCGCCTCGGTCGCGGCCGTACGGCTCTTCCGTTGGGAGTAGTGCCGCGGTGGGGATCATCGACTGACGGGAGCGCGGCGTAGAGTTCGTTGGCGAAAGCGTCCAGGCACGACCGGGCCTGGCGGCCACGAGCGGAAGGGCACCAGTGACCACCATCCAGTCCCCACACGACCTGGAGAAACTGCGGGACCTGGCCGTCGCGGTGGCGGCGGAGGCCGGAGAACTCGCGGCCAAGGGGCAGGAGGGCATCACCGTCCTGGACACCAAGTCCAGCCCCACCGACGTCGTTACCGAGATGGATCGGGCGACCGAGGACTTCATCAGGGACCGGCTGCTCGCGGCCCGCCCGCACGACGCGGTTCTCGGCGAGGAGGGCGGCGGCATCGAGGGCAGCAGCGGGGTCCGCTGGGTCGTCGACCCCATCGACGGCACCGTCAACTACCTGTACGGGAGTCCCGACTGGGGGGTCGCCATCGGCGCGGAGATCGACGGGCAGGTCGTGGCGGCCGCCGTCTACCTGCCCGTCCACGGGAAGATGTTCGAGGCGGTCCTGGGCGGCGGGGCCAGGCTCGACGGCCGGGCTCTGCGCGCGCCCGAGGCGGTGCCGCTGGAGCGGGCGCTGGTCGCCACCGGCTTCGGATACTTCCCCCAGCGCCGCCTCCAACAGGCCAAGGTCCTCACCGAGGTGATCCCGCTGGTGCGTGACATCCGCCGGGGCGGTTCGGCCGCGGTGGACATCACCGGGATGGCCACCGGTCGCTACAACGCCTACTACGAGCGCGGGCTGCACCTGTGGGACTGGGCCGCACCCGGCCTGGTCGCCAGTGAGGCCGGGCTGCGGGTGGGGGGTTTGCACAGCGGGCCGCCCAGCAACGAACTGGTGATCGTCGCCCGCCCCGGTCTCTACGAGGAACTGGACGCGCTGCTGGCCCCGCTCGGCGCCGACACGGACGGCTGACCCCGGGCAAACGAAAACCGGGAACACGCGAGGGCCGTGAACACAGGAAGGCCCCGGGCGCGGGGAGCGCCCGGGGCCTGGGGGAGACGGGGTCGGAACACCCGAACGGTTGCCCGCCCCGTCCCTGCGCTGCCGGTCCCCGGCCCCTCAGGGGTAGGGGACGGCGTCGGCCGCTCCGGTCAGGAGTGGGCGTCGACGCCGTTGCGAGCCGCGATGCGGTAGAGATCCTCGAGCTCCGACGCATGGGTGTCGGCAAGGAAGTCGTCCCCGGCGGCCTGCGCCGATTCGAGCGACCGATAGGTCTCGCTGATACGGACCTTGATCTCCGCCATGAACTCGCCCATTGCACCTCTTCCAGGGGTAGACCGGGACATGGTGATGCCCCGGTGTAATCCGTATGCGCACGCCTTTGCGTCCGCACGAATCGAAGTCGTCACGACCCTGTGACATGCGTGCTCGTCGCGGTCCGGGAGGGTGCCCGGGGTCCACGCGTGCGTCTCCTACCTCTACCGCACTGTGATCCACGTCAAACCCCCACCCCCCGCGCGTGATCCTTCCGTAACTTCCACTGGCGACAGAGGGTCATTCCGCAAAGTGGAAAAGTCCGCCTCAGGGGTGATTCGGGTGTTCGGGTGTCGGGGGCGCCCGGGCGGTTCAGGGGCGGCTCGGATGCTTGGGGCAAGCGATGGGAAAGAGTGTCACAAGACACATTTCTCTAATGGGCCTTGTGCTTACTTGTTTCTTATTCTTGATGTGTCAGATTTGAGATGTGCGGGGTTGAGCCGTCGCCGACGGTTGGGGGATTCGTCGGCGGCGGCCACCCCGTGCGTAGGGGAGTTGCGAAGCTCCCGGTTCAGCGCCCGTGCCACACGGGGCGAGGAGAAGGACTCTCCGGAGTCCACGGGTTTACCGTCTCCTTACCTCCACTGTGAGAGAACGGTTGACGCGGCCGGGACCAAGAACGCCGCTGCCGGTGTGTTGGGGGATGCGCCGGCAGCGGCCCCCTTTTTGTTTCCAGACACCGATGCTCTAGAGGGACAACGTTGCGCGTACTCGTGGTCGAAGACGAACGGGTCCTGGCCGACGCAGTGGCCGTCGGACTGCGACGGGAGTCCATGGCGGTCGACGTCGTCTACGACGGGGACGCCGCCCTCGAGTACACCGCGGTCAACGACTACGACGTCGTCGTGCTGGACCGCGACCTCCCCGGCACCCACGGCGACGACGTCGCCCGCTCCCTGGTCAACGAGAGCTACAACGGCCGCATCCTGATGCTCACCGCCTCCGACGGCGTCCAGGACAAGGTCGAGGGCCTCACCCTGGGGGCCGACGACTACCTGGCCAAACCCTTCGCCTTCGCCGAGCTCATCGCCCGCGTGCATGCCCTGGGCCGCCGCTCGGCACCGCCGCTGCCGCCCGTCCTGGAACGGGGCGGCATCACCCTGGACCCGGCCAACCACCAGGTGCACCGCGAGGGCCGCGAGGTCTCGCTCACACCCAAGGAGTTCGCCGTCCTGCAGGTGCTCATGCGCGCCCAGGGCACCGTGGTCAGCGCCGAAGGCCTCCTGGAGAAGGCCTGGGACGAGAACGCCGACCCCTTCACCAACGTCGTCCGGGTCACCGTCATGACCCTGCGCAAGAAACTCGGTGACCCCCCGGTCATCCAGACCGTCCCGGGGGCGGGGTACCGCTTGTGAGACCGGGGGAGCGTCCAGAGCCAGGGCAGGTCGAACCCACGCGCCCCGGGGACACGGGGACCTGGCGCAGCCTGAACTCCGTCGCTCCGAGCGGATCCGGAGGGGAACGCTCCACCGCCCACGCCACGGTCCACCGCTTCACGGACAACCTGAGCCTGCGCGCCCGCCTCACCCTCATCTACGGGATGCTGTTCTTCGCGGCGGGCTCCCTGCTGGTCCTGGTCAACTACCTCGTCGTCGCGGTCCTGCTCAACGCCCTCCTGTCCGAGGAGAGCCCCGCCGAGCTGATCGAGAACAGTCACTACATCGAGCAGGTCCTCACCCACGTCACCCGGTTCTCGCTGCTCGCGCTATTCCTGGTGGGGCTGCTCGCCGTGGCCCTGGGGTACGCGGTGGCGGGCCGGGCGCTCTCACCGCTGCAGAAGATCACCCGCATCGCCCGCAGACTCTCCGAACGCTCCCTGCACGAACGCATCGCGCTCTCCGGGCCCGACGACGAGATCCGTGAGCTCGCCGACACCTTCGACGGCATGCTCGAACGCCTCGACCGGGCCTTCGACGGGCAGCGGCGCTTCGTCGCCAACGCCTCTCACGAGCTGCGTACGCCCCTGGCGATCAACCGCACCCTCCTGGAGGTGGCCCTGAGCGCGCCGGACGTCTCACCGGACCTCAGGACCGTCGGGCAGACCCTTCTGGAGACCAACGCCCGCCACGAACGCCTCATCGACGGCCTGCTGTTCCTGGCCAAGAGCGACCGCGAACTCGAGGTCAAGGCCAGGGTCGATCTCAGCGAGGTCGTCACGACGGTGCTCAGCCAGCTCAGCGGCGCCATCGACGAGTCCGGGCTGTCGCTGCGCCAGGACCTGCGGCCCGCCCCGGTGACCGGCGACCCCGTGCTGTTGGAGCGCCTCGTGGCCAACCTGGTCGAGAACGCTCTCAAGTACAACGTCGACGAGGGTGAGATCACCGTGCGCAGCGGTATGTACGAGGGCATGCCCGCGGTCCAGGTGGAGAATTCAGGCAAGGTCATCCCGGCCTACGAGATCGAGGGACTCTTCGAACCGTTCCGCCGCGGCTCCGGCGACCGCGTGGGCTCGGGCCGGAGCGCCGGTCTGGGCCTGTCCATCGTGCGTTCGGTGGTCCGCGCGCACGAAGGGGTGGTGACCGCCTGGCCCCGCGCGGGCGGCGGTCTGGTCGTCACGGTCTGCCTACCGGTGCCTCCGGGCAACGGCACCGAACCCGCCGAGCGGCGCTAGGGTCTCTCCGACGGACGGGTCCCGGGGCACGACTACGCCGGGGGCCAAGCTGCGTACCGCCCCGCTTCGTGGTATCTATACGTGTCCGAAGACACGCCCACCCCTGTCACGAGCGTCAAGCCGGGGTGGGTATGCTTCCCCGGGCGTGGACACGGAGGGAATCCCTCCTGACGTGCGCATGTCTTGTTTTTCGCCCGTACTCGGGGGAGTGCTCCATGCTTGTCCGGCATGTGGGCGCAAACGTGTTTTCAGGTCTACGAGGCGCCTGACGTTGGGTAGTACAGCAGGGAACGACCTGTGAGGGGCCGCTGAACCTTGGCCGCCTCCGGTCACAATCTCGTGAAAGTGCTGCTGACCAGTGAACTGTGACCCGGGAGGGGGCACAGATCACCGACATCGGGAAAACTCATCGGCCGATCCGGGCACAACGAAGGTCTCTCAAGCGTTACACCCGCGCGACGAGGCACTAAACGAGGGGGATGGAGTTAGCAGAGATGGCGACCGACTACGACAGCCCGCGCAAGACTGACGAGGACATCAACGAGGACAGCCTCCAGGAGCTGCAGGCGCGGCGCGTGGACAAGGGCACCGGTACCATCGACGTCGACCCCGACGAGGTGGCCGAGGGCATGGAACTGCCCGGTGCCGACCTGTCCGGCGAGGAACTCGCCGTGCGCGTACTTCCCCGCCAGGCCGACGAGTTCACCTGCTCGCGCTGCTTCCTGGTGCACCACCGCAGTCAGCTCGCTGAGCAGCGCGCCGGTCAGCTGGTCTGCAAGGAATGCGCCTGACGCTGATGGCGACGGGTCCGCGCACGGCACCCAGGGGTCCCCGAGGACACCGTGGGGTACGGGGGCAGGACCTGTTCGACCGTCGGTGAAGACCGGTGGGCACCCGAGCACGACCGGTGAGCGCCCGAGCCGCGATCCGATGCGTCCCCTCCGGGGGCGCATCGCGCGTCTTTCGGGGTGGAGCGAGGGGACGGCGCGCGAAGCACGACGGTGGACGGCCGACCGCACATGGGGACCCCGAAGAGGGGAAAGAAACCAGTGCGGTGGGCCGCCCACCGTCGTCGTGATTACCGGGTTGAAAGACCCCGGACGAGGGCGGGCCTCAGACCTCCAGGTCGCGCCCGCCGGAACCGCCCAGCTGTTTGCGGGCGGCGCGGACGGCCAGCACCCTGGCCACCTCGACGCCCACACCCGCGACCACGGCCCAGCTCAGGGCACGGCCCAGGCTGACGTCCGGGGACTCCAGGTCCGTCGGCGGTTCCTCGCCGGTCGCACGTGTCCAGGCGAAGGTCAGAGCCTTGCGCGTGACGAACTCGGCCGCGAAGCCCGCGACCAGTCCGATGACGACCGGTGCGACCTCACCGTCCTTCTTAGCCATGTGAATCGTTCACCGTTCCCTTGTGCGTACGATGATGCGCGCGGCTGCGCGCGAAGACGCGGCGTCTACGTGAGGAATCCTTTCACGCTGGCCCGCACCCCCGCATCGGCGGCCGCCGACCGGATTCACGCGGGCGCGGTCCGGGCCACCCCGTATTCCCTGACGGGGGCGGAAAAGCGGGAGCAACCAATGGTTGCGGAGGGCTAACATTGCCGTCATGACCAACCGCTCTCATTCCTTCCGCATGCCCGACAAGCCTTCGCTGGACGGTATCGAGGCGAAGTGGGTCGACGTATGGGATGAGTCCGGCGTCTACCACTTCGACCGCACCCGCAGCCGCGAGGACGTCTACTCAATCGACACCCCGCCGCCCACGGTCTCGGGTTCGCTGCACATCGGACACGTGTTCTCTTACACGCACACCGACACTGTCGCGCGCTTCCAGCGGATGAACGGCAAAGCTGTCTTCTACCCCATGGGCTGGGACGACAACGGCCTGCCCACCGAGCGCCGGGTCCAGAACTACTACGGCGTCCGCTGCGACCCCTCGGTCCCCTACGACCCGGACTTCCAGCCGCCGGAGAAGCCCAACCCCAAGCGGCAGATCCCGATCTCGCGCCGCAACTTCATCGAGCTGTGCGACATCCTCACGGTCGAGGACGAGAAGGTCTTCGAGTCCATCTGGCGCCGTCTGGGGCTGAGCGTCGACTGGCGGCACACCTACGCCACCATCGACGACAACTCCCGTGCCGCCGCCCAGCGCGCCTTCCTGCGCAACCTGGCCCGCGGCGAGGCGTACATGTCGGAGGCACCCACCCTGTGGGACGTCACCTTCCGTACCGCCGTCGCCCAGGCCGAGCTGGAGGACCGCGAGCGTCCCAGCGCCTACCACAAGGTCGCCTTCCACAAGCCCGACGGCACCCCGGTCCACATCGAGACCACCCGACCCGAGCTGCTGGCCGCCTGTGTCGCGCTGGTCGCCCACCCCGACGACGAGCGCTACCAGGACCTGTTCGGCACCACCGTGTCCACACCGGTCTTCGGTGTCGAGGTCCCCGTCAGGGCGCACCGCCTCGCCGACCCCGAGAAGGGGTCCGGTATCGCGATGATCTGCACCTTCGGTGACACCACCGACGTCACCTGGTGGCGCGAGCTCCAGCTGGAGACCCGCCCCATCATCGGCTGGGACGGCCGCGTCATCGCCGACCCGCCCAAGGGCATCGACTCCGACGCCGCCCGCGAGGCCTACGCCCAGCTGGCCGGGGCCACCGTCCACACCGCGCGCGAGCGCACCGTCGAGCTCCTCAAGGCCAGCGGCGACCTGGTTGGCGAGCCCAAGCCCATCACCCACCCGGTGAAGTTCTACGAGAAGGGCGACAAGCCCCTCGAGATCGTCACCACCCGCCAGTGGTACATCCGCAACGGCGGCCGGGACGAGAACATCCGCGCCCAGCTCATCGAGCGCGGCCGTGAGCTCACCTGGTACCCCGAGCACATGCGCCAGCGTTACGAGAACTGGGTCGAGGGCCTCAACGGCGACTGGCTGATCAGCCGCCAGCGGTTCTTCGGCGTCCCGTTCCCGGTCTGGTATCCGCTGGACGCCGACGGCAACCCGAACTACGACCAGCCGCTGCTGCCCACCGAGGACCAGCTGCCCATCGACCCCAGCTCGCAGGCGCCTGCCGGGTACACCGAGGATCAGCGCGGCCAGGCCGGCGGGTTCATGGGCGACCCCGACGTCATGGACACCTGGGCGACCTCCTCGTTGTCCCCGCAGATCGCCTCGGGATGGGAACGCGACCAGGACCTGTTCGAGCGGGTCTTCCCGATGGACTTCCGCCCGCAGGGCCAGGACATCATCCGCACCTGGCTGTTCTCCACCGTGGTCCGCGCCCACTTCGAGAACGACAGCCTGCCCTGGAGCACCACCGGCATCTCCGGCTGGATCCTGGACCCGGACCGCAAGAAGATGTCCAAGTCCAAGGGCAACGTGGTCACCCCCGTCGCGCTGCTGGAGAAGTACAGCTCCGACGCGGTCCGGTACTGGGCGGCCAGCGGCCGTCTGGGCACCGACACCGCCATGGACGAGGGCCAGATGAAGGTCGGCCGACGGCTGTCCATCAAGATCCTCAACGCCAGCAAGTTCGTCATGTCGGTCGCCGGTGAGAACGCCACGACCGACCCCGCGCAGGTCACCGAGCCCTTGGACCGGGCGATGCTGGCCGCGCTGGCGGACGTGGTCGAGGAGGCCACCGCGGCCTTCACCGCCTACGACCACACCCGTGCCCTGGAGCGCACCGAGCGCTTCTTCTGGGACTTCTGCGACGACTACCTGGAGCTCGTCAAGACCCGGGCCTACGACACCGAGTCCGCCGAGGGTGCCTCCGCGCGCGCCGCGCTGCTCATCGCCCTGGGTGCCCTGCACAAGCTGTTCGCACCCTTCGTCCCCTTCGTCACCGACGAAGTCTGGAGCTGGTGGCAGGACGGTTCGGTGCACGCCCAGAGCTGGCCCGAGGCCGCCGAGTACCGCGCCGCGGCCGCCGGCGGTGACCCGGCCGTCCTGGCCGCCACCGCCGAGGTCCTGCGCTCGGTCCGCAAGGCCAAGTCCGAGGCCAAGCTGTCCATGCGCGCCGAGGTCGACAACGTCCGGGTCTGCGGCAAGCAGGCCGAGGCCGCCCGCGCCGCCGCCGCCGACATCGCGGCCGCCGGTCGCGCCGCCGGCATCGACTTCGAGACCACCGACGACGGTGAGCTCAGCGTCGAGGTGACGCTCGCGGAGCCCACCGAGGCACCGGAGTAAATCCGCAGTGACCAGCGGTGACTCACCAGTAGTAGCGGAGTGTCAGCGCTGGTGGCAGCGCTGACGGGGCGGGCCCGAGCACATTCGGGCCCGCCCCGACGTCGTCCGCGGCCACACCGGCCCGCGCGGCACCGAGGCAGCACCCGGGGGGCGATAGGCTCGGCGAATGTGAGTACCTCATCCCTGGAAGGCGGACGGCTGCCGATCACGGTCCGTCGCCTGGACCCCGGCCTCCCCGTCCCCCAGTACGCCCACCCGGGTGACGCTGGCGCGGACCTGTACGCCGCCGTCGACATCCATCTCGAACCCGGAGAACGCGCCACCGTCCCCACCGGTCTGGCCATCGCCCTACCCGAGGGCTACGCGGCCTTCGTGCACCCCAGGTCCGGGCTTGCCGCCCGGCACGGGGTCACGGTCGTCAACGCCCCGGGCACCGTCGACGCCGGATACCGGGGCGAGATCAGGGTGACCCTGCTCAACACCGACACCAACACCCCGGTCAAACTCGCCCGGGGCGACCGGATCGCGCAGATGGTGATCCAGCGCGTGGAGCGGGCGGAGTTCGTCGAGGCGGACGAACTCCCCGATTCGGTGCGTGGTGCGGGTGGTTTCGGTTCGACCGGGGGCCACACCGCACAGCGGTGAACGTCCCCCGACTCCCCGGTGTGATCCCGGGACCTACGGAAGAAGCGGAGAGGTGAAGGCGTGTTTGGACGCCGCCGCAAGAAGCGGGACAAAGAGACCGAGAGAGCCGCGGAGACGGAGGCCCAGCCCAAGCGGCAGGGTGCCGCCGGCGCGGTCTCGTTCGACAACGAGATCGAGCCGGAGCGTGCTTCGGACCAGCCCGTCAAGGACGAGGACCAGTACCGTCGGACCGGCCCGTGGGACTCCTCCGAGGACGCCCCCGAGGCCAGCCGGATGGACCTGGGCAGCATGCTCCTGCCGATGGAGCAGGGCACCGAGATCCAGGTGAACGTCGCCCAGGACAAGCAGAACAAGCAGAAGATCATCGGGGTCACCCTGGTGCGCGGCAAGACCGCGCTGCAGGTGCAGCCCTTCGCCGCGCCCAAGTCCTCCGGGCTGTGGGACGAGATGCGCGAGGAACTGCGCGAGCAGGTCACCAAGCAGGGCGGCAAGGCCGAGGACCACGACGGCACCTTCGGCCCCGAGCTCCAGGCGCTCATCCCCATCAAGGGGAAGAAGACCGAGGACGGCAGGCAGCTGGGGCAGCGGGTGCGCTTCATCGGCGTGGACGGTCCGCGCTGGGTGCTGCGCGGCGTGATCCGCGGCGAGGGCGCGACCAAGCCCGAGATGATGTCCGAGATCGAACAGATCTTCGCCAACATCGTGGTGGTGCGCGGCGATCAGCCGGTACCGCCCAGTGAACTGCTGCAGATCACGGTGCCCAAGAAGATCCAGGAGCAGATGGCCGCCGCCGCCCAGCAGCGCGCCGCTCAGCAGGCCGCTCAGCGCGGCAACGCGGGCAGCTCGCCCAACGGCTCCGCGGGTGGACCTGCGCCCAGCGGTTCCTGAGGGATCCCGCTGGACCCGGTGAAGTCGGGGGGGCTTTCGGGAAAAACGGGGGCTCTCTGGAGAAACGGCCTGTGGACAACCGTGTCCGGGGTGCGCCGTTCCGTACTGTGTGTTTCATGGCACAGACGACGCAGAACAGCGCTCCCCGGCCGCTCCCCGAGGACTGGGACCGGCTCCTGGCGGTGGTGGCCCACCCTGACGACCTGGAGTTCGGCGCCTCCTCGGCGATCCACCGGTGGACCGCGCAGGGCAAGGACGTGGTCGAGCTCTTGGTGACCAAGGGCGAGGCGGGGATCGACTCGATGGATCCGGGGGCGTGCGCGCCCCTGCGGATGGCGGAGCAGCGCGCCTCCGCGGAGGCCGTGGGCGCGGCCACGGTCGAGTTCCTCGACTTCCCCGACGGCACCTTGGAGTATGGCCTGCCGCTGCGCAGGTCCCTGGCCGGGGCGATCCGCCGGCACAGACCAGACGTGATCGTCTCCATCAACTTCCGTGAGCACTTCGGCGGGGGCAGCTTCTTCAACCACGCCGACCACCGGGTCCTGGGCCCGGCCCTGCTGGACGCGGTCCGCGACGCCGCCAACCGGTGGGTGTTCACCGAGCAGCTAGTCGAGGGCCGGGAGCCCTGGGACGGTGTGCGTTTCGTGGCCTTCGGCGCCGCACCGGACCCCACCCACTTCGTGGAGCTGAGCGAAGAGAACCTCGCCGCCGGCATCGCGTCCCTGGACGCGCACGAGGTGTACCTGGCCAACCTGGACGGCTTCGATCAGAAGACCTTCCTGCGGGAAGGTGCCGTGAGCTCGGGGGAGTGGGCGGGCGTACCGCTGGCCACCTCCTTCGAGGTCTTCGACACTTGATCCCCGGTGGCCGGGGCCCGATACCCGGCCGTGCCGGGGGCGGCAGTACCTGAGCGCGTCGTGTCCGCGGTGCGCTGTCTCTCCACGGCTCCGGGAGCTTCCGGAGCCCGAGCCCCGGAAGGGCGGACATGACCAGAAGCGGTGGCGGGGGAGCACGCCGGGGCCGGAGCAGGGGCGTGCGGGTCCTGCTGTGGACGCTGGCCGTGCTCATGGCGCTGGTACTGGTCGCCGGGACAGCCTTTCTGGCCTGGGCGCTCACCCCGCACCGGGCCGAACCCGGACCCCTGGCAGCGGCCGGGGAAAACCCGTCCGTCCTCGTGGAGCGCCGGGACGGCGCTTTAGTGCTCGCCCCGGCCGAGGCCCCCTCGGGAACCGGAATGGTCTTCTACTCGGGGGCGCGTGTGGAGGCTGACGCCTACGTGGCCGTCTGGGCCCCGGTGGTGGCCCGGACCGGGGTCACGGTGGTCCTGCCCGACCTGCGCCTCAACCTCGCCCTGCTCGACTCCGCCCGAGCCGAGAGCGCGGTCGAGGTGGCACCGGAGATCTCCGAGTGGTATCTGGGCGGGCACTCCATGGGCGGGGCCTTCGCCGCCCAGCACCTGGGTACCGGGGAGGGTGCCGTCGAGTGGGCGGGGCTGGTCCTGTGGGCCTCCTACGCCATCGAGAGCGCTGACCTCGCCGACCGCGACGACCTCAGAGTGCTGTCGGTGGCGGGCGGCCGTGACGGCGTGCTCATCCCCGACGAGGTCGAAGAACGAAGACCCAATCTGCCCGAGAACGCTGTCATCGAGGTGATCGAGGGTATGAACCACGCCCAGTTCGGCGCCTACGGCGACCAGGCGGGCGACGAGGAACCTGACCTCACCGACGCCCAGGCTCACGAGGCCCTGACCGAGATCACCGCCACCTTCCTGGAGACTTCCTGACAGTCCAGGGTCCTGCCCGGCTGGGGGTGTAACAGACCTGGGCCGCGAGGTGAGCGCCCGCTCACCGTCTGGCTCAGGAAGCGGGGCCCGGGTCGACGGGGTCGGTGATCCGGCCGGTGAACAGGATCGCGCCCCGGCGGCGCAGCACGAACCGGAAGGGCTGGTCCACCAGGAACTCCTTGGGCTTGGGCGGGATCACGGCCGACATCACCATGACGGCGGCGGTGGCGGCGGCACCCTCCGCGCCCTTCTCGTCTACGCGCAACACGGCCTGGTGCACGATGGCGTCGACTTTGAGCGGCTCGGCACTGATCCCGCCGAAGTCGGCGGCGTCGGTGGCCAGGGTGCGCACGTGCGCGGGGGTGGTGGCCAGGGGTTCGAGCAGCGCGGTCTCGGTCTCCACGGCGAAGCGCGGCAGGGCCAGGCTCACCTCCTCCTGCCTGCGTGCCTTGTAGAGGCCTCGCAGTGCTTCGGGAGTGAGGGGCGGGGCGTCGGCCCGCTCGGCGCCGGAGGAGTCGGGAATGATCACGTCTAGGGCCAGCCCGTGCTCGCCCTCCAGGGTGACCATCCGCAGCCCTCCGTGCTCGGCGTGGGTCATCCGCCCGGTGCGCCGCATGGTCGGGACGCGGTGGGTGCCGCCCGGAGCGTGGAAGGCGCGCTCGCGCGTCTGGGCCGCCTCGAAGGGCTCGGTCCACACCATCTTCACCCACAGGGCGTTGACCAGGAGCAGGCGAACGTCGGGGTGCACGGTGCCCGGCGAGAGCAGCTCGGGGATCAGCCCCTGGGTGACCTGCGAGACCCGGTCGTTGACCTTCGTGCGCACCCCCTCGGCGTCACGGCGGAAGTCCACCCGGTCCACCTCGGCGTCGGCCTGGGCGCCAACCCGCTCCTCGAACTCGGTGCTCAGCGGAAGGTCGGCGGGCACGTACAGGCCGTTGAGGGTGGCCAGATCCAGCCCGTCGACGGCCTCGACCGCGGCGTTCAGGGCGTCCAGGTGCCCCGCGGGGCCGGAACCGGCCGGGGCGACCAGGGCCGCCAGCTCACGCAGGGTGTCGCCGCCCGCACCGGTGGCCAGCAGACCGAGCACGGCCCCGACCGAGTAGGGCGACCACACGTGGGAGGCCTTCTCCTCGACCAGCTCCGGGTCCAGGGCGAGCGCGAAGCGCAGGTGCTCCTCGTGCGGCTCTTCCATCCTGCTGGTCTTCACACGGGCTCCTCACGAAAGCGGGCGGGCCGCCAGCGTACGGAAGAGCGCCGACACAAAGCTAGTGTCCGGGGTGAGAGCGGGGTGAGAGCGGGGTGAGAAGTCGCACGCCGCATTGGCAGACGAAGCGGGACAAGGCGGTGCGGGGAAGGCCGCCGGCGTCGCGGAACGCCACTCCCCGGCTGTGACAGGTCGCATAGGGTGGTGCATCATGGCTGGCGGCCGCAGACGGCCGCACGGCGAGACGGGACCAGGAGCGGGATGACTGAGCAGCAGCGGGCCTCCGAAGAAGCGGCCCAGGCCGACGAGGGCCGGGCGGGCAGCGGCCCCGTCGTCACCGAGGGAACGGTCGAGGCGCTGGTCCGGACCAAGCTCGCCGAGGCCCTGGGCGGCAAGCGCGGCATGGTCGAGACGGCCATCCCCACCCTGACCTTCACGATCTCCTACATCGCCAGTTCCGAGCTGCGGCTCTCGATCATGCTCGGTGTGGGCGCGGCCCTGCTCCTGGGCGTGCTCCGGCTGGTGCAGCGCTCCTCGGTGCAGTACGTGATCACCAGCCTCTTCGGTATCGGCCTGGCCGCGGTCTTCGCGATGCGCAGCGGCAACGCCGAGGACGCCTTCCTGCCCGGCATCATCTACAACGCGGTCTACGCGGTGGTGCTGAGTATCTCGGTGCTGGTGCGCTGGCCCGCGATCGGCCTGATGATCGGCCCGTTCATCGGGAACAAGGAGGACTTCACCTCCTGGCGGAGCAACCCGGCCGTGGTCAAGCTGGCCTCGCGCCTGACCTGGCTGCTGGTGCTGCCGTGCGTCATCCGGGTCGTGGTGCAGTACCCGCTCTGGCTGGCCGCGTCCAACGAGTGGGCCAACACCTTCGCCCTGCTGGGCCTGTCCAAGGTCGCCATGGGCTGGCCGCTCCAGGTGGCGGCCTTCGCGGGCATGGTGTGGATCCTGGCCCGCGGCCGCACCCCCCTGGAGAACGGGGTCACCGAGGCCGGTGCGACCAAGGACGGCACGGCCGCGGACACCGGTCAGGCCGGGTCCGACCAGCGGGATCAGTAAGACCGATCATTCAGGCCTCGGCCCCGGGGACGCGGCTTCCTCAGCGGTCCCGGAACCCTCGGGGCCCTCAGCATCATCGGGAACGGTGCTGTCCGCCGGGCCCAGCAGCTCCTCCAGGGGGCCCAGGGCCTCCGGTTCGGCCAGGAAGACCACCGTGTTGCCCACGGACAGCGTCCGCTGGGGGTCGGGAGGGCGAACCCCGCCCGGGCCGAGCACCGCGACCAGGGCCACGCCCTCGGGCAGCGCGCCGGTCAGTTCGCTCTCGAGGCTGCCCGCGAACGGGCTGGCGGCGGGCAGCACCGACTCGGCGATCTCCGCGCCGGGCAGGGGCGGCAGGGTGCCCTCCTCGACGTAGTCCTCCTCTTCGGTGACCCCGTCCACCAGGTCGGCGATCAGCCGGGGCGGGGAGACCGCCAGGTCCACCCCCCAGGAGTCGTTGAACAGCCACTCGTTGTCCGGATCGTTGATCCGGGCGATCACCTGCTCCACCCCGAACTCGGTCTTGGCCAGCAGGGACACGACCAGGTTCACCTTGTCGTCACTGCTGGCCGCGATGACCACGTCGAAGTCGCCCAGTCGGGCGTCCTCCAGGGTGGCCAGTTCACAGGCGTCGGCGAGCAGCCACTCCACCTGGGGGAGATCGTCGACACCGATGGCCCGGGTGTCCCGGTCGATCAGCAGGACGTCGTGTCCGCTGCCCGCTAGTTCCGTGGCGATGGAGCGGCCCACGCTCCCGGCTCCCGCGATGGCGATCCGCATCTCACCCACGCCCCGTCTCGTCCTCGTGACCCTGGTCCAGCCGTTTGGCCAGGTCGCCCATCTCCCGGCTGTGCGCCACCACGTGCAGCACGTCGCCCGCCACGAGGGTCTCCTCGGAGCGGGCCAGCGCGATACGGCCCTCCCGCACCAGATAGACCACGCGCAGCGGGGAATCGGCCTCCAGCTCGGCGACGGTCCGACCCGCCCAGCGCTCCGGCAGACTGAGTTCGTTCATGGTCAGGCTGCCCGAGGCGTCCTGCCACTCCGGCGCGGCGGTGAGCTGGTCGTCGCCGGGCACCACCCGGCGCAGGATGGCGTCGGCGGTCCAGCGCACGGTCGCCACGGTGGGGATGCCCAGGCGCTGGTAGACCTCGGCCCGGCGGGGGTCGTAGATCCGCGCCACCACGTTCTGCACCCCGAACGCCTCGCGGGCCACCCGGGCAGCGATGATGTTGGAGTTGTCGCCGTTGCTGACCGCGGCGAAGGCCGCCGCGCGGTCGATGCCGGCGCTGAGCAGGACCTCGCGGTCGTGCCCCACTCCGCGGACGGCGTGTTTGGCCACGGTGGTGTGGAGCCGACGGAACGCCTCGGGGTCCTGGTCGATCACCGCCACCGTGTGCCCCAGGTCCACCAGCGTGTGCGCCAGTGTGGAACCCACACGGCCGCACCCCATGATCACGATGTGCACCTCGTCCGAACTCCCGTCGAGCTAGCTCTCCACCCCGCGGGCACGGAGTCGCTCACGTGCCCCGACAGCTCCACCTTGACACACAACACCTCCAAGCACGTGACCGCCCCGGCCGCACAGTGCTCGGACCAGCACGTGTGGTGCCCGAAGACCGGTAGATTGGGGTCGGTTGGTGGCTGTGCGCGCAGGGTCACCCGGAATTCCGACCCAACCAGCTGAGGACACCGCCATGACACGTGTGGGCAACGAGATCGAACTGACCGTGGACGACGTCGCCCACGGGGGATGGTGTGTGGGCCGCCTGGACGACCAGGTCGTCTTCGTCCGCCACGCCCTGCCGGGGGAGCGGGTCCGGGTCCGCGTCACCGAGCAGACCACCCGATTCCTGCGCGGCGAGGCCGTCGAGGTCCTCACCGCCTCCCCGGACCGGGTCGAGGCGCCGTGTGTGTTCTCCGGCCCCGGTATGTGCGGCGGCTGCGACTGGCAGCACGCCAGTCTGGACTCCCAGCGCCGGATGAAGGCGAAGGTCGTCACCGACCAGCTGAGCCGGATCGCCGGGATCGACCGCGAGGTGGTCGTCGAGGAGCTGCCCGGCACCCCCGACGGCCTGGGCTGGCGCACCCGGGTGCGCTTCTCCGTGGACGAGGACGGAAACGCCGGTCTGCGCCGCCACCGTTCCCACGACATCGAGCCGGTCGACAAGTGCCTGATCGCCCACCCCGGTGTCACCGAACTCGGCGTCACCGAGGTCAAGTGGGAGAACATCAGGGACGTGGAGGCCGTAGCCTCCACGACCCGCGCCGATCGCGCGATCGTGGTCACCCCCACCACCGCCAAGCTGGGCGAGCTGCCTGAGCTCAAGGCCTCCAGCGCCGTGCTGCGCCGCTTCAAGGGCGGCCGGGTGCAGTCGGTGCGCGGCCGCAAGGGCGTGCGCGAGGACGTGGCCGGTCGCGAGTACCGGGTCGGCGCCGGCGGGTTCTGGCAGGTTCACCCGGCCGCGGGTGAGACCCTGAGCGCCGCCGTCATCGAGGGCCTGGAGCCCAAGCCGGGCGAGACCGCCCTGGACCTGTACTGCGGTGCGGGCCTGTTCACCGGCGCGCTCGCCGAGGCCGTGGGCGCCGAGGGCCGTGTGATGGGCGTGGAGAACGGGGAGCACGCCGTTCGCGACGCCCAGTACAACCTGAAGGACCTGCCGCAGGTGCGCGTCGAGCGCGCCGACGTGGCCAAGCAGATGCGCGAGTGGGCCGACGTGCGCGCCGATGTCGTGACGCTCGACCCGCCGCGCGCCGGTGCCGGTGTCGAGGTTGTCCGCAAGGTGGCGGGGATGAAGCCGCGCCGGATCGCCTACGTCTCCTGTGACCCGGCGACCCTGGCCCGCGACCTCGCCGAGTTCGGCCGTTCCGGTTACCGCCTGGTGGGTCTGCGCGCCTTCGACGCCTTCCCGATGACCCACCACGTCGAGATGGTCGCCGTCCTGGAGCCGGTCAAGCTGGCCCGCCGCCACCGCGAGGCCGCCGAGGCCGAGCTGGCCGAGCAGGACGCCTAGAACCGGGCAGAAGGCCCGGGACCGTCAGCGGTCCCGGGCCTTCTGCGTTCCTGAGGGTCAGCCGATGCGTCGTCCCGCAGGTCGGAGCACTGCCCGGAGACGGAGCCCGTGACGTCGTCCACCACGCCTTCGAGGTGCTCGGCTTCGAACCCCTCGACGAGGTCGAACCGATGATCACCCGCTTGGAGGGCGGCTTCTCCGGGGCCACGTGTGACCCCTACTGCGTGGTCGGTGAGGACATCGAACCGGGCACCTACGAGGCGACCATCTTCGGCGAGGGGCTGTTCACCGACGCCTACTGGGAGGTGACCGACTCCGGCGGCGGCATCATCGCCAACGACTTCGTCACCTCGGCGCAGAAGGTCACCGTCACCATCCTCGCCCACGCGGGCCAGTTCACCGAGACCATGTTCGGTCGCGGCTTCTGAGTGAAGGTCGGCTGACCGGACCGGACTCGCAGTGGGTGGCGCCCCGGAACCCCGTGGCGCCCCCCGTTCGGTCAGCGGCGGGTGTGCTGGAAGCGCCTCGGCAGCGGCACCCTCAGGACGGCCAGGCCCAGGGCCAGGATGACCAGGCCGGACCAGGAGACCAGGGGGAGGCGCTCACCCACCAGAGCCACGCCCAGGACCGCCGCCACTGCGGGTTCGGCCAGGGTGAGGGTGGTCGCGGTGGCGGCCGGGGTGTGCCGCAGGCCCCGGCCGAACAGCCAGTACGCCAGGAACACCGTGAATAGGGCCAGATGCAGCGCTACCAGGGCGCCGTTGACCGTGGCCAACCACGCGGCTCCGGTGGCCAGCACCACGGGCAGCACGAGGACGCCGCCGCCCGCGAACATCGTGCCCATGACCGCACCCGAGGTGTGTCCGCGCCGGATCAGCTTCTCGGCGATGATCGCGTACAGCGAGTAGGAGAACCCCGCGACCAGGGCCAGGACCACGCCCAGGGAGTTCACCGGGGTCGGCGTTCCGGTGAGGTCGGGGCCCAGGACCAGCACCGCGCAGCCGAGCACGGCGGCGACGGTCGCCGCCGCCCACCGTGCGCTGGGCCGGGTGCGGTCCACGTACCATGCCAGCAGCCCGGAGAAGACCGGTGCGCTGCCCAGGGTGATCACGGTGCCGACTGCCACCCCGGCGTTGGCCACCGCCGGGTAGAAGGACAGCGGGTACCCGGCGACCGCGACCGCGCCCAGCAGGAGGATGCCCCATGTACGGGCACGGGTGCGGGTGTCGGAGCCGGTGAGAAGGGAGGCTGTGGAGCCCCGGCCCACCAGGAACAGCAGGATCCCGCCGAGAACGAGCCCGGCCGAACCGATCGCGGCCGGGTGCGCGCCGGCGGGCGCGAAGGAACTGGCGGTGCCGGTGGTGCCCCACAGGACGGCGGCGCCGAGGATCGGCAACGGGCCGCTGGTGAGGCGGGTCAGGGTGGGGTTCGGCCGCTGCGCGACCGTGGGAGTGGTGTGTTCTGGCACGTTCGTGCTTTCCGTCTTGACGCCTGGGAAACGGTCTGTTGCCGGGCGCACGACGGACACGGCCGCTCACCGTGGCGGTGGGGCCGTGGAGTCCGGGAAGGTCAGCGGGTGCGCCCGGTCAGGCGCACAGCGGCGGAAGGACCTTGTGCCAGTAATAGTTCACGCCCCCACATTAGCGCCCCGTGCGGGAATGCCGTGAGCCGGGGCGCGCGGGGCTCAGGAGCACACAGGAAGGGGCTCGCCCCACCACTCGTCGATCTCCTCCTCGGTCCAGTAACTCGTTTCCCAGTCCGGCTCCGGAAAACCCGGTTCCCCGGGGGCGGGTAGGTCGAACAGGTCCGCCAGTACGCCGGCCCCGGTCTCCGGGGAGGTCACGGTGTCCCAGTGCTCGTCCACCACCGACCCGACCCGCTCCCCGGGCATGTCGAGGAGGGCGTGTGCCAGGGCCAGGTCCTCCGGCGCGGGGTTGAAGCTCAGCAGCATGTTGTCCGCGGTGAAGACCTTTTCCTCCCAGGGACTCTGCTCGTCGGCGGCGGCCAGCCATGCCGCCACCACCAGTCGGGACTGACCGCTCGCACCGCATGGGTACGCGTCCATTGGGAACAGGGGCAAGCCGACCAGTAACGCGGCGGCGTCGGCCACCACGAGGTTGGCGGAGTAGGGCTGGTCCGTCTCCCAGTACTCACCGACGATGATCGACTGTGCGGGGGGTGCCAGGTCCAGGTCGTTGCGCATACCGCTGCCCGTCTGCCACACCGCGAGCAGACGGTGGCGCTCCCGCTCGGGCACCCGATCCAGGACGGGGGACAGTGCGGCGTGCCAGTAGGCCACCCACGACTCGTAGCCGGGCAGGGGGCAGTAGGCCACCCCGTCCCTCGTGCGGCATGAGGGGGCTTCCGCACCGTGCAGCTGGTCGAACGAGATGTCTGACTCGTAGGTGTAGGTCCTGTTCCCGTGCGCGACTGTCCCGGTGATCGCCACCACCAGCAGTAGGCTCACGCCCAGCGGGACCGGCCGCAGACCCCGGCCTGAGCTCTTCCTGACCATGGCCAGGCAGACGAGGGCGGCTGTCAGCAGGACGGCGTACGCCAGGTACAGCAGGCCGAGGAGGGTCACTCCGGGGTTGGGCATCTGGAAGGGAACCATCGCCGAGGAGACGACCCAGCTCATGCGCGAGACGATGACGTCCGCCCTGCTGCCCATGGCCGTGAACGAGTACAGCAGGTAGGTCGGGATGAGCATGATGAACAGGATCAGGGGCGCGAAGGAGCGCGTCCAGGCCGCAGAGGCCACCGCTGCCAGGGGGCCGAACCAGCTGGACATGAGGACACCGGCAAGGGTGAACGGACTCATCACACCGGAGACCGGGAGCGGTGCACGTAGCAGGTAAGCGGCGACCAGGAGCCCCGTGCACGCTGACGTGAGGGCCACGGCCGCCAGCGACAACGACAACAGACGGGTGCGCGCGGCCAGGGGAAGCGCCAGATCGGTCGAGTGTCGCACCTCGCGCAGCGCGGGGAAGCTCGTGACCACGAACATGATCGCGGCCACGCTCATGGCGTTCATCGAGGACTCGTGGTAGAGGTCGGTCGCCGTCGGAACACTCGGTACGTAGGACGTCGCCCCTTGGAACAGGAGCGTCAGGGGCACACCGACGAAGAAGACCGGGCTCGACAGCATGTGCCGCAAGTTGAACCGGGTCAGCCCCCAGAAGGTCCAGAAGCGACTCACCGGACGCTGCCCCGTGCGCCGGTGAGCAGGAGATAGGCGTCTTCCAGCGAGGGTTCCACCGGGACGCGCTCCGTCGAGTCCGGGTTGCCGACACCCTCCGGTACCAGCACCCGGTAGCGGCCGTCCGCCAGTCGCCAGGAGGTCACACCCTCGGCGGGTCGCGAACCCTGCTCCCACACCCTGCCCCGGGCCCGGGCGACCAGTTCCCCGGGGGTGCCGTCGAAGATCACCCGGCCCTGGTCCAGGCACAGCACCCTGCGGCACAGCGCCGACACGTCCTCGATCTGGTGGGTGGACAGCACCACGGTGCTGTGAACGGCTAGCTCGGAGACCAGGTCGCGGAAACGGATGCGCTGTTCGGGGTCCAGCCCGATGGTGGGTTCGTCGAGCAGCAGGAGTTCGGGGCCGCCGAGCAGGGCCGCGGCCAGTCCCAGGCGCTGGCGCATTCCCCCGGACAGTCGGCGGATCCTGCTGTGTCTGCGGTCGTACAGGTCGACCTCGCGCATGGCTCGGCGGACCTCTTCGTGGCGTTCGCGGCGCCCGCCCAGCTCCTTGAGGACCGCCATGTAGTCCAGCAGGCCGAACACGGTGAAGTGCGGGTAGAAGGACGGGAACTGGGGCAGGTAGCCCATCCGCCGGCGGATCTCGGTGCGCTCGGCCGACCGCTCCGGGTCGCGGCCCAACACTCGCACCCGGCCGCCGGTGGCCTCCAGATCGGTCGCCAGACAGCGCATCAGGGTGGTCTTGCCCGCTCCGTTGCGGCCCAGCAGGCCGGTCACCCCCGGGCCCAGGTCCAGGTCGATCCCGTCCAGGGCCCGGCGGGTCCCGTAGCTGCGGACCAGTCCGCGCACGCTGACCCGGGCCGTGCCCGGACCGCCCGCCCCGCCACCGCCCACTCCGCTGTCGCTGATGTCGTTCCCGGTGCTCACGCGGCCCTCAATCTGATCAGGAGAACTCCGACCAGCAGGGTGAGCGCGGCGGCCCACACGACCTGGGCGGTGGGGGCGAACAGCACGAACGGGTCGAGGCTGTCGGCGGCGCCCAGCAGGGCCAGTGCGAGCAGCCAGCCGGCGCCGACCAGGCCCCCGGCGGTGCTCGGCGACATCCACTGGCTGAGCGCCAGACACCCGGCGACCATGGCCAGCGCGGGCAGGAGCCAGAAGACCGCCTCCCGCAGGGTGGAGACCGAGGGCATCAGGAACGCCGCCGCGGTGCACAACGTTAGCGCGGGCACCAGCACGGCGGCGGTGCGTATGAACAGCAGCCGGTACCCGGACAGGGGGGTCACCGAGGTGAGGCTGTGCGCGGGGTCCACGCCCCGGCCGTAGGCCAGGGCCACCCCGATCAGGGGGACGATCGGCGCGGTGAAGGCGAACAGCAGCGAGCCGCGCGGCAGCTCGTGCGCCACGGTCAGGGCCATGACGAGGACGAGCACAGTGGCGGTCAGCCAGGCGCGGTACAGCTGCGGTGTGGCAGCCAGCAGCTTGGCGGTGCTCTCGTGCAGGCCGATCGCGGTCAGCAGGTGTTCGACGGGGCCGCGCCGGGGCTGGTCGACCACGTCGCGCAGGTCGGCCCAGCTGCGGTCCAGCCAGGCCTCGTCTGCGGGCAGCAGGGAACGGCAGCGGGCGCAGTGGGTCAGGTGGGCTTCGGCGGACATGGCGGTGACGCCGTCGGCGGTGTGGTTCGCGTACTGGTGGAGTTGGTCGTGGGTCAGGTGCCAGCTCGTGCTCATGTGGTCAATGCCTCCCGTAGCCGCGCCTTGGCGCGCATGACCCGTGTCTTCACGGTTCCCTCGGGTATCTGGAGGATCTCCGCCGCCTCCCGCACGGTCAGGCCGTCGAGCACGGTGGCCTGGATCGCGGAGCGCAGTTCGGGGGAGAGGTCGTGCAGGGCGGCGCCCAGCGGGCCGTGCTCGATGTTGAGCAGCACGGTGTCCTCCGCGGACGCGTCGCCGATGGTCTCGTACGGTTCGGGTTCACTCTCGGCGATCCACCGGTTGGAGCGTTTGCGCAGCTGTGAGATGAGTTGGCGGATAGCGATGGTCCACAGCCAGGCCCCGGCGTCGTCGTCGCCCGGGCGCGGGGTGTAGGACCCGGCGCTGCGCCACACCGCCAGGAAGGTCTCCTGGAGGGCGGCGTCGAGTTGGTCGTGGTCGGAACAGCGGTAGCGCAGACGGGCGCGCAGCCAGGGTGCGTGCCTCCGGTGCAGGATCTCCAGAGCGTCGGTCTCCCCGGCGGCCACGGAGGAGAGCAGCACGGTGTCGGTGCTGTCGGGTCCGTAGACGGGGACGCGGCGTCGTGCGCGGCGGAGAAGCTTCACGTGGACTGCTATCGCGAGGGTGCGGCGGAACGGTTCTGCGGGTGGGGGCGCGGTTCTGCGCGCTGTCGACCAGACTTTGCCCGGGCGGCGTGTTGGCGTCGCACCGGTCTTGTCCACCTGTGGCCCCGGCGCTGACCACGGCTTTTCCACGGTACCCGCGCGGCGGTTTCGGAAAGGCCGGTGGAGTGGGAGAAACTGGGGCGTATGCGCCTGAGGATCTTCCTTGAGCCCCAGCAGGGGGCCACCTACGAGGACCAGCTCGCCATTGCCAGAGCCGCCGAGGATCTGGGCTTCGACGCCCTGTTCCGCTCGGATCACTACCTCTCCATGGGCGACCACGTCAGCGGGCTCCCCGGACCCACTGACGCGTGGATCACCCTGGCCGGTCTGGCCAGGGACACCTCCCGAATCCGGCTGGGCACCCTGATGACTGCGGCGACCTTCCGCCACCCGGGGCCGCTGGCCATCTCCGTCGCCCAGGTCGACCGGATGAGCGGCGGCCGGGTCGAGTTCGGCTTCGGCGCGGGCTGGTTCGAGCAGGAGCACGCGGTCTACGGGATCCCCTTCCCCGACTCCGCGCGCGAACGTTTCGACCGCTACGAGGAGCAGCTCGACATCATCACGGGGTTGTGGTCCACCCCGGTGGGGGACACCTTCCGTTACGAGGGCAGGCACTACCGGCTGGCGGAGGGGCCGGCACTGCCCAAACCACAGCAGGGGCCGCGTCCGCCGGTGCTGATCGGAGGTACCGGCCTGAAACGCACCCCGCGGCTGGCGGCGAAGTTCGCCGACGAGTACAACGTGCCGTTCTCCTCGCTGGAGGACACGGAGAAGGCCTTCGACCGTACGGCCGACGCCGTGCGGGCGTCCGGCCGTACCGTGCCGATGGTGTACTCGGCGGCCCAGGTCCTGTGCGCGGGGCGCGACGAGGCCGAGGTGTCCAAGCGGGCCGCCCGGATCGGTCGCGAGGTGTCGGAGCTGCGCCAGAACGGTCTGGCCGGCAGCCCCGACGAGATCGTGGACCGGATCGGCCAGTTCGGCGAGGCGGGTGCTGAGAGGATGTACTTGCAGGTCCTGGACATGTCTGACCTGGACCACCTGGAGCTGGTGGCTTCGTCGGTGGTCCCGCAGCTGGACTGAGCCGTCGGGCAGGATCGGATTGAAAGGGGCCGAGTATCGGGGGTGCCCGCGGGGGCTGGGGGCCCACCCGATAACTTGATATCGAGATACAAGTTAGATAACTTGACGTCAAGATAACAGCGGGGTTCCCCCCGACCCGCTCCCGGTTCGGGTGTGTGAGGTCGACCGCTTTTCGGCGCCGCGCCCCGGACCCTCGGACGTCCGCGGCCTGCGGGTCGCGACCCGCGACGATGTGGCGTCGTCGCAGGTCAAAGCGGCCCTGAAGGATGATGGAGGCGGCGGGAGTGTTCACCCGTGAACCCCGTGCCCCGGTGATCCGGTTAGGGCGGCCTCAGTAGGTCCCGCGTCCATCCCATGGGGGAGGATGCTGGGGACAAAGTGGCGAGATCAGGAGGCAGACACCGTGTCCGCGAACAGCTTCGGCGCCCGTGACACGTTGCGCGTTGGCGACGAGTCGTATGAGATCTTCCGGTTGGATGCCGTCAAGGGCTACAACCGACTTCCCTACAGCCTGAAGGTGCTGCTGGAGAACCTCCTCCGGACCGAGGACGGTGCGAACGTCACCGCCGAGCACATCACGGCTCTGGGGAACTGGGACGCCAAGGCGCAGCCCAGCCAGGAAATCCAGTTCACCCCCGCGCGGGTGATCATGCAGGACTTCACCGGGGTCCCCTGTGTCGTCGACCTCGCCACCATGCGCGAGGCCGTCCGCGACATGGGCGGTGACCCGGACAAGATCAACCCGCTCGCCCCCGCCGAGCTGGTGATTGACCACTCCGTGGTCGTCGACCTCTTCGGTCGCCCCGACGCCTTCGAGCGCAACGTCGAGATCGAGTACGAGCGCAACTACGAGCGCTACAAGTTCCTGCGCTGGGGCCAGACCGCCTTCGACGAGTTCAAGGTCGTCCCGCCCGGCACCGGCATCGTGCACCAGGCCAACATCGAGCACCTCGCGCGGGTCACGATGGACCGCAAGGGTCAGGCCTACCCCGACACCTGTGTCGGTACGGACTCGCACACCACGATGCAGAACGGCCTGGGCATCCTGGGCTGGGGCGTCGGTGGCATCGAGGCCGAGGCCGCCATGCTCGGCCAGCCGATCTCCATGCTCATCCCGCGCGTGGTCGGCTTCAAGCTCAAGGGCCAGCTCAAGCCCGGCACCACCGCGACCGACCTCGTGCTCACCATCACCGAGCAGCTCCGCAAGCACGGTGTGGTCGGCAAGTTCGTCGAGTTCTATGGCGAGGGCGTCGCCTCGGTGCCGCTGGCCAACCGCGCCACCATCGGCAACATGAGCCCGGAGTTCGGTTCCACCGCCGCGATCTTCCCGGTCGACGACGAGACCATCCGGTACATGCGCCTGACCGGCCGCTCCGAGCAGCAGGTCGCCCTGACCGAGGCCTACGCCAAGGCCAACGGCTTCTGGCACGACCCGGCCGTCGAGCCCGAGTTCTCCGAGTACCTGGAGCTCGACCTCGCCGAGGTCGTCCCCTCCATCGCCGGTCCCAAGCGCCCGCAGGACCGCATCGCGCTGTCGGCGGCCAAGCAGACCTGGCGCCACGACATCAGCGACTACGTCTCCGACGACGCCGACGAGGCGGGCGAGGAGTCCTTCCCGGCCTCCGACGCTCCGGCCCAGTCCGCCAACGGCGCCCGCCCGCACAAGTCCGTCAAGGTCACCATGGCCGACGGTACCGAGACCGAGATCGACCACGGCGCCGTTGTCATCGCCGCGATCACCTCCTGCACCAACACCTCGAACCCCTCGGTCATGCTGGGCGCCGCCCTGCTGGCCAAGAAGGCGGTCGACAAGGGTCTGTCCCGCAAGCCGTGGGTCAAGACCTCCATGGCCCCGGGCTCCAAGGTCGTCACCGACTACTACGAGCGCTCCGGCCTGACCCCGTACCTGGACAAGCTGGGCTTCAACCTGGTCGGCTACGGCTGCACCACCTGCATCGGCAACTCGGGCCCGCTGCCCGAGGAGATCTCGCAGGCGGTCCAGGACAACGACCTCGCGGTCTCCGCGGTCCTGTCGGGCAACCGTAACTTCGAGGGCCGGATCAACCCGGACGTGAAGATGAACTACCTGGCCTCGCCGCCGCTGGTGGTCGCCTACGCGCTGGCCGGGTCGATGGACATCGACATCACCACCGAGCCCCTGGGTGTCGGCAGCGACGGCAAGCCCGTCTACCTGGCCGACATCTGGCCGACCGCCGAGGAGATCCAGGAGGTCATGGACTCCGCGATCGCCTCCGACATGTACGCCTCCGCGTACTCGGACGTGTTCGCCGGTGACGACCGCTGGCGCGAGCTGCCCACGCCGCTCGGCAACACCTTCGAGTGGGAGGCTGACTCGACCTACGTCCGCAAGCCCCCGTACTTCGAGGGCATGGGCCAGACGCCCGCTCCGGTCACCGACATCTCCGGCGCCCGCGTCCTGGCCAAGCTGGGCGACTCGGTCACCACCGACCACATCTCCCCGGCCGGTGCGATCAAGCCGGGCACCCCGGCGGCCGAGTACCTCAAGGCCAACGGTGTGGAGCGTCGCGACTTCAACTCCTACGGTTCCCGTCGCGGCAACCACGAGGTGATGATCCGCGGTACGTTCGCCAACATCCGCCTGCGCAACCAGATTGCGCCGGGCACCGAGGGCGGCTACACCCGCGACTTCACCCAGGCCGACGCGCCGGTGTCGTTCATCTACGACGCCGCGCAGAACTACGCCGAGCAGGGCACCCCGCTGGTCGTCCTGGGCGGTAAGGAGTACGGCTCGGGTTCCTCGCGTGACTGGGCGGCCAAGGGCACCAGCCTGCTGGGCGTGCGCGCGGTCATCACCGAGTCCTACGAGCGCATCCACCGCTCGAACCTGATCGGCATGGGCGTCATCCCGCTGCAGTTCCCGGAGGGCCAGTCCGCCGACTCCCTCGGCCTGACCGGCGAGGAGACCTTCTCCATCACCGGTATCACCGAGCTCAACGAGGGCCGCGTCCCCAGCACGGTGAAGGTCACCACCGACACCGGTGTCGAGTTCGACGCCGTGGTGCGGATCGACACCCCGGGTGAGGCCGACTACTACCGCAACGGCGGCATCCTGCAGTTCGTTCTGCGTCAGCTGATCGCCAAGCAGTAGTTCCCCAGACCGCCGCCCGCGCCCAACAGGCGTGAGCGCGGTGCATCGAGGGCCGCCACCGTCCAACCGACGGTGGCGGCCCTTCCCCGTGTGTGCCGCTATGTTCTTGAACGTGCTCCGTTTTCCCCGTGTCACCCTTCTGGTGTCGGCTGCCCTGGTCTGGGCGTTCCTCGCCGTGCCGGGAACGGCGCACGACCCCCTGCTGCTGGGGGTGCTGGCCGGTGCCGTGGCCGGTTCCGCTCTCGTTCTGGACCTGTGGGGGTACGCGCTCCGGACCCCGAACGCTCCGGCCGAGGCCGAGTGGAGCCCGCGGCGGTCGGCCTGGAGCCTGACGGTCGCGCCCGTACTGTTCTTGCCCGCGCCCCTGCTGTACCTGTCGGCCAATCCCGACACTGTTTGGGCCCCTGTCCTGGGTTCGCTGGGAACCGGCCTGGTCTACGGCCTTCTCCTGGTCGGGCCGCTGGTGTGCGCGGTCGTCTCCCGGACCCGGCTGCACGCCTGTGCGCTTGCCTGGGCCGCCCGGGAGTGGTTCCGTGGCGAGGTTCTCGTGCTGCTCTGGACCTTGCTCGGCCTGCGCTACCCGAAGAAGCGTCAGGGCCACCCCCTGAGCCCGTTGCGCCGGCGTCGACTCGCCGTTCTGGCACGCAGGGAGGCCGCGGTCCTCGCCCGGGCCCTGGAGGAGGCCCCGGCCGAGGACCCGCGTACCCTCCGGGCGCTGAGCGAGGCGGACGTGGCCCTGGCACTGCTCCACGGGCGTCCGGACGAGATCGATCTGGTCGGTTCCCTCGTCATCTCGGGCCGGGTCCTGCGCCGCCTGGGCGTCCGCCCCGGGGACCCCGACGCCCGGGTGTGCCACACCAACCCCCTGCACGGGCCTTCCACCGGCCTGGGCGACACCAACATGTTCAAAGGCCCCCAAAGGCTCGAAGCCCTGTGCTCGTGGTGCCTGCCCCGGACACCGGAGAGCCGTTTCCGCTACTACTCGCTGCACCCGAACGTGGCGGGTGAACCCTCCGGCTTCGCCTCGCCCCGCAGGGCGCGGTGGACCGCCAACGCCTACGGATCGCGCGGCACCGTCCGTGCCCAGGAGCTGCTGCGCAGACCATGACCCCCACCTCTCCCGAGTTTCCCGTATCCTTCCTGTCGCCCGGCCCCTGGGCCGCACCGCTGCCCTGGGTGCTGCTCGCCCTGACCGTGACAGGGCTCCTGTTCCTGATCTGGCGTCGTTACGCCCTCCCGCCGCTGCCCGCCCTGCGCCAGCACGCGGCCTTCGACAACGCGGATCTGGCCCGGATCAACGAGTTGCGGGCCAGGGCGGAGGACCGCCTCACCGAAGTGGGCCGGCTCCTGGCCACAAGCGGAGAGCGAGTGCGCAACACCCCGCGGTTGCGCCGGGCCCTGGACGCGCACGCGGCGGCCCGCCGGGTCCACGACGGGGCGGGGGAGGACCCCGACCTGGCGGAGTCGGTGGGGGTCCTGGTCCTGCTGGACCTGGCCGAGGACCACCACGCCCGGGCCGTGGCCCGGCGCCGCGGCGAGGCGCCCGAGATGCGTGTGCACTGTTACGCGAACCCGCTGCACGGGACCAACACCGAGCAGGTGGACTGGCGGGAGGTCGGCGGTACCCGTGTCACCGCTGTACCGTTGTGCGCCGACTGCGCCGAGGCGGTGCGCACACGGAGACGCCCCAACGTCCTGCCCGATCGGGACCGAGGTCGCACCGTGCCCTACTACAAGGTCCCCGCGGAGCGGAGCGTGTGGGCGGCGACGGGGTTTGGCACCCTCCAGAGCGACCTCGTGGAGCGGGTGCTGCGTGGGGAACACCGGGGTTGACCAGGGGCGGAATCGGTTCCCGAATGCTCTCCCCGGGTTCCGGTCCGGCTGAAAAGTGCGGATATGCTCGGGCGCATGCCCTCGTCCCCCAGGACTGGACCCCCTCCGCGGTTCGCGGACCTGCCGATACGGGCCCTGGCGCTGTGCGCCGCGGCCGTGTTCGCCGTACTCGCGGGGGCTCCTGCCGCCTCGGCCGAGCCCTCTCCCGAGTCGGTCGAGCTGTATGAGAGCGCGCCGACCCCGGCCGAGTACTACGCGGACGAGCTCGCCGAACGCCCCGAGGGCGCGGCGGTGGTCGTCGACGACGTTCTGGCCGGTGACTACGACGTGGCCGAGCTGGAGGAGGAGCTGCACCGGCTCTTCTCCTCCCTGGACATGCCCTACCACGTGATCGTCAGCCCCTTCCCCGGCGGCCAGGGCGGCTGGGACACGGACTCGGTGCTGGCCTCGGTGGCCGACCGCTTCGGGCGGGACGGCCTGTACGTGCACCTGCGTCCCGGATCCGCCTACTCCCAGGAAGCGCGGGTCCGCGGTGGCGACCTGCCGGTCCGGGACATGCTTCGCGGACTGTACGACGACCCCCGGCTCAGCTACGACTCCAGGATCGACGAGACCGCCCAGGTCATCGTCGAGCGCCTCTCGGGAGCCGATCCCGTGACCGACCCTGACCCGGGGGACTCCGGGGACGCCGGGGACGAGGACGACGAACCGGGTGCCGCGGCCGCCTTCTGGGAGGCGTTCCTGGACGACGTCGACCCCACCGACTCCGTGGGCGCGGAGAACCTGGGCACCCTGACCGGTCTGGTCGCGGGCTTCCTGCTCGCCTCGGGTGGCTTCTGGATCTGGTGGCGGGTCCACGAGGGCCGCACGGGCGCCTTCGAGGTCCCCGGGGTACTGGTCGTCACTCTGCTGCTGGGCGGGCTGAGCGTGGCCGGACCCTACGCCTACATGATGAGCGTGCCCGAGGGCGGGTTCGAGACCAGAGCCGGCTCCGATGAGACCCGCTCCGAACCGCCCCACGTCACCCGCACCGACCGCGTCGAACGCCTGCTCACTGAACTGGGTTCGGCGCCCCTGCACGTCGAACCGCTGCTCCCGATGGACCGGGAGGGGTTGGCGGCCACCGCCGAGCAGCTGGAGCAGGCCCGGCTCCCGGTCCGCGCCCTGGTCGTGCCCATGCACCGGAGTGATGAGTCCGCGGCGGACCCCGAGGTCCTGGCGCACGCCCTGGCCGCGCTCACCGACGAGGAAACCCTTTACCTGGTGGCCGTGCCGGGTTTCGACGGGCGGGTCGAGGTTGCCGCCGCCTCCACCGGGCTGGGCATCGACCCCTACGACCTGAGCCGCCTCACCAGGGGGATCGAGGAGGCCACCCCGGCCCTGGCCCTGGAAGCGGCCCTGTCCGGACTGGCGGAGGTGCCCAGCGCCCCCGGCCGGCCGGACGCCGCCCCGCCGTTCGCGGACAGCTACGTGTACGACCCCGGGCCGCGCTCGGAACGCTTCTTCGGCGACGGCTTCTTCCCCTGCCTGCTGGTGGTGGGTCCGCTGTTCTCCGGGATGCTCTTCGGCGCTGTCTTCCTGGTGGTCTTCTCCGTGCGCCGGGTACGCAGGCAGGGCGGCAGCCCCCGGACGCGGATGAGCGCACGCGCCCTGCGCAAGCTCGCGATCGCCGAGACCCGGGCCATGGTCCGGGAGCTGGAGCGGGCCCCGGAAGGGCTGGTGCCCTCGGCCGCCATGCGCGACGCCGACGCCGCCCTGGTGGTGCTGCGCCGACCCGCGGACGCCCTCGATCTGCTCGGCGCCACGGTCCTGGCCGGGCGGGCGCGCGCCGCGATCGCCGGAGACGTGCAGCGGAGCAGACGGCCGGTCTGCTCGGCCAACCCGCTGCACGGTCAGGCGCGCCGACAGGGCCAGGTCCTCGTCGTCCCCGGCCGCCGCCCGCTGTGTGAGGCCTGCACCGCCCTCCCCGACGGCGACCGGCCCCGCCGCGTACTGGAAGTGCGCGTGGACGGCGCGTGGGTCCCGCACCTGAAACTGGACCGGGTCTGGGTCCGCACCAACTACGGATCGACCAACCGCGTCCTCATCGACGGGATCCTGGAGGAACGTGATGCGTAGTCCCACCGCCTTCATCGCCGCGGCCCTGGCTCTGCCGCCGGCCCTGATGGCTGCCCCTGTTGCCGCGCAGGAGGGCGACAACGCCGCACAGACGATCGCCGACTCCCTGGCCCGATCCCCGGTGCATGTGGACCCCGCCTACGCCAGTGCCTTCCCCGAGGACGCCCAGGAGGAGGTCGCCTCCCTCATCGAGGACTCCGAGCTGCCGCTGCGCGTGGTCGCGGTGCCCCTGGCCGACGGCGACACCTGGGATGGCGAGCCCGAAACCCTGGCCGCGCTGGTCCACGACCGTTCGGGCGGCGGCCAGGGGCACTACCTGGTCTTCGACAACGGCAGCATGTACGGCACGGACTTCGGCGGCGATCAGGGCCAACCGGCTCACTACGGCGCCCTGACCTCCTCCTACGCGACGGAGTTCAGCGGAGATCTGCGAACCGTGGTCCGGGTCTCGGTCGAGACCACGCTGTCCGACGACCCCCAGGGCGCCTTCGAGGACGCCCGAGACGCCTACGACGCGCAGCGGGAGTATCCGGCCCCGGAGCCCTCGCCCACGGACAGCGCACAGGACCAGGAGGAGGGCGGCACGGCCCCGCCCGGTTGGCTGTGGCCCTCCGTCGCCGCTCTGGCGCTGCTGCTCGCCGCCGGACTGGGCTGGCGTCACTACCGCACCCGGGTGCCCTCGATGCCCGCGCTGGCCGTCACTCAGCACGCGGGGTTCGACAACGCCGACCGCGCCGAACTGGACCGGCTGGTCGATCGGGGCGCCAAGGACCTGGTCGAACTGGGCGAGCGACTGGGCCGTCTACGCTCGGAATCCAAGGGGGAGGACGGTACCCGGCTCCTCCAGCACGCCCTGGACGCCCGCGCCGCCGCGGCCCGGGTCCACGACCGCATGACGGCCACCGAACCCACCCTGCCCGACGCGGTCGGCGTGCTGGTCCTGCTGGACATGGCCGAGGACGCCATCGCCCGCAGCCGCGCCCGGTCCACGAAACCGCGCGTGCACTGCTACGCCAACCCACTGCACGGGACCCGCACCCAGCGGACCGAGTGGCGCGAGTTCGGGGGGACCCGCAGCGTCCGGGTTCCGCTGTGCGCCGACTGCGCCCGAGCGGTGCGGGACCGGAGCCGCCCCCGGGTGCTGCCCGCTCGGTACCGGGGCGACGAGGTGCCCTACTACGACGTGCCCGCCGCCGAGAGCGTGTGGGCGGCCACCGGTTACGGCGCCCTGCGCGCGGACCTGGTCGACCGCGTCCTGCGCGGTGACCACCGGGGAGAAGACGCTCGGGGCGCAAACCGATAGCCCTGTCCCGGCATCACAACAGCAGCGCCGAACCAGCACCACCACGAAAGTCCCACCACGAACAGGTCGTCCCGATGTCCTCCACCCGCACGCTTTCGACGGTGCCGACGGTAGGGCCACTGACGGTGCCGTTGACGGCGCTGCTGATGGCCGCGCTCGTGCTGCTCTGCGCCGCGCCCGCCCACGCCGAGCCCGAGAGCCCCAGATCCTCTCCCAGCGAGTACTACGCCGGACTCCTGGCGGCGGAACCCGAGGGCGCGGCCGTGGTGGTCGACGACGCCCTCGCCGGTGACTACGACGTCGCTGAGCTGGAGGCGAGCCTGCACGAGGCGTTCGGCCGTCTGGACACCCCCTACTACGTCCTGGCCAGCCCCTTCCCGGGCGTCGCGACCTCGGCCGACGACTTCCTCGCCGCGGTGCAGGACCGGGTGGGCCGCCCCGGCGTCTACGTCTACCTGCGACCGACGGGCTCCTCGACGCACGCGATCCCCAGGCAGGTGGACGTGCCGGTGGACCGGGCGGCCACGATGCTCTCCTTGGAGCGGGTGGTCACCCTCTACACACCCATCGACGCCAAGGCGCACGCTCTGGTGGACATGGCTCTGGACCCCGAGTTGAACGAGCGGTACGCCGCCGGGTACACCGGCGGCTGGTACGTGCTGGGCCCGATCTCCTGGTGGCTGGATCACCGGATCCAGGCGCTGAAGCTGAACACCGTGGACGGCCCGGCCCGGCTCGGTGAGACCGCGGGGCTGGTCCTCGGGATGACGGTCACACTGGCCGTGGCTTTCGGGGCGATCCGCTCCGGGCGGCGCAAACGGGCAGCCCGGGCCGGGTTCACCGGGAGGCCGCCCGGGGACCGGGCGCTGCTGTCGGCCCGGTTCGCGGCGCCCGCCATCGGTGTCGTGGTCATGGCCGCCTCCCTGATCCACCTCAACACCGCCACTCTGCCCCGCGACGAGGAGCAGGTGGGGGAGCTGCCGCCGGCCACCCCGCCCTACGTCGCCGACACCGTCCGGGTCGACCGGATCACCGAGGGGCTCCGGGAGGACCCGCTGTACCTGGACCCCCTGGCCGGGCAGAGCGCCGAGGATCTGGCCCCGGTCGCCGAACGCCTGGCCGAGGCGGAGTTCCCGCTCTATGTGGCGGTGGTCCCGATGAGCCGCCACGACGAGTCGGGCGGTGACCCGGAGATCCTCGCGCACGCCCTGCACCACGTGATGGGTGAGGACGGGGTCTTCCTCGTCCTGGACAGCGTGGAGAACAGCTCGAGCTCGGTCGAGCTGGAGGCGGCCCTGTTCGGGTACGGCTTCGCGGACGAGGAACAGGAGTGGGAACAGGGCCGGGTGCTGCGGCAGGTGACCGGCTACCAGAGCGACACCACGGCCGCCCGGGCCCTGGACCGTTTCCTGGACGCGGTGGCGGAGGTCTCCGCCACTCCGGGGCAGTCCGTGGAGGAGCCCAGGTTGGCCTCCTCCCGCGCCGAGCCCTTCCCCGAACGCTCGCGCTTGAGCGACTTCGCCTCAGGGGACTTCTTCCCGAGGCTGATCTTCGCGGGCCCGTTGGCAGCTCTGCTGATCCTGGTCCTGGCAGGGGCCTGGCTCCGGTTCCTGAACCGGATGCGGTCCGTGCCCGGCCGGGCGCTGCGGCCCCGCGCGGACCGGGCCGTCCGGCGCGCCGTCAAGGCACTCCAGGCGGATCCGACCCACCGGGGGCGGACCGACGCCCTGCGCGAGACCGACGCCGCGCTGGCCGTGCTGGCCGGGAACCCCGACGAACTCGACCTGGTCGGGGTCACGGTGCTGGCCGAGCGGGCCGTGCTCAGACTCGACCCCGATCCGGCCACCGCGGCGCTGGCCGACGGCCCCGTGTGCATGGTCAACCCCCTGCACGGCCCGTCGGCCCTCCACGGGGACGACCGCGACCAGCCGCTGTGCGCCTCCTGCGCCGCGCTGACCGGGGCCGAGCGCACACGGCGCACCCTGCGGGTCGCCGCCCCCGACGGGGGCCGCCTGCCGCACCTGGAACTGAGCCGCTGGTGGACCGCCACCGGCTACGGGGCCAGGGGCCGACTCGACGTGGAAAACCTGTTGAAGGAGAGCAATGTCCGCTGAGCACCGACCGAGGAGGGCGCGCCTGGCCGTGACCGGGGCCCTGTCGCTGGCGTTCCTGCTCGCACCCGTGTCCGCGGGGGCGGTGCTGGCCGACACCGTCCCGGGCAGCGCCCATGAAGTGGACAGCACCCGGGAAGAGGTCCGCGAGGACGCTCAGGAGGAGCCCCAGGCAGAGCTGAGCCCCACCGAACGGCTTGCCGCCGATCTGGCGGAGTCTCCGGTCCACGTCGACCCCACCTACTCGGGGGCCTACCCCGACGAATGGGTGGCGGACCTGGCGGAGCGGATCACTGAATCCGGGGTGCCGCTGCGCGTGATCGTCATCCCGCTGATCGAGGGCGGGGAGTGGTCCGGCGAGGCCAAGGTCATGGCCGCGGCGGTACACGACCGGATCGGCGGTGAGGGCCACTACCTGGTACTGGACGGCCGCGATCTGTCCGGACACGACTTCTTCGCCCCCGGGGCCGGGGCCGACCGGGTGGACCGCGCCAGGTACGCCACCTCCACCCTCATCTACGAGATGGGCTTCGACGCCCCGGCATCCGCACGCATGGAACGGGCACTGGAGATCGCTCTGTCCGAGGACCCCGAGGCGATCTACCAGGAGGCCACCGAATCCCAGGAGCGGGGAGCCTTCGACTGGCTGTACTCCTTGGGGCCGGGCATGTACACGGTCATCGTGGTGCTGCCCTGGGTCCTGGCCGGGCTCGCCCTGATCGGCCTGGGCTTCGGCGTCTACCGCTGGCGCAGGCCGCGCGCGGTGCCGACCCTGCCCCAGCACGCCGCCTTCGACAACGCCAACCAGGCCCGCCTGGACGAACTGGTCGAACGCGCCGGTCAGGAGCTGGTGGAGTTCGGTGAACGCGTGAGCACCGCCGTTCCGGTAGCCGACGACCCCGAAGCCACCACCGAACTCCACCAGGCCCTGGACGCGCACGCCGCCGCCCGCCGGGTGTACGACGGCCTCCCGGCCGAAGTAGCCCTGGCAGACGTGGTGGGGGTGCTGGTGCTGCTGGACAACGCCGAGGACCACATGGCCCGCGCCACCCGCCCGGCCGCACGGCGGCGCTCGGGTCCGCTCCGTGCACACTGCTACGCGAACCCGCTCCACGGCACCGACACCAAGGTGACGCGCTGGCGCGAGTTCGGCGGCCGCGAGGATGTCCGGGTGCCGCTGTGCGCGGAGTGCGCCAAGGCTGTCCGGGACCGCAGCCGCCCCCGGGTGCTGTCCGTCCGTAAGGACGGACGCGAGGTGCCCTACTACGAACTCCCGGCCGCCGAAAGTGTGTGGGCGGCCACCGGATACGGTGCTCTGCGCGGGGATCTGGTCAAGCGGATCCTGCGCGGAGACCACACCGGACAGCGGAGGTAACGTCCGGGTATCGGATGGCCCGATACCGGAACGATGTCCGTGTACGGGCAGTCAGTAGCCTGTGGCACCCTGACATGGCGTCCCGGCCGGGACGCCCAACACGCGGATGAGAAACGGGGCGGGCTGTGGACGAGCCTCAGAACCAGGGCACCGAGGCCGAGCGGGTCGGTGGCTACCGGCTGCTGCGTTCCCTGGGGCGGGGCGGTTTCGGTGAGGTCTTCCTCGGTGTGGCCGAGGACGGCACGAGGGCGGCGGTCAAGATCCTGCACGCCAGCTGGGCGGGCGACGCGGACATGCGGCGGCGGTTCGCGGCGGAGGTCGAGCAGGCCCGGCGGGTGAGCGGCTTCTGCGTCGCGGAGATCCTGGACGCCGACCCCGCCGCCGACCAACCGTGGATCGCCACCGAGTACATCGACGGTCCCACCCTCCAGGCCTCCGTCGCGACGGACGGACCGCGCTCGGGGACGGAGCTCCAGCGCCTGGCCGTCGCCACCGCGACCGCGTTGGCGGCCATCCACGCCGCTGGCGTGGTGCACCGGGATCTGAAGCCGGACAACATCATGCTGGCCCAGGACGGGCCGCGGGTGATCGACTTCGGGATCGCTCGTGCGGTGGAGTCCACCTCGGTGACGGCCAGCGGGGTGGTCGGCACGATCGGCTACATGGCCCCCGAACAGCTCGAAGGAGCCCGGCTGACCGCGGCGGTGGACGTGTTCGCCTGGGCTTCGGTGATGGTCTTCGCCGCCACCGGGCGGGAGGCCTTCCACGGCCCCACCCAGGCCGCGCGCATCGCCCGCATCCTGGGCGGAGAACCGGACCTGGGCGGGCTCGAAGGTGCCTTCGCCGACACACTCCGCACCTGCATGGCCAAGGACCCTCGGGAGCGGCCCGACGCCGAGGTCCTCATGCGGCAGCTGATCTCCACCCCCGCCGCCGGCGCGCGGGCCCGTGCCCCGCGGCCGATCGGGGACCACGCGGCCACCGCGGTGGTGTCCTCACCCGACGCCGCCACCCGGGTCGGCGTCGAGGGGACCAGGGTCGCTGAACACCCGCCCAGCGGTGTCGTGCCGGTCGACCCCACCAGGGTGGCCCCGCCCGCCAAGGTCGACCCGACCCGTGCCTACACCCGGATGGCTCCGGCTGACGCCCCATCCCAGCAAGCCCCATCCCAGCAAGCACGGTCCCAGCAGGGGCAGTCCCAGGCGCAGCAGTCCCATGGCTATCCGCAGCCCCCACCGTTCGCGCAGTCCGCCCCGCACTCCGCGCCCCACAGCCGGATGTCGGGCCCGCACACCCCGGTGCCCGGCCACACCGGACCGGTGCCGCCCTACCACTTCGTCGGTGTCCGCTTCCTCGACCCCGGCACCCTGGCCGAGGCGATGCAGCGCAACTGGGGCGCCGCCGTCCAGGTCTTCAGCGACCCCGTCGAACGCGCGGCCCTGGGCGCCTGGATCATGGACGACCTCGGTGACACCACCGTCGATCGCGCTCTCTTCCGCCGCGAGGTCCGGGACGCCAACCTGGCGGTCGCCTCCTTCATCGCCCAGACCCGCCCCGACCTGCCGCCGGTCTTCCGGGGCCGGGGTATCTCCCTGGCCGAGCTCCGTGAGCTCTTCGCCGATCCGCGCCCCCTGCTGACCGGTGCACCGATGGCCAACGAGATGGTCCTGCTGGCCCGCCCCGAACTCCTGCGGCTGATCAGCGCCCACCACGGCCCCGAGTCCGCGGAGTACCAGCGGCTCGCCGAACAGCTGGACCGAGCCGAGCGCGCCGGGAACCTCCTGCACCAACAGCTCGCCCAGCAGCTGGAGGGATGGCGTTCGACCACCCCCAACGTCAACCCCGCGCTGGTCCTGGCCTTCCTGCTTAACCCCGGTCAGATGGTTCCGCCGACAGACAACGGCGACCCCGGCGTCGCCGAGTGGTTGGACATCCTCTGGCAGCGCGTCATGAACTCCGACGCCCCGGACAATGCCGGGTACGCCGCCGCGATCCACGGGTCCACGGGCACCCTCCAGGCCCTGTCCCGCCAGCGCCGCTACTGGGAGAGCCGCTACTCCGAGGTGTCCACCGCCCACGATGCCCTCCTCGGCAAGGTTCGACTCCAGGAACGGCTGGACAGGACCACCCGTCTGAGCAAGTTCGCCCTGCTCGGCCTCCCCTTCGGTTTCGTCATGTACCACATGGGCGGGGCCGGTGAGTTCTTCGGCAACCTGGCGATGTGGGTGGGGCTGATCGCGGTCCCGGTCCTGCTCGGCGCCATCGCCACCAACGTGGTGATCTGCGGCCGGGCCGCCCGCCGACGTCAGCGGGCCATGGAACTGCACAACACCGTTCATCAGCTGCCGCAGCTCACCTCCGGAGTGAAACGCATCCGCGCGGACCTGGCCCAGGCGCGCAGACTCACCGCCGGCTGAGGTCAGCGCTCAGCTCCGGAACACGAAGACAAGAGAAGAAGGAAGGGTGGGCTCGTGGACGAGACCACGGACGTGGCCCCCTCCCCCCGGAGGGTCGGTCCGTACCGCCTGACGCGTTCGCTGGGCAAGGGCGGTTTCGGTGAGGTCTTCCTCGGTGAGGCCGAGGACGGGACCAGGGCGGCGGTCAAGATCCTGCACGCCACCTGGGCGCGTGACACGGACATGCGGCGGCGGTTCGCGGCGGAGGTCGAGCAGGCCCGGCGGGTGAGCGGCTTCTGTATCGCGGCGATCCTGGACGCCGAACCCGAGGCGGACGAACCCTGGATCGCCACCGAGTACATCGACGGCCCCACCCTCCAGCGCGCTGTCGCCGAGGACGGCCCCCGCACCGGCGCCGAGCTCCAGCGCCTCGCGGTTTCCACCGCGACCGCGTTGGCGGCCATCCACGCGGCGGAGGTGGTGCACCGGGATCTGAAGCCGGACAACATCATGCTGGCCCAGGACGGGCCGCGGGTGATCGACTTCGGGATCGCCCGTGCGGTGGAGTCCACCTCGGTGACGGCCAGCGGCATCGTGGGGACGGTCGGGTACATGGCCCCCGAGCAGCTGGAGGGCATGCGCCTGACCGCGGCGGTGGACGTGTTCGCCTGGGCTTCGGTGATGGTGTTCGCCGCGACTGGTCGGGAGGCCTTCCACGGCCCCACCCAGGCCTCCCGGATCGCCAGGGTACTGTCCGGGGAACCCGACACCGGGGACCTGGCCGGTCCGCTGCTGGAGAGTGTCCTGGCTTGCCTGGACAAGGACCCGAAGCGGCGTCCGGACGCCGCTTCGCTCTTGCACCATCTGGTCGCGGGCACCGCGGCGAAGCCTGTGGAGACCGCGGATCCGGATCCGGGTTCGTCGGTGGCGCCCACTCGGGTGGCGGGGGCACCGGTTCCGCCCACCCGCCAGCACACCAAGGTCGCTCCGAACCCCGCTCCGCGGCGCCCGGCTCCAGAACCCGCCCCACCGCCCACGCAGAGCTCCTACGCCGCCCCGCTCTCGCCCCCTGCCCGCACAAGCGGGGGAGGGGCTCCGCCGTACAGCTTCGTCGGGGTCCGCTTCACCCGGATCGAGGAGTTGGCCGCCGCCATGCAGCAGCACTGGCCGGCCGCGGTGATGGTCCTGGGCGACCCCGCCGAGCGCGCCATGCTCGGCTCCTGGGTCATGAACGACATCAACGACACCAAGGTGGACCGCTCGCTGTTCCGCCGGGAGGTCCGGGACGCGAACCTGGCGGTGGCCTCCTTTGTCGCGCAGGCCTGTCCGGAGCTGCCGCCCCGCTTCCGCGGCCACGAACTGACGGTCGAGGGACTTCGCCAGCTGTTCCGTGACCCCCGGCCGCTCATCACCGGCGGCCATCAGGCCAACGAACTCATGCTGCTGGCCCGGCCGCAGCTGCTGCGGCTGATGGCCCAGCACCGGAGC
This sequence comes from Nocardiopsis valliformis DSM 45023, assembly GCF_000340985.1. NCBI lineage: Bacteria > Bacillati > Actinomycetota > Actinomycetes > Streptosporangiales > Nocardiopsidaceae > Nocardiopsis > Nocardiopsis valliformis. The sequence goes on from NZ_ANAZ01000012.1 coordinate 59,493, forward strand.
GACGACGCCCCGCGACTGCACCAGCTGGCCCAGGACATCGAGGAGGCCGAACGGGCCGGTGCCGCCTTCCACCGGGAACTCGCTCACCACCTGAACGGCTGGCGCGGGTTCGAGTGCAGGGTGGAGCCCGCCCTCGTACTGGCCTTCCTGCTCAACCCGGAACTCGTGGTGCCCCCGGACCCGGGCGGCCTGCCCGGGGTGGCGGACTGGACGGGGGCGCTCTGGCCGCGCGTGGACCTGTCCTCGGGAGCTCAGAAGGTGGGGTCGGCCGTGGTCGTCTACGCCTCCCTGCCCAACATCGTCACCCTGGTCCAGCAGCGCGACGCCTGGAAGCGACGGCACGAGGCGCTGCACAACGAGCACAACGCGCTGGTCGCCACGGCCAAAGCGGAAGGGGAGAACACGTCCCTGAGGGCGTGGCTCGGGAGCGGGGCGGTCTTCTGCTTCATCGCGTCTATTCCCGCCGCCGCGGCTGCGTCGGGCTCGGGTTTGGGCATGATGCTCTTCCTGATGTCCTGTGCTCTGGGCGCGGCCTGGCTGGCCGTGAGCCTTCAGGAGACCAACCGCTACGGGAACGCGCGCGTGCGCCATGCGCGGAACCACCGGATGCGGAATCTCCCTGACCAGGGATGGAATCTGATCCAGGTGCTCCGCAGGATGGACACCGACATGCAGAGGGCCCGCCAGATCTGTTCTCACCCGCCCCAGCAGCGGTACTGAACAGCTGAACCGCTGAAACGACGGAGCCGCCGTGGTCGGGTGACCACGGCGGCTCCGTGCGATCGGTCAACTGGCTAGTACGTGTACGGCGTCCCCGGGCCGAGGGGGATGCCCAGACCCCACCAGAGGAAGAAGAACAGCGTCCACGAGACGAACACGGTGATGCTGATCGGCAGCGTCAGCGAGATCATCGTGCCCACACCCGCGTCCTTGCGGTACTTCTGGAGCAGACCGAGCACCATGATGAAGTAGGCGCTCATCGGGCTGATGATGTTGGTCGCCGAGTCCGCGATGCGGTAGAGCGCCTGGGTGGTCTCGGGGCTGATACCCATCAGCATGAACATGGGGATGAAGACGGGCGCGATGAGGGCCCACTGGGCCGAGCCGCTGGTGATGAAGACGTTCAGGATCGCGGCGAGAACCAGGAAACCGACGAAGAGCAGCGCGGGGGGAACCCCCGTGGACTCCAGGAAGTTCGCTCCGCTGATCGCGATCACGTCGGCCATGCCGGACCAGGAGAAGTAGGCGATGAACTGGGCGGCGGCGAAGAAGAGCACCAGGACGGGGGCCAGCTCGCGGACACCGACGGCCATCGCGGGCGGCACCGAGGCCATGGTCGGCAGTGAGCCGGTGGTTCGTCCGTAGACGATGCCGACGAGGAGGAAGGCGATGGCCAGGACGAAGGCGACACCGCTCAGCAGCGGGGAGCTGAGGAGGCCGCCGTCCTCTCCGCGCAGCGGCGACGCCGGGGGAGCCAGCATGGCAGCGATCAGGCCGAAGTACACCAGCAGCGTCAGGCCCGCGCGGCGCATGCCCTTGCGCTCGCTGTCGGTCAGGAGCATCGACCCGAGGTCGCCGATCTCGGCGTCCTCGTCCTCCCGGGCGTTGCCGGACAGCTTCACCAGGACCAGTTCGGTCAGCAGGGTGATCACGATCGCGAGGAAGATCGCCGAGACGAAGGTGAAGAAGAAGTTCGCCAGCGGGTTGACCACGTAGCCGGGGTCGATGATCTGGGCGGCGCTGGTGCTCAGGCCTGACATGAGCGCGTCGGTCAGGGTGATGGTGAGGGCCGCGTTGTATCCGGCGCTGACCGATCCGAAGCCGACGACCAACCCGAGGATCGGGCTGCGCCCGACGGCCTTGAAGACCATGGCTGCCAGCGGGATGTACACCACGTAGGCGGCGTCCGAGGCAACACTGGCGCTGATACCGGTGAGGACGACGGCGAAGGTCAGCCACTTCTTCGGTACCCGGGTGACACTGCCACGCAGAGCCGCGGTGATCAGCCCGCTCTGCTCGGCGACCGAGACACCGATCATGACGGCCACGATCAGCGGAAGCGGCGGGAACGCCGCGAAGTTGCTGATCGCGTCGCCGATGATGAAGTGGATGCCCTCGGTGCTCAGGAGGCTGGTGACCGAGACGGTCTCACCGTCGGCCGGTGAGACGACCGAGACGTTCAGCGCGCTGAGCGCGGCACTGGCGAGGATCACCAGCCCGGCCATGATGACGAACAGCCAGAACGGGTGCGGCAGCTTGTTGCCGACGCGTTCGATGGCGGAGAGGGCGCCGATGGTCAGGCGCATCCTGCGGGTGGGGGTCTTCGCCGACCCGTCCTGCGTCGTAGTCAAGATGTACATCCTTGGAAAACCAGCGGCCCCGAAGGTCACGGGAGCGGGTTCAGGAGGGTGAGTGAACCCGACAAACAGCAGCTTTACGGTCAATTGGCTCAAAACTGCACTTGTGGTGCAGGTGACAGTGAACCATGACTCTCAGAGTGGTGTGACCATGACACGGCTCTGTGTCTGCGAGCGGTTTGTGGCCCCGCCTCAGCCGTTGTCCAACCGCAGGTCGGCGCGCTCGCGGGGCGGATCCACGGAGTGCAGGGCGTCCTCCTGACGGGCCCACCGATCCCGGTGGGGCGCGTACAGGGCGGCGTCCTCCCGTTGGTCCAGCCGCTCGGAACGCGTCTCCTCGGATACCTCCACCCACACCAGGAGGTCCACCAGGTCGCGTACCGGTGCGGCTCCCGAACCGCACCCCTCCACAATCAGCGTTCCGCCGCCTTCGACCAGTTCGGCGGGCAGGCCCTCCCACTCCGTTCCGAAGCAGCCGCGCTCCCAGTCGTAGCGGCGCCAGGCCGCCGCACCTCCCCGGGAAAGTGGAAGCAGCACCCACTCCGCGAGCAGCACCGAGGATTCGGCCAGACCGCCCCAGCCCGGGTAGAGATCCTCCATCGTCAGCAGTGCCACCGGTTCACCTCGCCCGGCCAGAGCCAGGCGCAGCTGCTCGGCCACCGTGCTCTTGCCCGAACCCGAACGCCCTTCCACCGCCACCACCCGCACCGCGGGGCCGCGCCGGGGCGCGGCCAGCACGGCCCCGGCCACGCGCTCCGCCCACCCGGGCCGGTCGGTACTCACCTCGGCATGCTCCCTTGACATGTCCGAGATCCTAGGGCGTGTTACCACGGGTACCGAGGTCCTGAACTCCGTTCAATGCTTGTAGCATTCCTCCAAACAAGGCCAGTGCGCGAAGAGCGAAGAACTGCGGACGAAGGGGAACGTGGTGACCGACACCGGCACGACCCCCGGGTCCCAGTCCGCGCTGCGGCAGGCCAACGAGCGGCGGGTCGTGGACGTGCTGCGCCAGGACGGCACCCAGACGCAGGCCGAACTGGCCCGTGCCACCGGCCTGTCCGCGGCCAGTGTCTCCAACATCGTGCGCGGTCTGCGCTCGGCCGGGACCGTGTCGGTCCGCAACACCTCCTCCAACGGGCGCCGGGCGCGGGCCGTCACTCTGCTGCGCCCGCCGGGAACGGTCGTGGCCGTCGACTTCGCGGTCGACCAGATCAGGGTGGCGGTCGGAGACAGCGACGGCAACATGCTGGCCCGCGAGAGCATCGCCTACGAGGTCACCGCCGATGCCGGACGCTCGATCCGCCGGGCCGCGTGGCTGACCGAGACGACCCTGCTGGGGGCCCGGATCGATCTGGGCACGGTGGCCTCTGTGGTGGCCTCCGTCCCCGGCCCCATCGCGCCCGATACCGGTGAGGTCGGTGCCATCTCCTGTCTGCCCCGCTGGGCGGGCTTCCGTCCGGCCGCGGCGCTGGAGCAGCGGCTGGGCCTGCCGGTGCTGGCCGAGAACGACGCCAACCTCGCGGTGGTGGCCGAACGCAGGGCGGGCGCCGCGCAGGGCGCCGAGCACGTCATCCAGGTGGTGCTGGGGGAGGGGGTCGGCTCGGGCATCGTGATGTCCGGTCAGCTCTTCCGGGGCGCGGGCGGTACCGCCGGCGAGATCGGGCACATCGGGCTCGACCCGCGCGGGCAGGTGTGCCGCTGCGGTAACCGCGGTTGCCTGGAGACCTTCGTCGGCACCGGTTACCTGCTGAACATGCTGCCCAGGAACTATGACCTGGCCCCCGGGACGGATCGGGCCCGGTTGAAGGGTGTGGTCGCCTCGGCCCTGGGGGAGGACCCGGGCAGCCGGCGCATCATCGCCGAGGCCGGGACGGCTCTGGGGCAGGGTGTGGCGATCATGGCCAACCTGTTCAACCCGGACCGCGTGGTGGTCAGCGGCGACCTGGCCGAGGCCGGTGCCCTCCTGCTGGAGCCCATGCGCCGTGCGATGGAGCTGGGGACCCTGGGCGGTGCCCTGGCCCAGCTCGAACTGGTGACCAGCGACCTGGGTGAGGACGCCGCGATCCGTGGCGCGCTGCTCACGGCCGCTCACAGTATGCGCTGAACCCGGTCCGCGGCGGGGTCGAGCCCGTGCTGAACGCGGAGTGAGCCGTCGGGTCGTGAAAGTAACACTGAACCTTTACCCGTGTGCTTCACACGAGGTCACATCCGCATGCAAGCGCTCTGACCTGCGGTTTTTATGTGTTTATGTTGTGAAGCTAACACTCGTGATGTTTCAGTTATGTGTTCATGAGTTGACGGCAAGGCGGCGTCGGGGTTCTACTTCACATCATCACTCGCGAGTTCCCACCCGCGCAGGTTCCGTAAGAGAGGTCCCCCGCGTTGACTACCAAGCGCCCCTACTCCCGACGTTCGGCCGCCTTCGGCATCGCCGCCGCCAGCACCGCGCTCGCGCTGTTCACCAGCGCCTGCGGTTCGCTCACCACCGGTACCGAGGACGGAGAAACCCAGACTCACAGCCTCGACGAGGGCTTCCACGTCGGTCTGCTGCTCCCCGAGCTCCAGACGGCCCGCTACGAGGCCTTCGACCGGCCCTACTTCGAAGAGGCCCTCGAGAACCTGTGCCCCGAGTGTGAGTTCTCGTACGCCAACGCCGACCAGGACGTCGACGAGCAGCAGACCCAGGCCCAGGCGATGCTGACCGACGGCGTCGACGTGCTCGTGCTCGGCGCGGTCGACTCCGAGGCCGCCGCCGGTACCGTGAACGAGGCGCGCAGCCAGGGCGTTCCGGTCGTGGCCTACGACCGTCTCGCCCAGGGCGGCGTGGACATGTACGTCTCCTTCGACAACCACCGGGTCGGCCAGGTCCAGGCCGAGGCGCTGCTGGGCGCCCTCGACCAGGCGGGCACCGCGGGCGACGGCCAGATCGTTATGATCAACGGCTCGCCCACCGACCCCAACGCGGGCAGCTTCAAGGCCGGCGCCCACGAGATCTTCGAGGGCCAGGTCGAGATCGGCCAGGAGTTCGACACCCCGGACTGGTCGCCGGACGAGGCCAACAGCCAGATGGAGGGCGCCATCACCTCTCTCGGCCTGGACGAGATCACCGGTGTCTACTCGGCCAACGACGGCATGGCCGCGGGTATCATCTCGGCGCTGCGCAGCGCCGGTCTCTCGGCGGAGGACCTCCCCCCGGTCACCGGTCAGGACGCCGAGCTCCACGGCATCCAGCGCATCGTCGCCGGTGAGCAGTACATGACCGTCTACAAGGCCATCCGCCCCCAGGCCGAGGTCGCCGCCGCCATGGCCGTCTCCCTGGCCACCGGCGAGGACCTGGACGCGGGCGAGTACTCCGTCACCGACGTCGAGGACGCCAACGGTGAGACGGTCAGCGCCGTCCTGCTCGACCCCATCGCGGTCACCGAGGACAACATCGGTGACACGGTGGTCTCCGACGGCTTCTACACCATCGAGCAGATCTGCACCGACGACTACGCCGACTTCGACTTCTGCCAGGAAGCCCTCTAACCAGGTCCGGTGTAGGGCGTGTGACACGGATGCTCTCGGTTGGTGGTCATCCGCGGAACACGCCCTAAGGGCCGCCCCGCCCGCTGGGGGCGGCCCGGGCGCGACGCCCCCTGGGGACGGGAGCGAGTCGGACCGTCCCCAAGGGACGAGAAAGAGAAACAAGCACATGAGCACACCCGTCCTGGAACTGTCCGGGATCTCCAAGACCTTCGGGGCCGTCAAGGCCCTCACCGAGGTCGACTTCCAGGTCGATCCTGGAGAGGTCGTCGCCCTGCTCGGTGACAACGGCGCGGGCAAGTCGACCCTCGTCAAGGTCATCGCCGGCGCCCACCCCGCGGACAGCGGCGGCGTCATCTACTGGGACGGCGAGCCGGTCACCATCGGAGCGCCCGCCGACGCCCAGCGCCTCGGGATCGCCACGATCTACCAGGACCTCGCGCTTTGCGACAACCTGGACATCGTCGGCAACCTCTTCCTGGGAAATGAGCGCCTGCACTTCCCTGGCACCCTCGACGAGGTCGAGATGGAGCGCCGGGCTGTGGAACTCCTCGACTCGCTGTCGGTGAGCATCCCCAGCCTGCGGGTCCCCGTCGCCGCCCTGTCCGGCGGTCAGCGCCAGATCATCGCGATCGCCCGGTCCCTGCTGGGACAGCCCCGCGTGGTCATGCTCGACGAGCCCACCGCCGCGCTGGGCGTCGCCCAGACCGCCCAGGTCCTGGACCTCATCGAGCGCCTGCGCGACCAAGGGCTGGGCGTGGTCCTGATCAGCCACAACATGGCCGATGTCCGTGCCGTCGCGGACCGGGCGGCCGTGCTCCGCCTGGGCCGCAACGCGGGGGACTTCCCCATCGCCTCGACCAGCTACGAGGAGATCGTGGCTGCCATCACCGGCGCCTCGGACAACCCGGTGACCCGTCGGTCCACCCGTACCGGCTCATCGGCCACGGCCACGAAGGACAAGGAATGAGCCAGCAGACACACGTTTCCCACGACGCCGACGGGGCCCAGCCGCAGAACGGCCCCCGGCGCGACCCCCGCCTGCTGGCCACCGCCGCCTCACCCAGCGGCTGGCTCCAGGCCCTGCGCCGCAACCTCAAGGGCGGCGAACTGGGCGCGGTGCCGGTCATCGTCGGCCTGCTGCTGATCGCCATCGTCTTCCAGTCGATGAACGACCGGTTCCTGTCCCCGCAGAACCTGTCGAACCTGACAGTGCAGATCGCCGCCGTCGGCCTGATGACCACCGGTGTCATCATGGTCCTGCTGCTCGGCGAGATCGACCTGTCCATCGGTTCGGTGGCCGGCCTGTCCGCCGGTGTCCTGGCGGTCCTCGCGGTCCGGCACGGCTGGTCCGAATGGGCCGCCATCGGTGCGGCCCTGACCATCGGGCTCCTGGTGGGCCTGATCCACGGCGTCATCTTCGCGAAGATGGGCGTACCGGCCTTCGTGGTCACCCTCGCCGGCCTGCTCGGCTGGCAGGGCGTGCACCTGTACCTCATGGGCGGCGACGGGAGCATCAACACCAGCGCCAACGGTCCGATCGCGATGCTCACCCAGACCTACTTCGTCCCGGTCGTGGGCTGGTTCCTGGTCGCGGTAGCCCTGGTTCTCTACCTGCTGTCGGTGCTGACGGCCGAGCGCAGGCGGCGCATCGCCGGTCTGCCCTACAAGCCGCTCAGTGAGGTGCTCTTCCGCACCTTCCTGCTGTCCCTGCCGCTGGTCGGCGGCGTGTGGATCCTCAACCAGTTCAAGGGTGTGCCGCTCGCCTTCCTGATCTTCGTGGGCTTCGTGGTCGTGCTGGACCTGGTACTGCGCAAGACCCGTTACGGCCGCATGGTCTACGCCGTGGGCGGCAGCTCCGAGGCTGCCCGGCGCGCCGGTATCAACGTGGACCTGATCCGGATCTCCGTCTTCGGTATCGCCTCCACGCTCGCGGCGCTGGGCGGCATCATGCTCGTCTCCCGTAACTTCGCGGCGAGCGTCTCCACCGGCGGCGGCGCCGAGCTGATGATGGCCATCGCGGCCGCGGTCATCGGCGGCACCAGCCTGTTCGGCGGTCGCGGCAACGCCTACTCCGCCCTGCTGGGCGGGCTGGTGCTGGGCGCCATCACCTCGGGCCTGCTGCTGCTCCAGATGGACACCTCCGTGCGGTTCATGATCACGGCGGCCGTCCTGCTGATCGCCGTCGTCCTGGACGCGGTCTCCCGCCGCGGTCGCAAGACCCACGCCAGAGGCGGTGCCTAGCACCTGACAGAGACGGTGCCCGGCACCCCTCCCTGTTCCCTCCCGGAGGAGAGCGGCGGTTCACCCCGGACCGTCGCTGGACCCGGGCCGGTTTCCACTCCCACCGGCCCGGGTCCTTTTCTTGTTCCTGTGTGAGGTGTGTCGCTTTCCCCGCGCCTTGAGTAAGGAGCACCGGCGTTCGGAACCCCGCCCTGGGGCGCATCGGGGTCCTTCGCGTCGCCCGGATTCTGGCCGAACCACCGGTCTCCGGGCTGACCTGGGCGGACGGTACCGAGGCTGCCGGAAGGTCGCCTTCGATGCCGAACGGTCGCTGTGAGCTGGGGCACTCGGCTGCGCCAGGGCCTTGGCCCCTGACCCCGTAGGGCCGAAAGTCCCAAGGTCAGGGGCGGAATCGGCGCTTTCGGGGGTGCTGTTAGTTTCGCCGCGTCACGACAGCCACCCCCTGTTAACGCAGCCAGGAGAACCATGCGCAAGATCCTCGTCGTCGGTGCTGGGCAGTCCGGACTCCAGCTCGCTCTCGGCCTGCTCGCGGAGGACTACGACGTCACCCTGATCAACCCGCAGGGGCCCGAGGAGATCCGTGCTGGACGGGTGCTGTCCACGCAGTGCCTGTTCGGTCCGGCCCTGCGCCGCGAACGCCGCCACGGCCTGGACCTGTGGGGTGAGCGGGCCCCGCGGATCACCGGGGTGGGCGTCCGTGTGGTCGGCCAGGGCGGGGGAGCGGCCCCGGACCTGGACTGGGTCGGGAGCCTTGACGAGCCCGCCCGGTCCGTGGACCAGCGGCTGAAACTGGCCGCCTGGATGGAGCTGTTCGTGCAGGGCGGTGGTCGCCTGCTGCGGCGCCGGGTCGCGGCCGGGGAACTGGCAGAGCTCGGCTCCGACCACGACCTGGTCATCGTCGCGGCCGGCCGTGGGGAGCTGGCCGAACTCTTCCCCCGGGACGAGAGCCGATCGCCCTTCAGGGAGCCCCAGCGCACCCTGTCCCTGGCCTACGTCGCCGGGGCCGAGCCGCACCCCGGCGGCGGTGTCCTGGGGCGCACGGCCGTTCCTGGGGCGGGCGAGCTGTTCACCCTGCCCACCCTGTCCCTGAACGGTGTCTGCCAGGCCCTGATGGTGGAGGCCGTGTCGGGCGGGCCGCTGGACCGGCCCCTGGGTCGCGGGGCGACCGGCGAGGACGTCCTGGCCGGGCTGCTCGACGTCCTGCGCGTACACGCTCCCTGGGAGTACGAGCGCTTCTCCCGGGCCCGGCTGGCCGACCCCATGGCCGCCCTGTACGGCGGTTACACGCCGGTGGTGCGCGAGCCCGTCGCCCGGCTGGCCGACGGCACCCTGGTCCTGGGCATGGCCGACTCGGTGGTCAGCAACGACCCCGTCACCGCGCAGGGCGCCAACATGGCCTCGCTGTGCGCCGACGTCTACCGGCGGGCCATCGTCGACCACGGCGGGCGCCCCTTCGATGAGAACTTCATGCGCGCGGCCTTCGCCGCCTACTGGCGGCACGCCCGCCAGGTCACCGCGTGGAGCAGGGTCATGCTCTCCGGTCCGCACCACGTGTGGGAGCTGTACCGGCTGGCGCAGCGGCACCAGCCCACCGCGGACCGGTTCGCCAACTCCTTCAGCGAGCCCACCGGGCTGATCGACTGGTTCCTGCACCCCGAGCGGGCGATGGAGTACGTCGACTCCGTCCGTCGCACCCTGCCGGACGGGTCATCCTATGTCCCTATCTCCTAATCCCGACCGGGGTCGGGGAGTTATAGCGTCGTGCTCCTCATGTTCGCTGATCTCCTCACACCCACCGCCCACGGACTGTTCGGCCAGATCGACGCGTGGGTCTTCCTCCTCGTCGCGGCGGCCGCGGTCCTTGCCGGGGCCGCCGTCCAGAGCATGGTCGGCCTCGGCCTCGGGCTCGTCGCCGCCCCGGTGATCTCCTTCCTCGACCCCACGCTCATGCCCGGATCACTGCTGATCGCCGTGATCATCCTCCCGATGCTCACGCTCCTCCAGGAGCGGCGGCACGTGGACTGGCGGGGCTTGGCCTGGGGGCTGCCCGCCCGCGTCCCCGGAACCGTGCTGGGGGTGTGGGTCGTGGCCGTCCTCGAACCCCGCGCCCTGGCCGGGGTCGTGGGGGTGATGGTCCTGCTGGCCGTCATCCTGTCCGTGTGGGCCTTCCGGGTGCGCATCACCCCCCTCTCGCTGGTCGCGGCGGGCTCCCTATCCGGCTTCGCGGGCACCGCCACCTCGGTGGGCGGTCCACCCATGGCCCTGCTCTACCAGTACGAACCCCCCGAGCGGGTGCGCGCCACCCTGGCCGCGTTCTTCCTGTTCGGAGGGGCCTTCTCACTGCTGGCCCTGGGGGTCGGCGGCCAGCTCGACGAACGCACGATCGCCGCCGGGGTGGCCGCGATCCCCTTCGTGGGCATCGGCTTCCTCGTCGGCAGCCGGGTCCGCCGCTGGGTCGACCCGGGCAAACTCCGGCTCGCGCTGCTGTGCGTGGTGACCGTCTCCGCGATCGGCCTACTGCTCCAGGCCGCCCTGGGATAGCCTCAGCAGCCGGGTGGCCAGCGGTAACCGCGCTCCCAAAAGGGAGTAACCTACGCCGAAACACCTGTGGCGGGAGGTGCCTCCCGTGGTTTTTGGCCCAGGAGGGTCAACCGCTTCTACCGGGGTACCGTCAAGGCCGTGGCCTCGGGGGCCATTCGGGTATGAACCGTGGACGCAGGCCCATAAAATCGGGTATGTATACCTGCCGGTAGCCAACACTGGCCCACGTCAGGGGCCGGGTACGGCAAACGTAAGCGGACACGCTGGACGAGGGGACTGACGAGACAGTGACACTGTTCGAGTCGATACACAATCCGGAAGCGCTCAAGAAGCTCCCGGCCGACCAGCTCCCTGCGCTGGCTCAGGAGATCAGGGACTTCCTGGTCGACTCCTGCTCCCAGACCGGTGGGCACCTGGGTCCCAGCCTCGGCGTCGTCGAGCTGAGCATCGCGCTGCACCGGGTCTTCGACTCACCGAAGGACCCGATCCTCTTCGACACCGGCCACCAGGCCTACGCGCACAAGGTCCTCACCGGCCGCCACGACTTCAGCAACCTGAAGTCCGAGGGCGGCCTGTCCGGCTACCCCTCCCGCGCCGAGTCCGAGCACGACTTCATCGAGAACTCTCACGCCTCCACCGCCCTGTCCTACGCCGACGGCATGGCCAAGGCCAACGAGGTCCAGCGGCGTACCGACCGGACCGTGGTCGCCGTCATCGGTGACGGCGCCCTCACCGGTGGTATGGCCTGGGAGGCCCTCAACAACATCGCCGAGAAGAAGAACCGGCGCCTGGTCGTGGTCGTCAACGACAACGGCCGCTCCTACTCGCCCACCATGGGCGGCCTGGCCGACCACCTGGCCTCGCTGCGCATGACCCCCGGCTACGAGCAGGCCCTGGACCTGGCCAAGACCACCCTCAACCGCACCCCCGTGGTCGGCCAGCCCCTCTACGAGGCCCTGCACGGCCTCAAGAAGGGCCTGAAGGACACCATCCAGCCGCAGATCATGTTCGAAGACCTGGGCCTGAAGTACCTCGGTCCCATCGACGGGCATGACGAGCCCGCGGTAGAGAAGGCACTGCGCCGCGCCCGCGACTTCGGCGGCCCGGCGATCGTCCACGTCATCACCCAGAAGGGCAAGGGCTACGCCCCGGCCGAGAACCACGACGAGGACCAGTTCCACGCCCCCGGCCCCTTCGACATCGACACCGGCAAGGCCAAGCCCGGCCCCAAGGTGGAGAAGTGGACCGGCGTGTTCGCCGACACCATGGTCGAGCTCGGCGCCGAGCGCGAGGACATCGTGGGCATCACCGCCGCGATGCTCCACCCCACCGGCCTGAACAAGTTCGCCGACGCCTACCCGGACCGGATCTTCGACGTCGGCATCGCCGAGCAGCACGCCGCCACCGCCGCCACCGGCATGGCGATGAACGGCCTGCACCCGGTGGTCGCCGTCTACGCGACCTTCCTCAACCGCTGTTTCGACCAGGTGCTCATGGACGCTGCCCTGCACCGCCAGGGCGTCACCTTCTGCCTGGACCGCGCGGGCGTCACCGGCAACGACGGCGCCAGCCACAACGGCATGTGGGACATGTCCATCCTCCAGGTCGTCCCCGGCCTGCGCCTGGCCGCTCCGCGTGACGCCGCCCGGCTGCGCACCCTGCTGCGCGAGGCCGTCGTCGTCGAGGACGCCCCCACCGTCGTGCGCTACCCCAAGGGCGCCGTCGCTGAGGAGCTGCCCGAGATCGGCAAGGTCGGCTCCATGGACCTGCTGCGCCGCGCCACCGACGGCGGCCACGCCAAGGACCTGCTCATCGTCGGCGTGGGCACCATGGCCCAGGTCGCCGTCGAGGTGGCCGACCGCATGGCCGACCAGGGCATCGGCGTCACCGTTATCGACCCGCGCTGGGTCAAGCCCCTGGACGAGGCCCTGGTGGCCGAGGCCGCCGAGCACTCGGTGGTCGCGGTCGTGGAGGACAACGGCCGCACCGGCGCCGTCGGCGACGCCGTGGCCCGCCTGCTGCGCGACCACGAGGTGGACGTGCCCGTGCGGACCTTCGGCATCGCCCAGGAGTTCCTTGACCACGCCAAACGCGACCGCATCCTCCAGCAGCAGGGCCTGACCCCGCAGGAGCTGTCCCGCAAGCTCACCGAGACGGTTTCCCGTCGTGGTGAGGGCGGCAAGGCCCACCGCGAACTGGCTGACGAAACCGCCTGACTCGGGCTTTTCGGTCATACTTCTGGCAGCACTGGGTCAGCCCCGGTGCTGCCAGAATGGGTTCATGGCCTCTCCCGAACCCGAGCACCCCAGTTCTAAGCAGCCCGCCGCCGAAGACGTGACTCCGCTCCGGGTGGCCGTGATCGGCTCCGGCCCGGCCGGGGTCTACGCCGCCGACGCCCTCATCCGCCAGCGCCGCGTGCCGGTCCGGGTGGACATCATGGACCGGCTGCCCACCCCCTACGGGCTGGTGCGTTACGGCGTCGCCCCCGACCACACCAAGATCAAGGGTGTGGCGCTCACTCTGCGCAGGATCCTGGAACACCCGCACGTGCGGTTCGTCGGCGGGGTCGAGTTCGGCACCGACCTGACCCGCGCGGACCTGGCCCGCACCCACCACGCCGTGGTCTACGCGACCGGTGCCAGTGTCGACCGGCGCATGGGGATCCCGGGAGAGGACCTGCCAGGCAGCCTCGCCGCCACGGACTTCGTCAACTGGTACTGCGGCCACCCCGACAACGAGTGGGATCGGTTCGCGCTGGACGCCGAGGAGGTCGCGGTGGTCGGGGCGGGCAACGTCGCCCTCGATGTCGTCCGGATCCTGGCCAAGACCGCCAACGAACTCCGGCACACCGACATCCCGCAGGCCGCCCTGGAGGTGCTTGCCGAGAGCCGGGTACGCACCGTTCACGTGCTGGCCCGCCGCGGCCCGCTCCAGGCCAAGTTCACCGCCCCCGAGCTGCGCGACCTGCTCGCCCTGCCCGGTGTAGACGTGGTCGTGCGCCCGGACCAGGTGGACATCGACCCCACCGTGGTGGGCACCGACAGCGCGGGCCGCCCCGAGCTGCGCGAGGTCTCCCGGGCGGCGCGCACCAACCTCAGACTTCTGCGCGAACAGGCCGAGCGGGCCCCCGAGGGGCGTCCCCGCCGGGTCGAACTGCACTTCTGGACCCGCCCCGAGGAGATCCTGGGCGGGGCCGCGGAGGGTGAGGCGGCACGGGTTGAGGGCCTGCGGGTGGAGCACACCCGGCTGGACGCCGACGGCCGTCTGAAGGGGACCGGCGAGCACAGCGTTCTGGACGTGGGCATGGTGTTGCGCTCGGTCGGCTACGCGGGGGTGCCGCTGGCCGGTGTGCCCTTCGACCGGGGCGGGCACACGGTTCCGCACGAGGCGGGCCGGGTCCTGGATGCCGAAGGCCGGGCGGTGCCCGGGGACTACGTGGCCGGGTGGATTAAGCGGGGCGCCACCGGCGTGATCGGCACCAACAAGTCCGACGCCGCCGGGACCGTCCGGGCCCTGCTGGAGGATGCTCCACGACTGCGCGAGGCGGTGCCGAAGCCCGTCGAGCTGGAACGGGTCCTGGACGAACGGGGACTGGCGCACAGCGACTACGAGGGCTGGCTGCGCATCGACACCGCCGAGGCCGGACACGCCGAAGATCTGGGCCGGGGTGAGCGGGTCAAGCTGCGCGGCTGGGACGCCTACCGGAAGGCCCTGGAAGAGGGCTGAGGGGACCAGGCAGGGGCGGGATGCGGGAGGTTGGTCAGGTGACCTCGTTCTCGTCGGCCCCGTAGGTGTTGCACCCGCCCACGGTCGGACTGGAGTAGCCCGACTCCAACCACAGGGCGCGGTTGGCCGCGGTGCCGTGGGTGTCTAGGTCACCGCCGCCGTTGAAGTGCAGGTTGACCACGTCCAGGGCGTCGCCGTCGGGGTCGGTCAGCCCGCGCAGCCCCACCCCCGCCATGCACTCGGCCTGGAGCTCGGTCCGGCGCAGGGTGTCCAGCTCGTCGTCCTCGCTGCCCGCGGTCCGGCGCAGGTCGTGGGAGACGCTCAGGATGCCGGTGGCGTACTGCACGTGGTGGGCGTACTCGTGGCCCATCAGCGCCAACCACACGTCCTCCTGGTGTGCGTCCGGGATCTGTTCACCGACCTGGCGCACGTTGGGCAGGACCACGGTGATCAGCCCCCGGTCGCTCTCGTAGTAGGCCAGTGTGAAGGAGTCCTCGGTGTCGGTGTCCAGGGGCTCGTCGGTGACCGTAATCTCGGGGAGGTCGGGGACCAGGCCGAGCTCGTCCATCACCGGCGCCCACAGCTCGTTCAGGCAGACCCCGGCCTCGTTGGCGAACGCCTCCCAGGAGTCGTCGGAGCCGGTCTGCAGTGCGGGCAGGGGGCAGTCGATCGGCTCGGGCATGGCGACGTCGTAGAGCGGGTGGTCGACGAGGTCGATCTCGGCCGGGTTGGGTCGGGCGTACAGGCCGCTGTCGTAGAAGGCGGACACGTCCGCGCCGCCGGTGGGCGCTTCCTGTTGCGGGGTGTTCACCACGATGGCGACGCTGGCGATGAGCGCGACCAGGGCGACGGAGGCGGCGGCCAACGCCCCAGCCAGCACGGCCCGGCCCTTGTTGCGCCGCGGCCGCGGAGCGGGGTACCAGGGCTGGTGTGCCCACTGCTGCCCCCACTGCTGGGGCGGTGGCCAATGGTACTGGCCCGGTTGCGGACCCCAGTGTTGTCGGGGAACCGGTTGCTGGGGAACGGGCTGCTGCGGAACGGGGCGCTGGTGCACCGGGTGCAGCGGCATCGGGTGCGGCTGTGGCTGTGGCTGCTGCCCCCACTGCTGGGACGGCGGAGGCCCCGGCTGCGGAGATGGCTGCTGTGGAGCGGGGGCGGGCCGCGGAGGTGCACCCGGAGCCACCCAGCCCTGCGACTCGGTGGGGTCGGGGTGTGCCGGAGTGCGCGGCGGTTGCGGAGCCTGTGCAGGATGCGGAGACTGCGGCGGCCAGCCGTGCGGGGGAGGGGAGCCGTGCCGGAAGGTTCCCGTGTGCTCTGGTGGTCGCTGGTGGGTGCCGGTCCGGTCCGGCCGGGGAGCGTTCTCCCCGGGCTGCTCAGCGCCGGTTCGGTTCGCCACGGGCTCGTCCTCGTCTTCGCGCCAACACGGGTACGGCATGCCGGATTCGTACCCACGAATCCGGCAAGTGCCGCAGACCTCCATTATGGGGCTTAAACGGTCAAGCCGGTGTTAGGCGCCCTCCACCTTCCGGGGCGGGGAGTAGCGCACCCCGAGGTCCTTCGCCATGTTCTGAAGCTCGGACTCGAAGAATGGTTCCATGTCACCCACGACAAAGTTCAGGTGTTGGAACACTTCCATGCAGACCACCCCGTAAAGGCGCACCCAGCAGGCGGTGAGCACCATCACGGCGCCCTCGGAGATGTCGGGCGAGGTGAAGCCGACGGTGTCCGCGAAGGAGCGCAGCTCGGGGCGGAGCGCCTGCGGGATGTCCTCGTCCACGGGGAGCGGGAAGCGCTCCTCGGAGACCAGGCGGTCGAAGAGCGTGAAGAACGTGGACCCGAACCGGCGTCCCGATTCCAGGGCGACGCCGATGTCGGCCGACGGGTCCAGCCGGGTGCGCGGCCCGAACATCACCGAGTACTCGGTCCGGTGGGTGATGGCCCAGTTCCGGAAGGCGCGCAACGACGCGAGGATGCGTCCGTCGGTGTCCTCCACAGGCATCCCGGCGTCGGCGGCAGCCACCGCGTCCGCCAGTTCTTCGTACATGTCCGCTGTGATCGCCACCAAGAGGGCGTCGATCCCCTCCACGTAGCGGTAGAGGCCCGGGGCGGTCATGCCCATCTCCCGGGCGATCGCGCGCAGGGAGACTCCGACGACCCCGTGTTCCACGAGGTGTCTGCGGGCGATCGCCTTGATCTCGGTGAGTGTGGCTTCGCGCACACGTTCGCGGCGGCTCAGGGTTCCCCCGGTCCGTTGGTCGCTTGTGACCGGCGGTTTCGTCATGTGCTGCGGTACACCCCGTCTCACGCGCCAGGGTCGTGGCGCTCTGGTTTCACTCGGCGATATTGACATCGTAACGCCTGCACGCTTAAGTAAACACCGTTAGCAAACAGTGTTCACGAATATGACGACCGTTCGCTTCAAGGGGGCGCCCATGCCGACACACACGGGGTTCTTCGGCCGACTCGGGCTCGGTGCCCACCGGGGCAGATGGTGGATCCTGGCCTTCACAGGGCTCTTCACCGCCTTCTCCGTGGTGTGGGGGCTCGGGGTCTTCTCGGACGTCAGCGAAAGCGGCTTCGAGGATCCGGAATCCGAGTCCTCCCAGGCCATGGGCGTGCTCCAGGATGGGCTCGGCCACTCCGACATCGACATCATCGCGGTCTACCGCAGCGACGAGATGCGGGTGGACAATCCGACCTTCGCCCAGGCCGTGCAGCGGATCGCCGACGACCTGCCTGAGGACCTGGTCGCCGACTACGACGTCTACCTCGACGAGGAACTCGAGGACATCGAGCGCGGCATCCTCGTCTCCGAGGACATGCACGCCACCTACATGCCGATCACCCTCACCGGGCAGACGCACGAGGAGCGCCTACACCAGTTCGAGGCGGCCGCCGAGGCCCTGGAGTCCGGCCCGCTGGAGAGCCACCTGGGCGGCCCGATCGCGGTCGAGCACGAACTCTCGGAGACCGCGGAGAGCGACATCATCCGCGCCGAGCTCATCACGCTCCCGCTCCTGCTCCTCCTCCTGGTCCTGATCTTCGGCGGTCTGATCGCCGGACTGGTCCCCCTCGCCGTCGGCGGCCTGGCCATCCTCGGTTCCCTCACCGTTCTGCGCGCCCTCACCTCAGTCACCGAGGTATCGGTCTTCGCCATCAACGTCGCCACCCTGCTGGGTCTGGGTTTGGCGATCGACTACGGCCTGTTTATGGTCAGCCGCTTCCGTGAGGAGCTGAACAAGGGCCGCGCGGTCCCCGACGCCGTCCGCCGCACCGTCGACACCGCCGGGCGCACCGTCGCCTTCTCCGGCGTCATCGTCGGCATCGCCTTCGCCGGTCTGCTGTTCTTCCCCCAGCCCATCCTGAAGTCCATCGGCTTCGGCGGCATCGCCGTGGTCGCCCTCGACCTCATCGCGGCCCTGGTCTTCCTGCCCGCCCTGATGTCGGTGGTGGGCCGCCGCATCGACCAGCTCAAGCTGCCCCTGCCGCGCCGGACCGTCACCGGCGCGATCGACGAGAACGCCGGGGCCTGGGCCAAAATGGCCCGCGCTGTGATGCGCGGACCCGCGGTCTCGCTGGTCGCGGTCGGCTGCGTCCTGGCGGCGTTCACCTCCGGCCTGGCCTCGACCGAGCTCGGCTCCACCGACCAGCGCTACCTGCCGGTCGACGCCTCCAGCCGGATCGGCACCGAGGCCATGGGCGACGACTTCCCCGCCGGTCAGGTCGGACGGCTGCACGTGGCGGTGGTCGGTGACAGCACCGAGGAACAGCTCGACGAGTACGTCGAACGCCTCGACGCGCTGCCCGGCGCGGTCCGCACCGAACTCGCCCGCACGGGGGAGGGCATCGCGCACGTGGAGGTGGTCTACCAGGGCGCCACCGACGACCCCGGGATCAAGGAGCTGGTGCGCGACGTGCGCGCCGAACCCGGGCCGGAGGGTTCGCAGGAGACCCTCGTGGGTGGGGCGGCCCCCATGCAGTTGGACAACCTGGACGCCATCGTCAAGGAGGCGCCCAAGACGGTCGGTTTCATCATCGGCTCCACGCTGCTGCTGCTCTTCCTCGCCTTCGGCTCCATCGTGCTGCCGATCAAGGCTGTGCTCATGGGCGCGCTGTCCCTGGGCGCGTCGCTGGGCGTGGTGATCTGGGGCTTCCAGGAGGGGCACTTCGCCGGTCTGCTCGGTTTCGAGGCGGTCGGCACGATCGACCCCACGTACCTGGTGCTGATCATGATCGTGTCCTTCGGTCTGGCGATGGACTACGAGTTGTTCCTGCTCAGCCGGGTGCGGGAGGAGTATCTGCGCAGCGGGGACAACACCCGTTCCGTGGCGCTGGGGTTGCAGCGCACCGGCCAGATCATCACCAGCGCCGCCCTGCTGCTGGGTGTGGTGCTGGTGGCGATGGGCACCTCGGGGCTGCTCTTCCTGAAGATCATCGGCATCGGGCTCGCGCTCGCGGTCCTGGTGGACGCCACCTTGGTCCGGGCGATCATGGTGCCCGCCACCATGCGCCTGCTCGGCGACTGGAATTGGTGGCTGCCGCGCCCGCTGCGCTGGGTACACGATCGGATCGGCATCTCCGAGGGCGGTGACGACGAGGAGGAGCCCCTTCCCGTCGCCAAGGAGAGCGAACAGCGGGAGAAGGTCCCCGCGGGGGTCTGACCGCTCTCCGGCCTCGCGCTGGCCCCACCGGTCTCCTGCCGGCCTCCCCCCCCGACCGAGTTCCAAGCCCTCCAGGCCCCGTCCGGCTACCCGCCGGGCGGGGCCTCTGTGATGGGTACCTCTCATTATCGATCTTCTTAATCATATGTAAAACATACGATATGTTGGCAGTATCGATTTGGGAACGGTGCACCTGCCCCGGCGCCACACGCACCCTCCAGGAGATGCCATGGCCACCACACCCACCACGACCCCGCCACCGGGCCGGCCGGGCCCCACGGCCCCCGAACCACCCCCGCCGCCCCTGCTGGCCCGGCTCGGCAGGGGAGTGGCCCGCCGCCCCGGCCGCATCCTCCTCCTCGCCGCGCTGGTCACCCTCACCGCCCTCGTCCTGGCCGCGGGCACCCTGGACCGGCTCCAGCTCAGCCGCTTCGAGAGCCCCGGATCGGAGTCTCTTCAGGTCGAGCAGGCCCTGGAAGAGAACTTCGGCACCGGAAAACACCACTTCCTGCTCCTGGTCACCGCACAGCAGGGCACCGTCGACGACCCCGGGGTGGTCGAGGCCGCCACCGACCTGGAACAGGAGCTGGCCGCCCGCGACGAGGTCGCCGAGACCGCCTCCTACTGGTCCCGTGAGGGCTCACCGGCCATGCGCTCCGACGACACCACCCAGGCCCTGATCACCGTGCGCATGGCGGGCACCGTCACCGAGGCCCGCACCGCCCTGGCCGAGATCTCCCCGGACTTCACCCGCGCCGACGGCGAGATCCGCGTGGAGGTCGGTGGCGGCGACGAGATCTTCCGCCAAGCGGCCGCGCAGGCCCAGAGCGACTTCGTGCGCGCCGAGGTCATCATCCTGCCGTTGGTCTTCGCCCTGCTCCTGCTGCTCTACCGGCGGGCGTCGATCGCCGGGCTGACACTGGCCATGGGCGTGTACTCGGTGATCACCACCCTGGCCATGCTGCGCGGGGCGGCCGCCCTCACCGAGGTCTCCACCTTCGCGGCCAACCTCACCCTGGTCATGGGCATCGGGCTCGGCGTGGACTACAGCTTGTTCGTGATCACCCGCTTCCGCGAGGAACTGGCCCGGGGCCTCAGCGTGCCCGAGGCGGTGGAGCTCGCGGTGGCCCGTGCGGGGCGCACGGTGGTCTTCAGCGGGCTCACCGTGGCCATCGCGCTGTCCTGCCTGATGCTCTTCCCGTTCCCGTTCCTGCAATCCTTCGCCTACGCCGGGGTGGGCGTGGTCCTGACCTCGGTGATCGCCGCCCTGGTGATCCTGCCCGCCGCGCTGGTCAAGGTGGGGCACCGCGTGCGTCCCCGCCGCGAACCCCGCGGGGACAGCGGCTGGTGGCACACCAACTCGCTGCGGATGATGCGCCGCCCGCTGCTGTACGGGGTGCCCGCCCTCGGCCTGGTCCTGGTTCTGGCCGCCCCGGTGGCCGGGCTCAACTTCGGCCTGCCCGACGCCCGCGTCCTGCCCGAGGGGCATTCCAGCCGCGACGTCCAGGAGAAGATCGAAGCGGGCTTCGGCCAGGAGGAGATGGACGCCGTCCACGTCCTGGTCTCCTCCGCCACCACACCGGACGAGACCGACGCCTACGCGGCCGCCCTGTCCCGTGTCTCCGGGGTCTCCCAGGTCGACGCGCACACCGGCACCTACCAGGACGGACAGCTCACGATCCCGCCCCGAGCCGCCGCGGAGCGCTACGTCGCCGACGAGGCCACCTGGTTCTCGGTGGTGCCCACCATGGCCGCCCTGGAGGACGCCTCGGGGCTCATCGACGACCTCCGCGACGTTCCGGCCCCCGCCGACACCGCCATCGGCGGCTACCCGGCCGACCTCACCGACTTCAGCGACGCGCTGCTGGACCGGGTGCCCCTGGTCTTCGGGATGGTCCTGGCGGTCACCTTCGTCCTGCTGTTCCTGATGACCGGGAGCCTGCTGCTGCCGCTCAAGGCGATCGTGCTCAACATGCTGAGCCTGGCGGTGATGTTCGGGGTGATCGTCTGGGTGTTCCAGGAGGGCAACCTGTCCGGTCTCCTCGGTTTCACCGCCAACGGCACCCTGGAGGTGACCTTCCCGATCCTGATGTTCTGCGTGGCCTTCGGGCTGTCCATGGACTACGAGGTGTTCATGCTGGCCCGGATCAAGGAGGAGTACGACCTGACCGGTGACACTGCCTCAGCCGTGGCCGCCGGACTCCAGCGCAGCGGGCCCCTGGTCACCGCGGCCGCAGTGGTGCTCGCGGCGTCCTTCGCGGTCTACGCGACCTCCAGTGTGTTCTACCTGATCATGCTGGCCGTCGGTATGGCCGCGGTCATCCTGGTCGACGCCACCCTGATCCGCGGCGTCCTGGTCCCGGTCACCATGCGCCTCGCGGGCCGCGCCAACTGGTGGGCGCCCCCGCCCCCTGCGCCGCGTGCACGCCAGGCTCGGCCTGACCCACTGACCTACTCGGTCTTGGTCACCCGGGGGTGCTGGCCGATCAACCGGCCGGACAGCTCGTGCAGGACCCGGCGTTCCTCCTCGGAGACCCCGGCGAAGAACTCCCGCTCGGTCCGCTCCACCGCAGAACGGGCCTCGGCCAGTACCTCCCGGGCCCGCGCCGTCGGCGTCACGATGTACCGCCGCCGGTCATTGGGGTTGCGCACCCGCTCCACCAGCTCCAGCCGTTCCAACTCGTCCACGACCCCCACCATGACGTTGGGATCGATCCCCAGAGCGCGGCTCAGCTCTCGCTGCGAGGGCTCGGCCATCGTCGCCGCGGTCGCCAACACGTGGAACTGCCGCGCGTTGAGCTCCATAGCCTCGAACACCGACGCCGTGGCCGCCTGCACCAGCTCACCCAACTTGATCAGCCGGAACCCGGTCAGGTGCCACAGGGGGGAGCCCCCCTCATTCGCCTCGCTCATACAGACATCCTACGTCCGGCCGACCATAGGTTCAGGGGATGGTCAGCCGGACGTAGGAATTCAGTCCTCGAAGAGCTCGTCAATGCGGGTGATGTTCTTGCTCCGGATCGCCCAGGTCTTGAGCTGGGTGGAATCGGTGCAGCCGAGGATGCGTTCACGAGCCTCTTCGGTCACCTCGATGTCTTGGACCTCCAGCATCAGCAAGAGCATGTTCGCCTCGCCCTCGGCCTTGCCTTCGGTCCTGCCCTCGGCCTTCAAGCTCTCGGTCCAGGCACTGGTGTACTCGTAGGTTTCCGTCATCATCAGCTCCTCCAGGGCTCGCTGGCCGTTGCTGTCGGTGAGCAGGTGTAGCGCGTATCCAATGTACTTCGTTGCCATTTCCTGGTCGATGGAATCCAGGCCGGTGTGCAGGGCCTTGACCACGTCCGGGTCGGCCGGGCCGTGGGCGGCGGCCGACAGTACACCCAGGGTCGGGTGCCGACCCACTTCGGCTGGGTCGGTGATGACCGGGATCCGTTCCAGGCCCAGCACGAGGGGATGGAGCACGAACCCCGGGTGCCCCAGTGGGATGGGCGCGTTGTACGCGTCGGCCACGTTCTGCCGGGGGCAGATGACCAACAGCGTCACCGGGCACTCGTGTTTTGAGCGCATCGCCGCGACGTACTCGGGCCAGGTGAAGCGTTTGCGTTCCTTATCGTCTCGTTGGACCTCCACGACGATGCCCATGAGCTTGCCGAGGGGGTCTTCGTGAACTTTGCCCCGCAGCATGATCGTCACGTCGGACCGGCGCTCCACCGGGTCGACGTGGCCGAGGTCGCAGGAGGTCAGTTCGCTGCGGTCGTAGTCCGGGACCTTCACCCCGAGGTCGCGCAGGAAGCCCACCGCCATGTCGGGTGCGTCGGCGAACAACTCGGAGTAGATCTGGTGTTCGGGAGAGATTGCCACGAGGCATAAGTTACACAGGGTTACTAGTAAGTATGTTCCCGTAGTCGGAATGCATGGATAAGTCGTTTACGTGGGGAAACGCGAAAAGGGCCCGAACTTCCTTCCCGGAAGTTCGGGCCCTCAAAGGGCTAGCTCGGGCCTAGAAGGCCTTCGGGTCGCCCTCGTGGAACGGCTTGCCGTTCACCGCGGTGGAGACGCCGACCTTGTCCAGGTACGGGGTGATACCACCGGTGTGGAAGGGCCAGCCGGCGCCCGTGATCAGGCACAGGTCGATGTCGGCGGCCTCGGCCACGACACCCTCGTCCAGCATGATCTGGATCTCCTTGGCCAGGGCGCGCAGGGCCCGGTCCAGGATCTCCTTCTCCTCGGACGGGCTGTCGCCGCCCTTGAGGAGCTCCTTGACCTCGGGGTCGATGGTCAGGTCCGGGGCGAAGATCGCCGTCTTGCCCGCCTTGACCACGGCCTCCAGCTGCGGCGAGACCGCGAAGCGCTCGGGGAACGCGCTGTTCAGGGTCTCGGCGACGTGCAGACCGACCGCCGGGCCGACCAGCTGGAGCAGCATGAGCGGCGACATCGGCAGACCCAGGGGCGCGACCGCGCGGTCGGCGACCTCGGGCTCGGTGCCCTCGCTCACGGCGCCCAGGACCTCACCCATGAACAGGGTGAGCAGGCGGTTGACGACGAACGCCGGAGCGTCCTTGCACAGCACCGAGGTCTTCTTCAGCTTCTTGGCGGTGGCGAAGGCCGTGGCCAGCGAAGCGTCGTCGGTCCTGTCGCCGCGGACGATCTCCAGCAGCGGCAGGACGGCGACCGGGTTGAAGAAGTGGAAGCCCACGACCCGCTCGGGGTGCTTCAGCTTCGACGCCATCTCGGTGATCGAGAGGGAGGAGGTGTTGGTCGCGAGGATCGCCTCGGGGGAGACCACGGCCTCCACCTCGGCGAACACCTGCTGCTTGACCTCCATCTTCTCGAAGACGGCCTCGATGACGAAGTCGGCGTCCGAGAAGGCGTCCTTGGTCAGCGAACCGGTGACCAGGGCCTTGAGGTGGTTGGCCTTGTCCTGGTTGACGCGCCCCTTCTTGAGGAGCTTGTCGATCTCACCGTGGACGTAGTCGACACCCTTGTTCAGGCGGTCCTGGTCCAGGTCGGTCATGACGACCGGCACGTCCAGGCGGCGCGCGAACAGCAGAGCCAGCTGACCGGCCATCAGACCGGCGCCGACGACGCCGACCTTGGTGACCTTGCGGGCCAGCGACTTGTCCGGGGCGCCGGCGGGGCGCTTGGCGCGCTTCTGCACGAGGTCGAAGGCGTACAGACCGGCCTTGAGCTCGTCGCTCATGATCAGGTCGGCGAGCGCCTGGTCCTCGGCGTCGAAGCCCTCGTCGCGGGTGGCGGTCTTGGCGGCCGCGACCAGCTCGACGGCGCGGGCCGGGGCCGGGGCGGCGCCGTGCAGCTTGCCCTCGACCACGAAGCGGGCCATGTTGACCGCGTTGTCCCAGGCCTCGCCCTTGTCGACCTCGGGGCGCTGCACCTGGATGTCACCCTTGACCACCTGGGCGGTCCAGCGCAGGGACTCCTCGACGAAGTCGGCGGGCTCGAAGATCGCGTCGGCGATCCCCATCTCGAAGACCTGCTTGCCCTTGATCATCTTGTTCTGGGCGAGCGGGTTGTCGACGATGAGCTTGAGGGCCTTCTCGGCGCCGATCAGGTTCGGCAGCAGGTAGGTGCCGCCCCAGCCGGGGACGAGCCCGAGGAAGGCCTCGGGGAGCGCGAAGGCCGGGACACCGGCGGAGACGGTGCGGTAGGTGCAGTGCAGCGCCACCTCGACGCCGCCGCCCATGGCCGCGCCGTTGACCAGCGCGAAGGTGGGTACGTCCAGCTCGCCGAGCTTGCGGAACACGTCGTGTCCCAGCTTGCCGATGGCCTCGGCCTGCTCGCGGTTCTGGAGCGCGGGGACGCCGGTCAGGTCGGCGCCGACCGCGAAGATGAACGGCTTGCCGGTGACGGCCACGGCCACGATGTCGGTGCGCGCCTTGGCGGCCTCGATCGCGGCGTCCAGGCTGAGCAGACCGCCGGGGCCGAAGGTGTTCGGCTTGGTGTGGTCGTGCCCGTTGTCCAGGGTGATCAGGACAGCGGTGCCCGCGCCGTAGGGGAGCTCGACATCGCGGGAGATCGCTTTGGTGACGACCTCGTCCTTGAACAGCTCTCGTGCCTGCTCGATGGCGGTGCTCACTTGCCCCCCTCGTAGTTGGTGTTCTCCCACAGGATGGTCCCGCCCATGCCCAGGCCCACGCACATGGTGGTGATGCCGTAACGGACGTCGGGACGCTCGGCGAACTGGCGCGCGAGCTGCATCATCAGACGACCGCCGGAGGAGGCCAGCGGGTGGCCGATGGCGATCGCGCCGCCCCACGGGTTGACGCGGGCGTCGTCGTCGGCGATGCCGAAGTGCTCCAGGAAGGCGAGCACCTGGACGGCGAAGGCCTCGTTGATCTCGATCAGACCGACGTCGTCGATCGTGATGCCCTGGCGGGCGAAGAGCTTCTCGGTGGCCGGGACCGGACCGACACCCATGACCTCGGGCTCGACACCGGTGAAGGAGAAGTCGACCAGGCGCATCTTGGCGTCCAGGCCCAGCTCCTCGGCGACCTCCTCGGCCATCAGCAGGGTGCCGGTGGCGCCGTCGTTGAGACCGGCGGCGTTACCGGGCGTCACGTTGCCGTGCGCGCGGAACGGGGTCTTGAGACCGGCGAGCGACTCCATGCTGGTGCCGGGGCGAGGCGGCTCGTCCTGGGTGGCCAGACCGAAGCCCTTCTCCGCGGAGCGGACCAGGGTCTCGACCAGGTCGGGCTGGATCTTGCCGTCGGCGTAGGCCTTGGCGACCTTCTCCTGGCTGCGCACCGCGTAGGCGTCGGCGCGCTCCTTGGTGATGGTTGGGTACCGGTCGTGCAGGTTCTCGGCGGTGTTGCCCATGACCAGCGCGGACGGGTCGACCAGCTTCTCGGAGATGATCCGGGGGTTGGGGTCGACGCCCTCACCCATGGGGTGGCGGCCCATGTGCTCGACGCCACCGGCGATCACGACGTCGTAGGCACCGAAGGAGATGCCCGCGCCCGCGGTGGTCGCGGCGGTGAGCGCGCCGGCGCACATGCGGTCGATGGAGTAACCGGGGACGCTCTTGGGCAGCCCGGCGAGGATCGCGGCGGTGCGCCCGAGGGTCAGGCCCTGGTCGCCGATCTGGGTGGTGGCGGCGATGGCGACCTCGTCGACGCGCTCCGGGGGCAGGCCCGGGTTACGGCGCATCAGTTCGCGGATGACGCGGACGATCAGGTCGTCGGCGCGCGTCTCGGCGTAGAGGCCCTTGCCTGACTTGCCGAACGGGGTGCGGACCCCATCGACAAACACGACATCGCGGGCAGTTCGCGACACGATGGCCCCTCCTTCTCCAAGCGTTGGTGGACTGTATGGGAACCATGCTACTCGCCAGTAACAAATAGTGCGAGCGGCGGGGCCGGTCACTTCCCAAGAAGGGGGCATCCCCTACTTTCGGCGGTTGTGGCCGCTACCACCAACACGGTTGGCTGAAGGGAGATTCCGTGCGTAGGAGATGAAAGAGGCCAAGATGCCGCGACCGGACCTGGAGCACGCAGCGCTGCTCAGACAGGCGCCCAAAGCACCACTGCGCCGCCTGTGGGAGTACGCCCGGGTGCACTGGCGGATGCTGGTCCTGGGCGGAGTGCTCACCTTCCTCGGCGGGATCACCGGCCTGGCGCAGCCGCTCATGGCGAAGTACGTCATCGACGCCCTG
Source organism: Nocardiopsis valliformis DSM 45023 (assembly GCF_000340985.1). NCBI lineage: Bacteria > Bacillati > Actinomycetota > Actinomycetes > Streptosporangiales > Nocardiopsidaceae > Nocardiopsis > Nocardiopsis valliformis. The sequence goes on from NZ_ANAZ01000012.1 coordinate 86,213, forward strand.
AGCGAGGGCGGTTCCGTCTCCGGCCCGATCTTGGCACTGCTGGCAGTGGTGCTCCTCGGCGCCGTCATCGGTGCCCTGGGCGCCTTCGTCCTGGAGCGCACCGGCCAGAGCGTCGTGCTCGGGGTCCGCCGCAACCTGGTCGGCAGACTGGTCCGGCTGCGCGTGGGAGAACTCGACCGGCTCAAACCGGGCGACCTGGTCTCCCGGCTGACCGCCGACACCACCCTGCTCCGCTCCGTCGCCACCAGCGGCATCACCAACCTCTTCACCAGCACGGTCCTGCTGGTCGGCGCCATCGTCATCATGGCGTTCCTGAGCCCGACGCTGCTCCTGATCACCCTGGGGATGATCGTCGTGGTCGGTGTCCTCATGGGGGTGATCCTGCCGAGGATCGGCCGGGCCACCCAGGCCGCCCAGGCCTCGCTCGGTGAGATGGGCTCGCTCCTGGAGCGGATCTTCGGCGCCTTCCGCACGGTCAAGGCCTCCTCGGCCGAGCGCGCCGAGATCGAACGCCTGGACACCGCCGCCGTGGAGTCCTGGCGCAAGGGCGTGGCCGTGGCCGGGTGGACCGCGCTCTCGGGCACCCTGGCCTCGCTCACCATCAACGTCTCGTTCCTCGTGGTCCTGGGCGTGGGCGGCGGCATGGTGGCCGCGGGGACGATGAACGTCTCCACCCTCATCGCCTTCCTGCTGCTCCTCTTCTACCTGATGGAACCCATCATCACCCTGGTGAACTCGGCCACCGAGCTCCAGACCGGCCTGGCCGCCGTCCGCCGCATCGACGAGGTCGCCGACCTGGACCAGGAGAACCCCGAAGGCAACCGCACCGAACCCCTCTCCGCCCGCCCGGCCGAGCTCTCCCTCACCGACGTCACCTTCCGTTACCACCCCGACCTGCCGCTGGTGCACCACGGAGTGAGCTTTGAGGCCTCGGGTGCGGGCCTGACCGCCCTGGTCGGACCCTCGGGTTCGGGCAAAACCACCGTCTTCTCGCTCATCGAGCGCTTCTACGACACCACCTCCGGCAGCGTGCGCCTGGACGGCACCGACGTCCGCGACTGGCCCCTGGAGGCGCTGCGCGCCCAGATCGGCTACGTCGAACAGGACGCCCCGGTCCTGGACGGGACCCTGCGCGCCAACCTCACCATGGCCGCGCCGCACGCCACCGAGGCCGAACTCCAGGAGGTCGTCCGAACGGCCCGTCTCACGGACCTGGTCGACCGCCTGCCCGAGGGCCTGGAGAACCCGATCGGCCACCGGGGCGTCACCATCTCTGGCGGCGAGCGTCAGCGCGTGGCCATCGCCCGGGCGCTGCTCCGCCGCCCCCGCCTGCTGCTGATGGACGAGGCCACCTCCCAGCTGGACGCCGCCAACGAGGGCGCCCTCAAGGCGGTCATGCTGGAGGCGGCCCGCAGCACCAACGTGATCGTGGTGGCGCACCGCCTGTCCACGGTCACCAGCGCCGACCGGATCGTGGTCATGGAGACCGGCACGGTCCGCGCGGTGGGCACCCACGCCGAACTGGTCGAGGGCGACAACCTCTACCGCGACCTCGCCGCCGGCCAGCTCCTCACCCCCGAAACCCCCGATACCCGGGAGGCCGCCGGGATCAGCCCTCGGGGCTGAGGCCTGGTCAGCTCTCGTGGCCCAGAAAGGTGGTCGCGAAGCGGTCGACGTTGATGCGCAGGCGCTGGATGCGCTCCTCGCGGGTGATGGTCTCCGCGGGCTGGATCAGCGGGGACTCGCGCTTGCCCCGCACATAGAGCGGGCAGGCGAGGTCGGCGCACACGTACAGGCCGACCGTGTCGCCCTGCTTCCCGGCCTTGCCGGGCTTGGGAGCGCTGAACAGCCGCACGCCCCCTGCGGGGTGCACGGTCACGCAGAACGAGCAGGTCATCGACTTAAAGAAGTTCGCCTTGCGGTTGCCCGTCGGCAGCCGCAGGGCGACCCCGAGCGGGTCCTCACCGGAGTCGATCACGAGGTAGGCACGGTTCGGAGCCTTGGGATCGGTCCAGCCGAGGAAGTCCATGTCTTCCCAGTCCAGCAGCGGCATGTTCGACGGGAAGTGCATCCGCTTGGTCTCGCCCTTGGGACAGTTGACGAACGAGGAGCGGATCTCCTCGGTACTGAGCTCGCGCATCGCTCTCTCCGGTCAATGTGTGCGACCAACGGACGGATCCTGCCAGGCCGGGGCGGCTCGCGCGAATGGTTTTCGCGCCTGGCCACCTTGTTCCCCCGAACCTTCCGTGCACACGCGTGAGGGCCGGGAACCCCGGTGGGGAGTCCCGGCCCTCAGCGCGCCTCGGGTGTGCCGCGCCTTGTCAGAGCAGCGCGTCGGCCTCGCGGTGGCGCCCGGCGGCGTTGTAGGCGCCCGCCAGGTCCCGACGCAGCCGCATGGTGAGCCGGCGCACCTCCGGATCTCCGGAGGAGTTCAGCGCCACGCGGTAGGCCTCGCGGAGGACCTCGACGGCCTCGTCGGCCCGGCCCGCCTGCGTGTAGGCGCGGCCCAGCCGGTGGTGCACCGCGAGGGTGTTCAGGTGCCCCTTGCCCAGGCGACGGCGGCGCCCGGCCAGCACCATCCGCAGCTGCGAGATGGCCTCCTCGTAGCGTCCGGCCATGCTCTGCGCCGCGCTCATGCCCAGCCGGAGCTCCTCGCGGCGCTCGGTGGAGGCAACGTCCTCGATGGCCCGCGCGTAGTGGGCCACCGCGGCGTCCACCCGGCCGCTGCGCCGGTAGCACACAGCCAGGCGCATGCGCGCCTCCACCGTGTCCTCGTCGGCCGGGCCGAACTGGTTTTCCCGCTGGCTGAGCAGGGTCTCCCACTGCGCGGCGGCGTCGGCGGGGCAGCCCACGTCCTCCAGCGCCCAGGCCAGGTTCTCCCGGATGATCTCGGTGCGGGGGTGATCCTCGCCGTAGACCGCCACGGCTTCGCCCAGGGCCAGCTCGAACTGCTGCACGGCGGCCTGGCGCCGACCCATCTGCGCGTACTTGGTGGCCAGGTTGTTGCGGGCGGTGATGGTGTCCGGGTGTTCGGTCCCCAGCCGCTCCACGAGCGACTGGAGGGTGCGCTCCAGGGCCGCCGCGCGCATCCCGGCGGTGGGGACCTTGGTTCCGGAGACCTTGGTGCCGGCGGCAGAGGACACGGGGCGCTGGGGCAGCGCCCGGTGCGAGGCGCCGGTGGGCACCCCGCCCGCGGCGGTCGGTACCTGCTGGGGCAGGGGCGCGGTCCGCTCCGCCAGGAGCTCTTCTCGCTCCTGGGGAGTGGGTATGGCGGCCTCGGTCGCCTTGACCTTGGCAGAACGCGTCAACCCCGTCTCACGCAGCAGCGCACGCCAGAACGACAAGCAGACTCACCACATTTCCCTGATCACACGTACCGGGGCCTTGTGGGCCCGCGGTTCGGTACATACCCGTAGAAGAAGCCGAACGGCCCCGAGATTCCAGGGCACGTTTCTATAACTTAATCGGACAACGGGCTACGGAACAGGCATGAACCGCCTCTGTGGGTGTGTGACTTCAGTCACCTTTGGATTCAAAATGACTGAAGGGGGTATTGATCAGCTTTTTTCCGCGTCCCGCAGGGCTGTGGCCAGCGGTTCCGCGGTCAACCCGACCTGCCAGTTCCGTGCGCCACGCGTGCGTAGGAAATCGCCCACGGAATCCGGGTCCACGGTCTTCGGGGGTGCCCACGCCAACCTTCTGACGGTGTCCGGCAGCAGAAGGTTCTCGGTCGGCATCACGACGTCCTCCGCGATACCCGTCACCGTCGCCCTGGCGGCCTCCAACCGGCGCGCCGCCTCAGGGGCGCGGTCGGCCCAGCGGTTGACCGGGGGCGGCCCGTCTCCGGGTGCGTTGGGCCGCGGCAGCTCGGCCTGGGCCATGTCGCGGGCCCGGTTCACCGCCTTGATCCACGTGGTCAGGTAACGGCGGGCCAGTTTGATCCCGTACTGCCGGATCTTGGCCAGCTCCGTGGTGCTGCGCGGCATCGCCGTCGCCGCCTCCACGATCGCCGCGTCCGGCAGCACCCGGCCCGGGGAGATATCCCGTTCCTGGGCGATGCGGTCGCGCTCGTACCAGAGCTCGCGGACGGCGGCCAGGGCGCGCTGGTTGCGGACCTTGTGGATGCCCGAGGTGCGCCGCCAGGGATCGGCGCGCGGCTCCTTGGGCGGGGCGGCCAGCACGGAGGAGAACTCCTCCTGGGCCCACTCCAGCTTGCCGGTCTCGGTGAGCTCGGTCTCCAGGGAATCGCGCAGCTCGATGAGGATCTCCACGTCCAGCGCTGCGTACCGCAGCCAGTCCTCGGGCAGTGGCCGCTGCGACCAGTCCACCGCCGAGTGCTCCTTGGCCAGGCGCACGTCCAGCAGCCGCTCCACCATGAACCCGAGCCCGACCCGCTGGTAGCCCAGCAGCCGCCCGGCGAGCTCGGTGTCGAACAGCAGGGACGGGCGCAGGTTGACCTCGGACAGGCACGGCAGGTCCTGGTGCGCGGCGTGCAGCACCACCTCGGCTCCGTCGACCACGGAGTTGAGGTCGCTCAGGTCGGGGCAGGCGATCGGATCGATCAGCGCCGATCCGGCACCCTCCCGCCGCAGCTGCACCAGGTACGCGCGCTGCCCGTACCGATAGCCCGAGGCGCGCTCGGCGTCCACGGCGACGGGGCCCGAGCCGGCGCTCAGGGCCGCGATGACACCGGCGAGGGCGTCGGCGTCCGCGGTGACCTCAGGCAGGCCCTCGCGTGGTTCCCGAAGTAGAGGCGCCCTCTCCGCGTCGTCGTTGTCTGGTTCGCGGGGTTCTGTCTTGGAGTTCAACGCGTTCGCCACACCACTACGGTATGCGCTGTCGCCACCGAACGCAGATACGGGCCGTTTCGGCATCGGTGGGCGTTACGGGTTCGCCGGGCCCCGAGCCGTCCCCGCGGGGCCGCCCGATCCCAGCTCAGAGGGTGTGGATTGGTACGACTCAAGGCACAATTCAACGCCCGCACCCTGGCTCAGGGTCGCGACCGCTGTCGGGCGATGTCGGTGACGTCCAGCGGGGGAAGCCCCGACGCCGAGGCCAGCAGCGCCAGCCAGGCGCTCATGTGTCCGGACAGGTCCGCCGACTCCGGGGTCCACGAGGCGCGCATCTCGACCTCGGTGGTGGCGCCCTCGTGCGCCTTGGTGCCGAACCCCTCGGTGGTGGCACGGGTGACCGTGCCGCTCAGCGTGTGGTGGGTGGCACCGTTGGTCTCCAGGGCGTCGGTGAGCCAGCTCCAGGCGACCGGGCCGAGCAGGGGATCGGTGGCGATCTCCGACTCCAGCTCGGAGTTGGCCTGGCAGACCACTCGGAAGGGGCCGGGCCAGTCACGGGTGCCCTCGGGGTCGTACAGGACGATCAGCCGGCCCCAGGCGATCTCCTCGCCCTGAACCGTGACCTCAGCCGACACGGCCGAGGAATGGGGAGCCAGCCGCTGGGGAGAGGGGATCTCCTGGACGGTGATCTCGGGGCGGATGTGAGGAGAGCGCAGGGCCTCGACCGCTCGCCGGAACGTTTCCTGAGCGTTCTCGGCGCTACCGACATCGGGCATGGTGGAAACGTCAGCCTTCATATTGTGGTGATCACGTCCTGGCGGGGGTCGCCGGGACGTGTCCCGCCGATGGTGTGATGGTGGGCACGGATTCGACCGTGGCACGAGTCACCGGCGGGCTGTCGTAGTTCCCCCGGCGTGTCGGGCTTTTGTGATGATCTTGGGACCGCGGAGCCGTCAGCGGCGCCGGTTCAGGGTCTGCGCGCCCCCGGCCAGCCCCGCCGGAAGGACCCCACTCTGGCGATCCGAGTGAGACCACCGGGATGGGCATGGCACGATTCAAGGGTGACGCTTCAAGACTCTCCATTCCTCCGCGCCTGCCGGCGCCTCCCGGTGTCCCACACACCGGTGTGGTTCATGCGCCAGGCCGGGCGTTCCCTGCCCGAGTACCGACGGGTCCGCGCTGACGTGCCGATGCTTGAGGCGTGTGCGCGACCCGACATGATCACCGAGATCACGATGCAGCCGGTCCGCCGGTACGACACCGACGCCGCGATCTTCTTCAGCGACATCGTTGTGCCGCTCAAAGCCATCGGGATCGACCTGGACATCAAGCCGGGTGTCGGCCCCGTGGTCGACGACCCGATCCGGGACGCCGACGGGATCAAGCGCCTGCGTGATCTCGAGCCCGGCGACATCCCGTACGTCACCGAGGCGGTCGGTCAGCTCGTGGGAGAGCTCGGCGACAAGCCGCTGATCGGTTTCGCGGGCGCTCCGTTCACGCTGGCCTCCTACCTCATCGAGGGAGGGCCGTCGAAGAACCACGAGCACACCAAGGCGCTGATGTACGGCGAGCCCGAGCTGTGGGACGAGCTCATGCGCCGCCTGGCCAACATCACCCTGGGCTTCCTGCGCACCCAGATCGAGGCGGGGGCCAGCGCGGTCCAGCTCTTCGACTCCTGGGTCGGCGCGCTGAGCGCTGAGGACTACCGCGCCTCAGTGCTGCCCTACACCTCGTGGATCTTCGGTCAGCTGACCGAGTACGAGGTGCCGCGCATCCACTTCGGTGTGGGCACCGGCGAGCTGCTGAGCCTGCTCAGCGAGGCCGGGGCCGACGTCGTGGGCGTGGACTGGCGGGTGCCGCTGGACAAGGCCGCTCAGCGGGTTCAGCCGGGCACGGCGCTCCAGGGCAACCTGGACCCCGCGACGCTGTTCGCGCCCTGGGAGGTCGTCGCTGACCGTACGCGCGACATCCTGTCGCGGGGTCGCGCCGCCGACGGCCACATCTTCAACCTTGGCCACGGTGTGCTGCCCAGCACCGACCCGACCATGCTCGAACGCCTCACCGCTTTCGTGCACGAGGAGACCGCCAACTAGGCGCTCCGAACGACAGGCACGACACACGACGCGCCGGTGCCCGGCCCCCGCAGCGGGAGCCGGGCACCGGCGCGTTCTGCCAACGCGGGTCGACGGTGTCGGCGGTGGTCAGCACTGGTCGCCGGGGCGGTCCTCGTCGGTGTACGGGGAACCGCTCTCGGAGCCTTCGGAACCCTCAGCCGTGGTGCCCTGAGCCGTGGCGCCCGCGGGCACGGCCATGGTCGCGTTCTGCTCCCGCTGCTTGCGGTGGGCCCTGCGGCGCTGACGCCACAGCCACAGCGGCCAGGCGCCGAGCACCACGGCCACCACGGCGAAGGGCAGCAGCCAGCCGACGATCACGGACAGTCCCTGACCCAGCGCGACCAGGGCCAGCCAGCCGCGCTCCAGCCCGCCGAGGAAGCCGACGGAGTCCTGGGAGGGCTCCTCGATGTAGGTCGCCGGGGGCATGAGCTGCAGGTGCACCGTCGAGTAACTGGTCTGGTTCTCCAGCGATTTCAGCCTGGCCTGGAACGCCTCCAGGTCCGCCTGCCGCCGCTGGATCTCGCCCTCCACGCGCAGCAGGTCGTCGACGTCCTGGGCCTCCTCCAGGTACCCGCGCAGGGTCTCCAGGGCGGCCTCGGAGGACTCGATCCGGCTCTCGACGTCGGCGACCTCCTCGGTGACGTCCTCCACCGACCGCTCCAGCGTGGAGCGGTCGCCCAGCTCGGCCAGCGCGTCCAGGGAGCTCTCGTAGTCCTCGTTGGGGATGCGCAGGGTCAGGTAGGCCTCGGGTGTGCCCGTCGCGGGCGTGGACAGGCTCTCGTCGGCCACGTAGCCGCCCACCTCGACCGCCAGGGCCTTGGCCAGGTCGGAGGCCTCGGCGACGTCCTCCACACGCACGGTCATGTCGGCGATGTGGATCAGCTGCCGGTCCGTGATCTCCACGTCCGAACCGACGTTGCCGTCCGCGCCGCGCTCGGCGCTCTCGGTGCCCTCCTCCGTGTACTCGGCCTCGGCGTCGGCCTGCTGCTCGGGCACGGCCATGTCGGCGGTCTCCGAGGAGCTTCCGGCGGAGCCGCTGTCCGTCATGTTGTGGGAGGCGCCGCAGGCAGCGAGCAACAGGGCGGCCAGGCCGGTGGCGACGGTCACGCGGGCCACACGGCCCGCACGGGGGAGGGCTGGAGTGTCCATGCTGCTTCGACGCGACCCTGAACCCGGGCGTTTCGTCCGGGCGGTAACGAGAGCGCAACGGATCGAACCTCTCCCGGATCCGCACCGCGCCCGGGCGCCGGACCTGGACCCTCGGGACCTCCGACCGAAACCTCACCGGCGGAGGTCCCGCTTCGGGTACGGCGGATCACTGTGACCCGCGGCATCTGGGAAGCTGGTGGCATGCCGCAAGCACCGCATGTCGTCGTGATCGGCGGCGGGGTCTCCGGACTCACCGCCGCGCACCGCCTCAACGGCCGGGGGGTCACCACCACGGTGGTCGAGGCCGCCGACGCCCCGGGAGGAAAGCTCCGCGCCTCGCCCGTGGCGGGTGTGTCCGTCGACGCCGGTGCCGAGGCGGTGCTCGCCCGCCGTCCCGAGGCCCTCGACCTCTTCGCCGAGCTCGGCCTGGACGACCAGGTGGTGCACCCGGGCCCGGGTGCCGCCGCCATCTACAGCCGGGGCCGGATCCGTCCCCTGCCCAAGGGCCAGCTCATGGGGGTGCCCGGCGACCTGCGCTCCCTGGCCCGCAGCGGGGTGCTCTCACCGGCCGGGACCCTGCGCGCCGCACTCGACCTGGTCTGGCCGCGCACACCGGTGCGCTCCGACGTGCCGGTGGCCGCCTACGTGGGCACCCGCATGGGGCGCGAGGTGGTGGAGCGGCTGGTCGAACCCCTGCTGGGCGGCGTGTACGCGGGCCGGGCCGACGAGCTCTCCCTGGACTCCACCCTGCCGCAGATCGCCCCGATGGCCCGGCGCGACCGCTCCCTGATGAACGCCGTGCACACCAGCCTGAGCGGCCGGGGCGCCACGCCCACCAAGGCAGGACCCGTCTTCGCCTCCCTGCGTGGCGGGGTCGCCTCGCTCGTGGACGCCCTGGCGTCCCGCCAGAAGGATCTGCGCACCGGTACCCGAGCCGAGGCCCTGGAGCGGCTCTCCGAGGGCTGGAGAGTACGCCTGGAGGGCGCACAGGGGGCCCGAGCGGAGACGCTCGACTGCGACGCAGTGCTGCTCGCATGCCCCGCCCCCGAGGCCGCCCGCCTGCTCGCCGACACCGAACCCGCCGCCGCGCGGGAGCTGCGCCGGACCGAGTACGCGAGCATGGCGCTGGTGACCTTCGCCCTGCCCGCCTCGGCCTTCCCCGCGACGCTCACCAGCACCGGCTTCCTGGTTCCGGCCGGAGAGGGCCTGACCATCAAGGCCGCCACCTTCTCCAGCAACAAGTGGCCCTGGCTGGCCCGGGAGCTGGATAGGGTCAACCCGGGGGAGGACCTGGTCGCCCTGCGCTGCTCCATCGGCCGGTTCCGGGACGAGAACGCCCTGCGCCGCTCCGATGAGGAGCTGGCCGAAGCGGCCCTGGCCGACCTCGCCCGCGTCACTGGACTGCGCGGATCCCCGGTCGAGACCCGCGTCACCCGGTGGACCGACGGGCTGCCCCAGTACGCCGTCGGCCACGCCGCCCGGGTGGAGCGCGTCCGCTCGGCCGTGGACGGCCACCCCGGACTCGGGGTGTGCGGCGCCGCCTACGGGGGAGTGGGCATCCCGGCCTGCATCGCCGACGCCGGGCGCGAGGCCGAGCGCTTGGCCGACGCGCTCACCGACCACAACCGCACCGACCGCGGCGCCCCGGGCGCCGCCGGACCGAACCAGCCCGGACCGAACCAGCAAGGAGTCAACCCGTGACGGGGCAGCAGAACAACGAGGCCGTCGCCCAGGACGGCACCGACCTCAACAAACTCATCCGCTACACCATGTGGTCGGTCTTCAAGGTCGACAGCCTGGAGGGTGTGGACCGCGGCGCGGCCGCCGAGGAGCTCCAGAGCCTGCTCGACAAAGCCGCCGAACAGGGCGTGACCACGCGCGGCAGCTACGACGTCCAGGGCTTCCGGGCCGACGCCGACATCATGTTCTGGTGGGTGGCTGACACCCCCGAGCAGGTCCAGGGCATCTACTCCGAGTTCCGCCGCACCCGCGTGGGCCGCGCCAGCACCCCGGTGTGGTCGGTCGTGGGCCTGCACCGCCCGGCCGAGTTCAACCGCGGCCACGTGCCCGCCTTCCTGGCCGGGGAGGAGCCGCGGGACAACATCTGCGTGTACCCGTTCGTTCGCTCCTACGAGTGGTACCTGCTGCCCGACGACGAGCGCCGCGCCATGCTCGCCGAGCACGGCCGCATGGCCGCCCCGTACCCGGACGTGCGCGCCAACACGGTCTCCTCGTTCGGTCTCAACGACTACGAGTGGCTGTTGGCCTTCGAGGCCGACGAGCTGCACCGCATCGTGGACCTGATGCGCCACCTGCGTGCCGCCAAGGCCCGCCTGCACACCCGTGAGGAGCTGCCCTTCTACACCGGGCGGCGCAAGAGCGTGGCCGAGCTGGTCGACTCCCTGCCGTAACCGGGCGCCTGCCAGAAGGGGCGGCCCCGCGCTCGGTTCGAGTGCGGGGCCGCCCCTTGTCCGTCCGGAGCTCCTACTCGGCGGGTCGCTCGACGGTCTGCCCGACGAGGGAGGTCGAGCGCCGGGTCGCGATCACGTAGAAGGGGAGCGAGAGGATCGTGAGCAGCACCAGGGCGCTCATCAGGTAGATGAGGGCCTCACCGGCGGGCAGTCCCAAGCCCCAGGCGGCGATGAAGGCCACGCCCGTGGCGAGCATGCCCAGCACGACGTAGGCCTTCTTGCCGCGCGGCTTGGGGTACTCCATCCGGCTCACCATCAGCCAGGCGACGAGCAGCACCGCGGCGACCCCGGCCAGAACCGGCGGGTCGAGCAGTACGATCGTCACCACCGCCATGGCCCCGAACGGGCACGGCAGACCGGTGAAGTAGTTGGAGTCCGGCGCCTGGCAGGAGAACCTGGCCAGTCGCACGATCACCGCGAGCAGCACCGCGCCGCCCGCCACTACCGGCAGCACCGAACCGCCCAATAGCACACCGGTACCGCCCGCGATGGTGCCCCACACCACGAAGAAGAACGCCGGGGCGAACCCGAAGCTGATCACGTCGGCGAGGTTGTCCAGCTCGGCACCCATCCCGCTGCCGCCCAGCTTGCGGGCGACCCGGCCGTCGAGCACGTCGAGGGCGGCCGCGACCATCATCAGTCCCACGGCCGTGGCCATGGCCGACTTCGGCAGCGCTCCGGCGGCGCCCCCGGCCATGTGAGCGGCCTGGGCCGTGGCCAGCGCCCACACGGCGAGGAAGCCGCACAGGGCGTTGCCCAGGGTCAGGTAGTCGGCCACGCCCAGACGGAGCCTGGGCGCCTCCCCGGGGGCGAAGGGGGCGGACCGCTCGGCGGCGGGGGCCACCTCAGTCGGCGTCAAGACGGGTTTCTCCGGCGCGGACCTTCTGGCCGACCTCCACCGCCGGGGTGACCCCGAGCGGAAGGTAGACGTCGACACGTGACCCGAACCGGATGAGGCCGATCCTCTCGCCTTGTTCGACCTTCTGCCCCGCAGCGAGATACGGGACGATACGCCGGACCAACGCGCCGGCGATTTGAACGACCGTGATCTCACCGATCTCGGTTTCAAGGGTCCAGATGACGCGCTCATTACGCTCGCTGTCCTTGTCGAATGCGGGGCGGAAACCCCCGGGGCGGTGTTCGACGCCGGTCACCACACCGGCGAGGGGGGCACGGTTAACGTGCACGTTGAGGGGGTTCATGAACACCGCGACCCGGATCCGCCCGTCGGGCTGGGGGTCGAGGCTCTGTACGACGCCGTCGGCCGCGGACAGCACCCGTCCGGTCGCCGGTCCCCGGTTCGGGTCCCGGAAGAACCAGGTCATTCCCGCCGCGAGGGCGATCACCGGGGCGGCCGTGACGGCCCCGACCGGGGAGCGCCGGGCCAGGAACGCGGCGGCTCCGGCCGCGCCGAGCGCCGGTACCAGCCAAGGGGCCGATCCCTGGGCCATGCCGAAGCGCGGTCTGGCCGCGGGCCGCGGGGAGACGGAGGAGGAAGGTGAGTCGTCGGTCATCGAGCGCTTTCGTTGCGGGTCGGTCTGGTCGCCCGCACATCGGTTACCGCTGTGAGGGGTGAACTCGGCGCTGGCCGGGTTCTCTTGTGCGCGGTCACCGGGTGGGGCACCCTCGCCGCGCGCGCCCGTCCGGTCGGCACTGGGGCCGAACTTCGGTGCGCTGGTGAGATTATCCCTGATCCCGCGGGCACGGGGGTCAGGCTGGCTCCGGATATGGCCCGTTCGGGTGGAACGGCGGGGACCCGGAACCAGGATGCTATGCCACCTACTCCCCGGGCTCCAGGGTGAGAGCGACCGAGTTGATGCAGTAACGGGCGTCTGTAGGGGTGTTGTACCCCTCTCCGTAGAAGACGTGACCCAGGTGGGAGTGGCAGGTGGCGCATCGCACCTCGGTTCGCACCATTCCGAGCGATGCGTCCTCGTGCAGAGTGACCGCGTCGGAGTCGGCCGGGTCGAAGAAACTCGGCCACCCGCAGTGGGAATCGAACTTCTCGTCGGAGCGGAACAGCTCGGTGTCGCATCCCCGGCAACGGTAGACGCCGGTGGTCTTGGTGTCGACATACGCCCCGGACCAGGGGCGTTCCGTGCCTGCCTGGCGGAGCACCGCGTACTCCTGCTCGTCGAGGCGCTCGCGCCACTCCTGGTCGGTCCGGGGAAGGCCCTTGGGCGCCCCGGCGTTGCTCTTCGGGGTCTGGTCCGCTGCGTCAGCCATGGTGACGACGCTACCTGGAAACGTGCTCGGATGCTGACCGGGGGCCACAAGGCCAGGAAAGCTCCTTATCCGCCTTGGTTAGGTAAATCCTCCCTAAAGGCCACATACGCCTAACTTCACTCTTGATGACGTTCGGTGCACAGATGTGCGGGTACGGGCACTGACAGGGGTCAGTGGTCGAAGTGCACTGAGGCAGGTGGCATGGCTGTTACAGCTCAACAGGCACTCGGAGTGAGCAGGCGACCTCTGCGCGTGGGCAGAATTCGATACGGACTGTGGTGGCTCGACCAGGCCACTGCGGGGGCCCGTTCGCGGGCCCGCGCCGTCACCGGCGGCGCGGCCACTGTGGGCCGGGAGCTGCGTTGGGCCGTGGAGCTCAGCGCCCGATCCACTCTGGCCGGGATCGACCACGCGCGGCCGGAGCCCTGGAACGACCGCAAACTGCTGGTGTTCGTCACGGTGATCGCCGTCGGCGCGCTGGCAGTGGCGCTCGTCCTGGGGGTGGGGATGGCGCACTGGGCGATGACCTCGTCCAACGCCATGCTCTTCGCGGCGGCCGGGGCCGTGGCGGTGGGACTCGCCTTCCTGCCGCTGGCGTACCTGGTCTTCGCCTCCAAACAGAGGCGTCGCCTGAGCACGGTCAGCCCGAGTGCGGACGATCGGTAGGAAACAGCCGGACGACGAGTCCGGACACGAGGGATACGAGAAGGAGGGGCGTCCCCCAGGGGCGCTCCTCCTTCTCGTGCGGCTGTGGAGCGGAGAGCGGTGCGGGGATCCGGGCTGGCTCAGGGCCCGGCGTCGGGGTGCGGGGCTCAGGCGTCGAAGTCGTACTGCAGCACGTAGGCGGAACCGTCCATGGTGATCTCGTTGAACTCCACGGGCCGGTGGTCGGCGGTGAGGGCGGTGCGGGCCACCTCCAGAACGGGTGTCCCCGGGGACAGAGCCAGCTCCTGCGTCTCCTCGGGGGTGGGCATGCGGACCCGGATCTCCTCGGTGAAGTGGGCCGGGGCGTGCCCGAGTTCGGCTAGTCGCGCGTAGATGCCTCCGGGGCCGCTGTCAGGGGCCCGGACTCGTTGGGCGGCGGGGGAGTCCTCCCGGCCCACCCACAGCTGCGGGGGCAGGTGGGAGACCGCGTTCTGCACCGGTCTGCCGTCCACGAGGTAGCGCCGGGAGCGGCGCACCACCGTGGCTCCCTCGTCTAACTCCAACGCCCGCAGGATGTGGCCCTCGGGGGCGATCTCATCGATGACCAGCCCCTCCACCTCGTATCCCCGGGTGTCGCTGTCGGTCTGCCAGATGGCCCGCCCGTTGCCCCACAGGTCGCGGGACAGGCGCCGGGCGCCGTGTCTTCGCAGGGGACGGAAGGCGCGTACGTAGATGCCCGAGCCGCGTACGGCCACGGCCAGGCCCTCGTTGATGAGCACGGACAGCGCCTGCCGGGCGGTCGCCCGCGCGACGCCGTGGCGCTCCATGAGGGTGTTCTCCCCGGGAAGGCGGTCGCCGTCGGCGTACCGTCCGGAGCGGATCTGTCCTCGTAGTTCCTCGGCTATCTCCCGGTAGACCGGAGGGGACCCGTTTTCGGACGTCGGCACTACGTTCATCCTCTCGCCCAGGGGACCACACCGGTGAGCCCCGTTGACACGGTGTGTCCAGTCACAGCGTTTTCCGTGGGTGACACACAACGGGTATGTCCGGTTGCGGGATGGTTCATGCGTCATTGTGGGGTGGCCGAAACCGACCGGTTATGGGTGCTGCCCGTGCGACGCCCTATTCCCTCAGGTAACGCGTGAACAGGTTGCCCTCCGCCTCTAGAAGGTGCGCCATCCGCACGGGTGTGCTCTTGGTCGAGACGTGTTCGGGCGTCCCGGGGGTCCCCGGGCTGCCGGTGACGATCCGGGGCGATCCGGAACCCAACAGGTGCGGACTCACCGTCAGGCACAGCTCGTCCAACAGGCCCGCCCCCACGAACTCGGCCAGCAGGTGCGGCCCTCCCTCGGTCAGCACCCGGTACAGACCTCTCTCGGACAGGGCGTTCACGATGTGCCCGGGGCCGACCGAGACCCCCTCGACCACCACCAGGTCGGCGTGCTCGGCCACGAACGCGCGACGTTCGGCGGGGGAGTCCGCCACGGTGAACACGATGGTGCGCGCCTCCTCGGGCGCCGTGGTGAGCAGTTCGTCGTCGATCTCCAGTGACCGCGAGACCACCGCGATCCGCGGTGTGGCCGGGCGCCCTTCGCGCAGCTTCGCCCACACCTCGCGCGGCCGCACCGGCCGGTAACCCTCCTGCCGGGCGGTGGCCGCGCCGACCACGACGACGTCGCACAGCCCGCGCAGCACGCCCATGACCCTGCGGTCGGGGTCCGAGGACAGGTCGCGGCTGCGTCCCGAGGGGCCGACCGCGCCGCCGTCGGCGCTGGCGACCATGTTGGCGCGCACCCAGGGCCGGTCCAGGGCCAGCGGGTAGGCGTAGGCCTCGGCCAGGTCCACGTCAGTGCGGCCGGGGACGGGAAGGAGTTCGCGGAAGTTCGACATGGTCACCCAGGTTAGGGCGTGTCCCGGGACACCGCGAAGGGCCGGGAACCCCGCGGGTCCCCGGCCCCCTCACGTCGGCTCGGCGCCCTCCCCGAACGCCTCCGCGGTCAGCCCCGTCAGCCGTCGGCGGTCAGCCGTCAGCTGCCAGGTCGTCAGCCGTGCCGGTGCGAGACGCGCCGCAGTAGCACCAGGGCGCGGTCGATCACCCGTACCGGGCCGCCCGCCGTCACGAACGGCCGACCTCTCACGTCGGGCTCGGCGGTGTCCAGCACGGTCTCCCAGGCCATGCCGCACTCGGTGCCCGGAAGCTTGAACTCCACCGACTCCGGGCCGCTGTTGAGCAGCAGCACGAAGGAGCTGTCGCGGATGCGGCGCCCGCGCGGATCGGGTTCGGTGATCGCGTCCCCGTTGAGGAACACCCCCAGCGCGCGGTCGCCGCTGTTCCAGTCGTCGCCCTCCATAGACGACCCGTCCCGGCGCAGCCACGAGATGTCGGGCAACCCGTCCGAACCGGACGTGCCTGTGCTTCCCGAGGCATTTCCCGCCGGGCTCTCCACCGGGCTGCCGTGGAAGAAGCGGCGGCGTCGGAAGACCGGGTGCTCGCGCCGTAGCCGGGCCAGCTCGCGCACGTAGTCCAGGAGGTCGTTGTCGGGGTAGTCGCCGGTGAGCCCCGCGCCCTCCCAGTCGATCCAGGCGATCTCGTTGTCCTGGCAGTAGGCGTTGTTGTTGCCGCCCTGGGTGCGTCCGATCTCGTCGCCGTGCGAGAGCATCACCACCCCCTGTGACAGGTACAGGGTGGTGAGGTAGTTCCGGATCTGTCTGCGGCGCAGGGTGAGGATCGCGGGGTCCTCGGTGGGGCCCTCCACCCCGTGGTTCCAGGAGCGGTTGTCGTCGGTGCCGTCCCGGTTGTTCTCGCCGTTGGCCTCGTTGTGCTTGTCGTTGTAGGAGACCAGGTCGGCCATGGTGAAGCCGTCGTGGCAGGTGATGAAGTTGATCGAGGCCACAGGGCGGCGCCCGTCGTTCTGGTACAGGTCGCTGGAGCCGGCCAGCCGCGAGGCCAGCTCGCCCTTGACCGGTTCCCCCCGCCAGAAGTCGCGTACGGTGTCGCGGTACTTGCCGTTCCACTCGGTCCACAACGGTGGGAAGTTGCCCACCTGGTAACCGCCCGGGCCCACGTCCCAGGGTTCGGCGATCAGTTTTACCTGGGAGATCACCGGGTCCTGCTGGACGATGTCGAAGAACGTGCTCAGCCGGTCCACGTCGTGGAACTCGCGGGCCAGTGCCGAGGCGAGGTCGAAGCGGAACCCGTCCACGTGCATCTCCAGGACCCAGTACCGCAGCGAGTCCATGATGAGCTGCAACGAGTGCGGGTGGCGCACGTTCAGGCTGTTGCCGCAGCCGGTGTAGTCGAGGTAGTAGCGCTGGTCCTCGTCGCTGACCCGGTAGTAGCCGAGGTTGTCGATGCCCCGCCAGGACAGGGTGGGGCCCATGTGGTCGCCCTCGGCGGTGTGGTTGTAGACCACGTCGAGGAGTACCTCGATGCCCGCCTCGTGCAGCGACTTCACCATCGCCTTGAACTCCTGCACCTGCTGGCCGCGCGAGCCGAGTGCGGCGTACCCGCTGTGCGGGGCCAGGAAGGCCAGGGTGTTGTACCCCCAGTAGTTGGTCAGCCCGCGCGCCACCATCGCGTGTTCGGGCACGAAGTGGTGCACCGGCATTAGCTCGACCGCGGTCACCCCCAGGGAGGTGAGGTAGTCGATCATCGCCGGGTGGGCCAGCCCCGAGTAGGTCCCTCTCTGGTGTTCGGGGATCTCCGGGTGGCGCATGGTCAGCCCGCGCACGTGGGTCTCGTAGATCACCGTCTGCGAGTAGGGCGTGCGGGGACGGGACTCGTTTCCCCAGTCGAAGAACGGGCTGACCACCACGCACTTGGGCACGTACTTCGCACTGTCGGCCGTGTTCTTGCGGTCCGGGTCGGCGAAGTGGTAGCTGAACAGCGACTCGTGCCAGGTGAGGTTGCCGTTGAGCGCCTTCGCGTAGGGGTCGGTGAGTAGTTTGTTCGGATTGCAGCGCAAGCCGTGCTCGGGAGCGTAGGGCCCGTGCACGCGGTACCCGTACTGCTGCCCCGGGCCGATCCCGGGCAGGTAACCGTGCCAGACGAAACCGTCGTATTCGGTCAGGGGTATTCGGGTCTCCTCGCCGTCGTCGTCGAACAGGCACAGGTCCACCTGTTCGGCCGCCTCCGAGAAGAGGGAGAAATTGGTGCCGGACCCGTCGTAGGTCGCACCGAGCGGATAGGAACTACCTGGCCAGACTTCCACCATAGGCGTCGTCAGTCTCTTGGTGTCGGGCCCAGTAGGGCGTTTTTGTTGGTGACGACTTCTTTCTTCCGCTTCGGTAGCAGAAGTATGCCGAACTGGGCCGATGATCATTCATCGGCCCAGTTTTCAGGGGGTTCTGATGCTGTTATCGCCAGAGTTGCGGATGTTGTTGTGATGTGGTGCGCAAAAGGATGGTTTCAACCGCGCGGTCGGGCCCGGTCCAGGATCAGTCCGGTGTCCACGCCCCTGGGCAGCGTTCCGAACACGTGGCCCCACTCCCCGCCCAGCCGCGAGGCCGTGAAGGCTTCGGCCACCGGGGTCGGCGCGTAGCGCAGCAGCACCGAGGCCTGGAGGACGAGCGCCATCAGCTCCACGACCGACCGCGCCCGGTACTGGACCTCGTCCAGATCGCCCAGGGCCTGCCCCAACCGCTTCAGCGCGGCGTCGTAGTGGTCGTCGGAGCCCGCCGCGGTGTTCAGCTCGCCCATGAAGGCCTCCACCGACTCCGGCGACTTCGCCATCGCCCGCAGCACATCCAGCGCCGCCACGTTGCCCGAGCCCTCCCAGATGGAGTTGAGCGGGGAGTCCCGGAACAGCCGGGGCATACCCGACTCCTCCACGTACCCGTTGCCGCCCAGGCACTCCAGCGCCTCGGCGGCGTGCACCGGCTGGCGCTTGGTCACCCAGAACTTGCCCACGGCCACGCCCAGGCGCCGGAAGGCGGCCTCGGCCTCGTCACCGCGCACCGCACGGTCCACCGCACCCGCTAGCCGCGTCATGAGCGCCGTGGCGGCCTCCGACTCCAGTGCGAGGTCGGCCAGGACGTTGCGCATCAGCGGCTGCTCCACGAGCGGCTTGCCGAACGCGCTGCGCGACCCGGCGTGGTTGAGCGCGTGCACCACGGCGGCGCGCATTCCCGCCGAGGAGCCGATCACGCAGTCCAGACGGGTGCTGTTGACCATCTCGATGATGGTGGGCACGCCCCGGCCCGGCTCGCCGACCATGTGCGCGACGGCGCCGTCGTACTCCAGCTCCCCGGAGGCGTTGGACTTGTTGCCGAGTTTGTCCTTGAGCCGCTGGATGTAGAGCCGGTTGCGACTGCCGTCGGGCAGGACCCGAGGCACCAGGAAGCAGGTCAGGCCCTCGGGCGCCTGCGCCAGGGTCAGGAAGACGTCGCTCATCGGGGCGGAGGTGAACCACTTGTGCCCGGTGAGCAGGTAGTGGCCCTCGCTGGTGGGCACGGCGCGCGTGGTGTTGGCGCGCACGTCCGAACCGCCCTGCTTCTCGGTCATCGACATGCCCGCGATCAGCCCGCGCTTGGTCAGCGGCGGACGCAGCCCGAAGTCGTAGGTGCGCGCGGTCAGCAGCGGCTCGTACTGTTCGGCCAGGCCGGGGGAGTGGCGCAGCGCGGGGACCGAGGCGTAGGTCATCGAGATCGGACAGCCGTGGCCGCTCTCGGCCTGCGACCACAGGAAGAACTTGGCCGCGCGGGCCACGTGGGCGCCCTCGCGTTCGTCGGCCCAGGGGGCGGCGTGCAGGCCGTGCTCCACCGCCTGGTCCATGAGCACGTGGTAGGCGGGCTGGAAGTCGATCTCGTCGACGCGGTGGCCGTAGCGGTCGTGGGTGCGCAGGACCGGGGGGTAGGTGTTGGCGGACTCACCCCAGGCGCGCACCCGCTCCGAGCCGGCGGCGTCGCCGATCTCGCGCACGTCGGCCTCGGCCCAGGCCGCTCCCTCGCGGCGCAGGCCCTCCAACAGGGCGGGGTCGTCGGCGGCGCTGTAGTCACCGAGCGGAGTGGCCTGGTTGAACACCTCGTGTGTGGCGGGCATACCGGCTCCGTTCCTGGGTCGGGGGCGTTGGTTGGAGGCCTGGTCGGCTGGCCGGCGGGTGCGGGAATCCTACCCCCGCCCCGCACACCGAACAGAACCAGATTCGGTAATGCCGACGCAAGAGCCAACTGTCGCTTAACGCCTGTTCAGGGCCGCAAGGGCCAGGGCCTGATTCAGGGCCACAGGAGTTCGCGTCCCCAGGGCGCGGCGGTGTCCTCGCGGCGGTAGCGCAGCCGGGTGTGCCGCCGGTCGGGGTCGGCCTGCCAGAACTCGATCTCGGTCGGCGCCAGCCGGTACAGGCCCCAGTTGTCGGGCACCAGGTCCGGCTCGGCCTCCAACCGGGCGCGGCTCTCCTCGGCCGTGGAGTGGATGCTCTCCAGGCTGTCCAGCGGCTGGCTCTGCCGCCCGTGAAACCCGGCCACCCGCCCCTCCAGCGGGCGCGCGGTGAAGTCGGCGGCGCGCTCCTCGGGCCCGGCCAGCTCGACCGGTCCCCGCAGCCGCACCTGACGGCCCTGCGGACCCCAGAAGAACAGCAGCGCGGCCTGCGGGTTCACCGCGAGCTCCAGCCCCTTCACCGACGTCGTGGTGGTCGCGAACCACCAGCCCTCGGGGGTGAGGTCCTTCAGGATGAGGATGCGCGCCGAGGGCATGCCGTCGGCGTCCGCCGTCGCCACCGTCATCGCGTGCGGCTCGTGCACCCCGGCCTCGATCGCCTCGCCCAGCCACTCCACGAACAGACCCACCGGGTCTTGCGGAGCCTTGGCCGGATCGAACTCGGCGATCGGCCCCGCGAACACCCGCAGCCCCCGCAACATGTCCCGGATCCCGCTCTGCTCGGTCATCACACACTCCCCGTCATGTCACAGCCAGTGCCCCGAACCTACCGACCGCGATCCCGGGCTCCCCGGCCCGGGCTCAATCTTCTGCTTTCGGAGCCTCGGACTTCCCGGTGGGCAGCCCTTTCCGACGCCGTCGGCGAGGCCACCGCAGGCGCAGCCGGGGCGCGTCCGGGGAGAAGGGCGGCGCGGGCGGGGCGGGGAGATCCAGACGCTGGGAGACGCCCTCGCCCACGGCGGAGCTGATCTGTCCGTCGAAGGGGATCCCCAGGCGCCGGGTGAGGTCACCCAGGTGAATCCGGACGCACGCCTCCAACAGCACGGCGTAGGTGCGGGTCGCGGTGCGGGTGCGCCACCAGCCGACCGCGCCCACCGCGACGGAGACGAGGGTGGCCGGCCACCACACCAGGCCGAGCAGCAGATAGAGCACCGCCCACGCTGACAGGACGGTGGCATGGGTGAGGTTCTCGCGGGCGGTCGCGACCTTTTTCTGCACGGTCTCCGGTAGTACCAGCCATAGGTGCGGCCACAGCCTCGGCAGCTCCAGCGAGTGCTCGCGACGCAACCGCTCGGTGACCGAACCGATCCGGTCACCGCACCAGGTCGGGCGGTGCGGCCACTCCTCGGAGATCCGGGACAGCCGAAGGTAGGCCTGGGTGGGGGAGGGCTGTTTCGGTCCGGTGGCCCCGACCCCAGTCTCAGCCTCACGGGTTCCGGTCGCTCCGTGCAGCCGTTTGTGGAGGGCCGCGGTCACGGCTCGCTCCTGGGCCTCGGCGAGCTCGGTGTACCGTTCGGACCACTCGGCCTGCCGTTCCCTGACCCTCCACTCGGCGAGGCCGTGGAAAGGGCCGGGCCAGGACTCCCAGGACTCGGCCAGCCACAGACGTTCGACGGCCCCTCCCAGGGTCCGCGCGGTCAGTCCCACCGCCACCCCCGTCAGAAGCACGGCCACCCCGACGAGTACCTGTCCGCCGAGCGACGTGAGGAAGGCCCCCTCCGCGGCATGGGAGGCGCGGTCCGCGAGGCCTTCGAAGTCCCAGGGGGCGCTGTGGTCCAGACCGAAGGCCACTGCGGCCACGGCCAGGTAGAGGACGCCGGACAGGGTGAGGAGCGCCAGCCACCGCTCCGCGACGTGTTTGCCCAGGTCGGTTACGAGGTCGTCCACGACTACACGCTCCGGTAGGCCAGGGGGTCGCCCTTGATGTGGCAGGTCGGCACGTCACGGTGACCGGGTCGGCCGGTCCACGCGCGGGCGCACTGGTCCTCCGGGCAGCCGTAGTAGCCCAGACGGGGGATGCTCGGCCCGGCCCCGGCAGGCTCCAACCCCCTGTCACCCGTGGGCGAATCAGGGTCCTTGGTGGCATACCTCGTGGCTTTTCGGAAGTCGTATCCGGAATTTCTCATAAACTTCCACAGGATTGACAGATCGGGTGATATGTCCTTTTTCTCGCGAGCCCCTTTGAGGACCTTCTCCAGTTGATCGGTCCCCCTTGTGTGGGGAAGCAGTGCCAGTCGGGAACGGATCGTTTCGTGGTCGGCGCACACCACCGCGAGGAGTTCGTGATCGGGCACGGGGGTCCTTCCCGAAAAGGGGGGGGCAGCGGGTTCGAATGATGTCAGCCTATCTCCGAAAACCCCGCGCATAGCGGTGATTCGACCTAGTATCGGCCTTGGTGGCAGGCACTCGAAGGGGCTGCGGATGCGGGAACAGTGGTGGTCGGACCTGGCCAGGTGGATCCGGGAGTGCACGGAAGAAGCGAACCCCTCCCTCCTCCTGCGGCCGGAGGTTCAGGAGACGGCCAGGCTGCTCACCGAGAACCCCACCGAGGAACAGAGCGACCAGAGGACCCCCTACCTTCTCGGATGGTTCCATTTCCTTCGGTCTGACGCCGTCTCCGACCTTCGGGAGCGGGAGGAGGAATGGCAGGCCGCCGTGGACCACTTCTCCCACATCCTCTTCTACTCCTCCGAGGAACACCCCCACCACCGGACCATCCCGGAGGAGGTGTTGCCGGAGGTCGCGGAAGCCACCGTCCCGGCCGCCGAGGACCTGTTGGAACGCGCCGCGGCCGGTGACGCCGCCCTTCTCGACCTCGCTGTCGGCCTCTGGGAACGCGTGGTCGAGGCTCTTCCCCCGGGGCGGTCCTCCCGTCTCCGTGCGCTGAGCAACCTGGGCGCCGCTCTGGGCACACGGTTCGGTCTCACCGCTGTCCGGAGCGACGCAGACCGGGGGATCGCCTCTCTGGAGGAGGCCCTGGGCGGGTTGGCCGCGCGGTCGGGGGACAGGCGCGCCCTGTACCTGAGGAACCTCGCCACCGCCTACCAGACGCGGTTCGAGGTGTTCGGTACGGAGGAGGACCTTCGGCGGGCGGTCACCGGGTTCGATGACGCGGTCAGCGCTGCGGAGGGGGACACCGAGCGGCTGAGCGCGCGGATCCGCCTCGGAGCCTCGCTCGGAGCACGTTTCTCCCTGCGGGGGGACCGGAACGACCTGGACCGGGCCCTTGCCGAGCTGGAGGAGGTGAATCGGGACATGCCCGGAGACCACCCGGAGCGGGACCTGGCGCTGAGCCACCTCGGCATCCTGCTGACCGGTCGCTTCGATCACCGGGGAGACATCGATGACCTGAACCGGGCCGTGCCCCTACTCGAGGAAGTCGCGGTGCTCTCCGCAGGGGCCGGGGGAGGGGCGGACGGTTCGATGCACCTGACCAACCTCGGGACGGCCTACCGGACGCGGGCTGACCGGTCCGGGTCGCTCACCGACCTCGACCGGGCGGTCGATGCCTACGAACGGGCTGTCCAGGGCCTGCCCCCGGGGCACCGCGGTCGGCCCTCCTGCCTGATCAACCTGGGAACCTGTCTCTTTTCCCGGTTCGAGCAGCGGGGCGGGCGGAGTGACCTGCGCCGGGCCGTGGACTTGCTGGAGGAGGCCGACCGAACCTGTCCCGAGGACCACCTGGACCGGATCGAGGCCACACTCAGTCTCGCTCTGGCCCGGTGGATCCGTTTCGAGGGACACCCCGACGACGCCGAGGAGCACACCGGGAACCCGGTCGACATGGACCTGGCCATCAGCGGCTGGGCGGAGGCGCTGGACTCCGGACAGCTGACCCCCGGAGCACGGATCATGTGCCTGAGCAACCTGGCCGGGGCCCTGGCCCGAAGAGCCGATCGTCCTGACACGCAGGACGCGGGCCTGGCGGACCTGCACCGGGCTGCCATGCTCGTCGAGGAGGTACTGGGGCTCCTTCCCCCGGACCACCCCGAACGAGCCCTCGACCTGGGAAACCTCGGCTCCCTGTTCCACGGCATCCACGAGAGGGGCGGAGAGAACGCGGGCCCGGAGTACCTGGGCCGGGCTGTCAGCGTGTACGAGAGCGCCTTGGGCGTGGCCGGATCCCCGGTCCTCCTCCGTCTGCGCGCCGGCCGGATTGCCGGTGAGCTTCTCTTCGACACCGATCCCGGGCGTGCCGCCCGGATCCTCTCCGACACGGTGGCCCTGCTGCCGCACGTCTCCCCCCGGGCCTTGGAGCGGACCGACCGCCAGCACGTGGTTGGGCAGTCCTTCGGCCTCGCCAGCCTGGCTGCCGCGGCGGCCCTGGCCGACCCCGGCCGGGACGAACAGGCGCGTGCACTGGCCGCGCTCCAGGTCCTGGAGACCGGGCGGGGGGTCCTGCTCAGCCAACGGATCTCCAACCACGGCGAACTGGCCGAGCTGCGTGAGGTCAGCCCCGAGCTCGCCGAGCGGTTCCTCACCCTGAGGGAGGAGCTGGACCGGGCCGATGCCGACCTGGAGACCGCGCCCCCTCGTGCCACCGCGGGCAACACGACCTCTCTCCTGAACGACTTGAACGCGCGGTGGGGCAAGAAGCGTGATAGCTCTGTGCGCGACCGGCACGCCCTGGCCCGGGCACTCGACGAGGTGACCGCGCTGATCCGCTCCGTCGACGGCTTCGCTTCCTTTGGTCGGGCCCCGAGCCCGGAGGAACTGACGGGGGCAGCGTCCGAGGGGCCGGTGGTGGTCTTCAGCACCAGCCCCAAGCGCTGCGACGCACTTCTTCTGACCGGGGACGGGATCACCCACTGCCCGCTTCCCCGCCTCGATTTCGACGATTTGATGGACCGGGCCGTCCGGCTGACCAATCTCCTGCACGGGCACGATGACCCCGACGCGGGCGAGGCCGAACAGAACCCCAACGACGTGCTGGTCGATGTCCAGGAGTGGCTGTGGGAGCGAGTCACCGAGCCCGTTCTCCTCGCTCTTGGGTTCGACCGGGAGCCCGCTCAGGGCCAGGCGCGACCCCGGGTGTGGTGGGTCCCGGACGGCCTGCTGGGGTTGCTGCCCCTGCACGCCTCGGGCCGCCACACCGAACGGGCCGGGCACACGGTGATGGACCGGGTCGTCTCCTCCTACACCCCCACGGTGCGGGCTCTGCGCCACACGCGCACACGGGCGGCGGGGCCGGGAGAGGACGTGGACACCGCCACCGGTGCGGACAGTACCCTGGTCGTGGCGATGCCCACCACACCCGGGGCCACCGACCTGGCCTATGTCCGGCCGGAGCGGGAGGCGCTGGAGAAACACCTGCCCGGAGCGGTCGTGCTCGCGACCCACGCCCCCGGCGGACGGCCGGAGGAACACACCGATCCGCTGCCGACCAGGGAAGCGGTCCTGCGCCACCTGGAAGGGGCCTCGATCGCGCACTTCGCCTGCCACGGGTACGACCACCGGCAGGACCCCGCACTGAGCGGCCTGCTCCTGCACGACCACGCGCGGGCCCCCTTCACCGCCGCCGTCCTGAGCGGAGCCAGTCTCGGCCGGGCCCGACTGGCTTACCTGTCGGCGTGCAACACCTCGCTGATCACGGCAGTCCCCTTGTTGGACGAGGTGCTCCACCTGGCCTCGGCCTTCCAGATCGCGGGCTTTCCCCAGGTGGTCGGCACGTTGTGGAGGGTTAACGACGAGGTCTCCGCCCAGGTCGCCGACCTGTTCTACGGGTACCTGCGCGATGAGGAAGGTCGCCTGGAACCCGAAGGCTCCGCACGAGCGCTGCACGCTGCCGTGCGGGACGTCCGGGATGGCAGGGGAGATCCGGAGGAGGACTTCGGTGACCTGGTACGGGCTCCGACACTGTGGGCTCCCTACCTCCACACGGGCTGCTGAGGGGCCTGAGCCCCGGCCCGTTGGTCCCGGGCACGAGGGAACGTCGTCACCGCACGCCAGGATGGTTCCGAACACCCGCCCTTCTCCAGACCCAAGGAGCCCCTGTGCCCGAGGCCACCGCCCGACTGGACGAGAGCGCACTGCTCTGTGAGATGTCCGCCGACCCCTACTTCCCCGACCACCTCGTGGCCAAGGGCAAAGCGATCCTGCTGCGGCTGAGCGCACGCATCGAGGCCGAGCGCCCCGCTGACCTCGCCGCGCTGTACCTCCTCACCCACGCGGCCACCGAGGAGTTCAACGCCTTGGGGGAGGAGTTCGACGCCGCGGGCAGCGAGATCGAGACCATGGCTCGGGACGACATCGGCGGGGGCTTCTGGATCGTGGCCACCGCCCACGGGTTCGACGACGCCGACCACGAGGAGCTCATCGCCACCCGCGAGTGGTGACACCACCGGCCCCGCCGTGCCCTCGTGACATGCCCCCTCGATACGATGCCCGACGCCGCACGGCAGTCGCGCACTCCAGTGATCCCGTCACCGGACCACCCACGGGCCGCCCGGCGGGACAGTTGCCCGATCGCCTGGCGACGCCACCCTGAGCGGCCCAAGAACGCGGGTCTGAGCTCGGGTCGCGGATCAGAGGCAGGGGATTCTTGGGCGAGGGGCCGGGCCGCTGAGGGGCCCGGGGCGAGTCCTCCGAGACTTCTCCCTCCCCGGTCGCGTATCCGCTGCCGCTGCGCTCCCCCTGCGCCTGTCCTGTGGCCATGAGGGCGGAACGATCCAGGAAAAGGGACGAGGGAGAGCATGACGGACGCGGAACCGGCCGCACGCGGGCGGTGGCTCTGGGCGCTGCTGGGCAGCGTGGTCCTCACCCACACCGCGCTCAACCTCATCCGGCCGCTCATCTCCTACCGCACCATCGCAGTGGGCGGTGACGCAGTCGAGGTCGGCCTGGTCACCGCCGCCTACGCCCTGCTGCCCCTGGTCATCGCGGTGTCCCTGGGCCGCTTCACCGACCGTGCGGCGCGCATCGCCTGGCTCGCCGGGCTGGGTTCGCTCATCCTGGCCGTCGGCAGCCTGGTCCTGGCCGCCTCCGGAGGACTGCTCGCTCTGGCCCTGGCCAGCACCGTCGTGGGCGTGGGCCACCTGTTGTGCATGGTCGCGGCGCAGGGCCTCATCGCCCGCTACTCGCGTCCCGAGCACCTGGACCGCGACTTCGGCTGGTTCACCGCCGCAGCCTCCCTGGGGCAGCTCATTGGACCGCTGATCTCCGGCGCGGTCCTCGCTGAAGCCTCGGGCCCGGCCCTGCTCTCGGCCACCTCCACCGCCCTGGTCGCCGCCGGGGTTATCGCAGCTCTGGGTGTGTTGCCCTTGCTGCCGCTGTTTCGGCTGAGCCCGTTGCGGCGCACCGCCGAGCAGAAGGCGGCGCCCCCGGTGCCCACCCGGGATCTGCTGCGCCGCCCCCGGATGCCCGCGGCCCTGCTCACCAGCCTGGCGTTGCTGACCGCTGTGGACATCCTCACCGCCTACCTACCGCTCATCGCCGAGAGCCGCGGCATCTCCCCGATGCTGGTCGGCGTCCTGCTGAGCCTGCGCGCCGGGGCCTCCCTGCTCTCCCGGCTGATCCTGCCGTGGATGCTGCGCCGCTGGTCCCGCAGGTCGCTGATCATCACCAGCACCGCGGTGGCCGCGGTCGCGCTCACCCTGGTGGCGCTGCCCCTGGGCGGTTTCACCGCCTTGGCGGCGGTCCTGGTCGTGGGGGGTTTCCTCCTCGGCATGGGCCAGCCCTTGACGATGGCCCAGGTGACCACCCTGGCCCCCGAGGGCGCCCGCGGCGCGGCCCTGGCCCTGCGCATCTGGGGCAACCGGCTGGGCCAGGTCGCCATCCCGGCCGCGGCGGCCGGGATGGCCGGAGCGGTCGGCGCCCCGGGCGCGCTGCTGTTCTCCGCGGCGGTCCTGCTCACCGCCGCCGTCACCAACGGCTGACCCCTCTTCGGCCGGTCCCAGGCGCGCGACCGGTTCCCGTGACATGAGGAAGGGCGCCCCGCGCGGGGCGCCCTCGAAGGTGACGGGTCAGGACCTGATCGCGCTCTTCTCCTGGTCGGGGATGACGGTCTGGCCCTGGTCAGGGGTGCTGTGGTCGACCGTGATCTTGCGGGCCTTGGACTGCTCCGCCACGGGGATGCGCAGAGTGAGGACCCCGTCGGCGTAGTTGGCCCGGATCCGTTCGGTGTCCAGGGTCTCGCCGAGGAACACCTGTCGGGTGAAGGACCCGGTCTGGCGCTCGTTGACCAGCAGCTCCAGGTCCTCCTTCCGCAGTTCCGCGCGCTCGGCCCGAACCGTCAGCACGTTGCGCTCGACCTCCAGGTCGATGCTCTCGCGGTTGACGCCGGGCAGATCGAAGTGGATCACGAACTCGTCGCCGTCGCGGTAGGCGTCCATCGCCACCGCGGTCGGGCGGCTGTTCTCCATCAGCCGCTGGGCGATCCGGTCGAATTCACGGAAGTGGTCGTTGCGCATCAACATCACTGTCGTCACCTCCACCTGTCTACTTCAGAGCCAATGACTTGATGCGAGTACGCTCAATTTTATTGCCCCTCATTCGTGTGGTCAAGCCGATCCTCAACAGTGCCCGGGAGTGACAGCTGGTGCTGTCTTGTGCCCTCGGCCCGGCCAGTCGGATCGTGTGCGCGCTCCGGAACAGGGTGGTCATCTGAACCCCCAAATCCCCGATGATCTTGCTACCAGGAGCAAGTTCGGCGCCGAACTTGCTCCTGGTAGCAAGATCATCCCTGGACAGGGGGCCTTCGCTGGGTCTCCGGGCCCGGACACACGAAGAGGCGGCCCCGGGGGAGGGCCGCCTCTTCGTGTTCTGCCGTTGCCGTTGTCCGCTACACGGCGGCGTGCCGGGCCGCGACCGCCGCGTCGTAGCGCTCCAGGACCACACGGGCGAGCTCGGGTACGTCCCCGAGCGCGTCGGCGACCACCCAAGCGCCCGCGGCCGTCGACTGCTCGCGCACCCGGTCGGAGAAGAACCCGGGCGCCAGCAGATAGCCGCTGACCGCCACCCGGGCGTGGCCGCGCTCCAGCAGGGACCGCACCGCCTCGCCGGGGGTCGGCTCGGCAGCCGAGGCGTAGGCTGCCACGACCTCACCCCACGGACCCCGCTCGGCCAGCTGGCGGGCCATCGACTCGATCACCGCGTTGGCCTCGGCGTCACTGGACCCCGCCGACACCAGCACCAGCGCGGTCCCCGCTTCGGCGTGCGCTCCGGCCTCGGCCAGGCGCCGCTCCACCGCGTCCAGCAGCAGCGGGTGCGGGCCCAGTGTGGCGGCGTAGTGCACCCGCAGCCACGGGCTGCGCTCACGGGCCCCGGTGAGCACCGCGGGCAGGTCCACCTTGCTGTGGAAGGCCGCGGTCAGCAGCGTCGGCAGCACCACGACCTCACCGGCGCCGCCCGCAGCCAGTTCTTCCAGGGCGTCCTCGGCGCTGGGCGCCACGTGGTCCAGGTAGGACAGCCGCACGTCCATTTCGGGGCGTAGCGCGCGCACCCGATCGAAGACCGCCGAGACCGCCTCGGCCGACCTCGGGTCCCGGCTTCCATGAGCCACCGCGAGGAGCGGGACCGACGGACGCCCTCCCGGCGCCCGCACGCCCGCGTGCACGGCGCTCATGTGTGAATTCCGCACTCGGTCTTGCCACTGCCCGCCCAACGGCCGCTGCGGGGGTCCTCGCCCGGCGCCACCCGGCGGGTGCACGGCTCGCAGCCGATCGAGGGGTAGCCGTCGTACTGGAGCGGGTTCACGATCACGCCGTTCTCGGTCATGTAGGTGTCCACCTCCTGCTGGGTCCACCGGGCGATCGGGTTGATCTTGGTCATCTGACGCCGCCGGTCCCACTGCACGATCGGGGTGTCGCGGCGGGTCACCGAGTCCTCGCGGCGCAGCCCGGTCAGCCACGCCGAGTACGGCTCCAGCGCCCGCTGGAGGGGCTCCACCTTGCGCAGGTGGCAGCAGATGCCGGGGTCGCGGCCGTGCAGCCGCGGGCCCAGGGCCAGGTCCTGCTCGACCACGGTGCGCTTGGGCTCCACGGTGATCAGGTTGATGTCGTAAATCGAGGCCACGGCGTCGCGGGTGCCGATGGTCTCGGGGAAGTGGTAGCCGGTGTCCAGGAAGATCACGTCGATCCCCGGAGCGGTCTTCGAGGCCAGATCCACCATGAGCGCGTCCGCCATGGAGGAGGTCATGCACAGTTCGGAACCGAAGGTCTCTGCCGCCCAGGCGATGATCTCCTGGGCCGAGGCCTCCTCCAGCTCCAAGGCGGCTCGCTCGGCCAGCTCGGGGCCGCCGGTCTGGGTGATCGTGGCGTTCATTCGTTGCCTTCCGTCGGTCTGGAGGGGGCGCCGCCCGCGGAGAACGAGGCGGAGCGCAGGCCCACGTACTTGACCCGGAACACCCGGGCGCAGGACAGGCAGGCCCAGGGGTAGCCCTCACCCTTGACGGCGGCGCCCTCCTCGGGCATCAGGTCCTCGTCGCCGCAGTAGGGGCAGTAGTAAGGCGCGGCCCTTTCGGACATGGCGCACCGCTTTCTTCAGGTAGGGGCCCGGCCCCCGTGGCGCCGGGGGCCGGGCGGACTTCACGGGCCCTGGGTTCGGGTCGTCACTTCAGGTCGGCGTCGTCGGCGCGGCCGACCCAGGCGGCGAAGTTCTCGCCTTCCTCACGCTGTTCCTGGAAGCGCAGGAGCACCCGTTCGACGTAGTCCGGCAGGTCGTCGGCGGTGGTCTTGAGCCCGCGGATCTTCTTGCCGAAGGCCTGGGTCAGACCCATTCCGCCGCCCAGGTGGATCTGGTAGCCCTCCACCTGCTCGCCCTGGTCGTTCATGACCAGCTGGCCCTTGAGCCCGATGTCGGCGACCTGGATGCGCGCGCAGGAGTTCGGGCAACCGTTGACGTTGATGGTCACCGGCTCCTCGAAGTCGGGGAGCCGCTTCTCCAGCTCGTCGATGAGGGTGGCGGCCCGGCCCTTGGTCTCCACGATCGCCAGCTTGCAGAACTCGATGCCGGTGCAGGCCATCGTCTGGCGGCGGAAGACACTCGGGTTGACCTGGAAGTCCTCGGATTCCAGCGCCGCTGTGATCGACGGGACCCGGTCCTCCTCGATGTCGAGGATGACCAGCTTCTGGTCGGCGGTGGTGCGGATGCGGTCCGAACCGTGCTCCTCGGCGATCTCGGCGATCCTCAGCAGGGAGGTGCCCGAGACGCGGCCCACCTTGGGCGCGAAGCCGACGTAGAACTTCCCGTCCCGCTGGCGGTGCACGCCCACGTGGTCGCGGCGCACCCCCGGGTCCAGCACCGGAGCGGGGCCGTCGGGCAGCGCGTAGCCGAGGTACTTCTCCTCGAGGACCTCGCGGAACTTCTCCGGACCCCACTCCTTGATCAGGAACTTGATCCGGGCGCGGGTGCGCAGCCGGCGGAAGCCGTAATCGCGGAAGATCGAGCAGACCCCGGCCCAGACCTCGCTCACCTGGTCGGGGCGCACGAACGTGCCCAGACGCTTGGCGAACATCGGGTTGGTGGACAGGCCACCGCCCACGAACAGGTCGTACCCGGCCTCACCGGCCTCGTTGTGCACACCCACGAAGGCCACGTCGTTGATCTCGTGGTTGACGCAGTGCACGGAGCAGCCGGACATCGACGACTTGAACTTGCGCGGCAGGTTCGAGTACAGCGGGCTGCCGATGTGCTCCTCGTAGACCTGCTCGATCTGCGCAGTGGGGTCCAGGACCTCTTCCTCGGCGACCCCGGCCAGCGGGCAGCCCAGGATCACGCGCGGGGTGTCACCGCAGGCCTCCATGGTGGACAGCCCCACCGACTCCAGCTTGTCCCAGATCGCAGGCACGTCCTCGACCCGGATCCAGTGGTACTGCACGTTCTGCCGGTCGGTGATGTCGGCGGTGTCGCGCCCGTAGTCACGGGAGATCTCCGCGACGGCGCGCAGCTGGGCGGCCGTGAGCTGGCCGCCGTCGATGCGCACGCGCAGCATGAAGTAGCGGTCGTCGAGCTCCTCGGGCTCCAGCACGGCGGTCTTGCCGCCGTCGATGCCCGGGGCGCGCTGGGTGTAGAGGCCGAACCAGCGGAAGCGTCCACGGAGATCGGCGGGGTCGATCGAGTCGAACCCGGCCTTCGAGTAGACGTTGACGATCCGATCGCGGACGTTGAGTCCGTCGTCGTTCTTCTTGTTCTCCTCGTTCTTGTTCAGCGGCTCACGGTAGCCGAGGGCCCATTGGCCCTCGCCACGGCGTCGCCGTGGCTTGGCTGCCGTCGCGGCCTTGCCGGGCTGCGCGGAAGAGGGAGGCATCGCGGGTGTCTCCGATGGGGTCGCGGGGTGCTCACGGTCCCGGCGCCCGCACCGCTGGCCCGTATGCACCGCACGTCATCGTGGCTGGTGATACGGGTGAAGTCCGCGTGTGTGGGAGTTCAGAAGAGGGAGAGCGCCGGGGCCGCGCGCACCCCTGTGTCACGGGTGCGTCATAAAGGCGGCGAGGAGTTATCCGACGCTGCAACAGATGGCGCTGCTGACCCGAAGAAAGTCCACGTGGCGGCGCACGCGGAGCATGGGGTCAAGAACAGCGGTCATGTTTCGAGAATGGCACGGGGATCCGGTCCTTGTCCAGGTGTGCCCATCCAGGCGAGATGTGAGTCACGTCATGCTCGGGGCGTGCCCGCTGCTCACCGGACCGATAACGTTCTCCTGTGGTGGGTTTCTGGGAGGGCCTGTGGCGGATGTGCGACGCCTGGCTCCGTCGTCATCCCGTTTTCCACAACGGGATGCTCCTCGTGCTGCGCACCACCAGGGCGTTCTCCCGTGACCGGGTGATCGGCCTGGCCG
This sequence comes from Nocardiopsis valliformis DSM 45023, assembly GCF_000340985.1. Classification (NCBI taxonomy): domain Bacteria; kingdom Bacillati; phylum Actinomycetota; class Actinomycetes; order Streptosporangiales; family Nocardiopsidaceae; genus Nocardiopsis; species Nocardiopsis valliformis. The sequence continues at coordinate 118,537 of NZ_ANAZ01000012.1, forward strand.
CCGAATCGGCCTTCTTCGCCCTGATCTCCCTGCCCGCGCTGCTGCTCTGCCTCCTGGGCGCCCTGGGGCCGCTGGCCATGGTGTTCGGCGAGGAGCTCGTGGTGGAGATCCGCGAGTGGATGCTGGACCTGGCGGCGCGCGTGCTCACCCCCGCCACGGTCGAGAGCGTGGTGGAGCCCCTGGTGGACGACTTCCTCGGCGGTGTGCCGGGCGGGGTCCTGTCAGTGACCTTCCTGGTGTCACTATGGTCGGGTTCGCGGGCGATGAACGTCTTCATCCGCTCCATCACCATCTCCTACGGCCTGGACGAGCTGCGCACCTGGCTGGGCCAGCGGGTGCTCGCCTTCTTCGCCTACCTCGGCGGGCTGCTGTTCGCCGTCCTGGTACTGCCGGTGATGGTGGCCGGGCCCAACATCATCCACGAACTCCTGCCGCTCACGGTGGGCCGTCTCAACCTCTTCTACTGGCCGATCGTGGGCCTGCTGGTGATCGCGGCGGTCACGCTGCTCTACGCGCTCAGCATCCCGGTGCGCACCCCGCTCTGGCGCCACCTGCCCGGCGCCGTGCTGGCCACCCTGGTGCTCCTGGCCGGCTCGGCGGGTCTGCGCGCCTACCTGGACGCCTCCTTCGGCCAGGTCACCATCTACGGATCCTTGGCCGCGCCGATCGCCATCCTGGCCTGGCTTTACGTCATGGCGATCGCCGTGCTGGCGGGTTCGTCCCTCAACTCCGAGATCGACGCCATGTGGCCCACCGTGCGCACCGCGGCGGCCCGCGCCGAACTCGCCAACCGCCGCTTCGAACGCGCCGACCGGATCGCCCAGCGCCGCGAGCAGGCGGTCATCGAAACCCTCAACGGCCGCTGACCGCAAACGGCCAGAGTCCCTGCTGTGTCGGTTTTGTCGGTATTTTTGCGGTGTCCGGCGGGAAGCCGCGAACCCGCGGCCCCGAGCCCGGACCGCCCCCTGAAAGGCCCCCGTGCGCTCCCCCTCCGGGCCCCCGATCCACCCGCCGACACTCCTCGGCGTCTGCTCCGTGACGGCCGCCTGCCTCGGCACGCTGCTGCTGGTCACCCTCACCGCGGGCCACCCTTTGCTCGGCGGGTTCCCCTATGCCTTCCTCGGCCTGGCTCTCACCACCCTGAGCACCGTCTACCTCGCGGCCCTGCCCCGCCGCCCGGGCCCGCCTCCGCCTGCCCCCGCGCACACCGGGCGCCTGCTCTGGATGTCCTGGCTGTTAGCGGCGGTGGTCCTGCTGGGCGTCGCCACCGAGCTGCGTTCCACACCACGACTGTGGCCGCTCCTGCTGTTGCCTCTGGCCGGGCTGTTCTTCGCCTACCTGGCCACCCGAGCCCACCGCTGTCCGGCCCGGGGAGAGCACCGCCTGGACCCGCCCCCGGACGAGCCGCGGCGCTACCCGGCCAGCGTCTCCCAACGCTTCGGCACGGCCGTCCTGACGATCACCGCCCTGAGCCACATGCTCTTCTACCTCCTCCACACCGGGCACCTGCCCCAGGTTCGTCCCGGTTCCACCCTGATGCTCCTTGTTCTGGTGGGCATGCTGGTGATCCTCGTCATTCAGACAGCCGAGCCAGCACTGCCACCACGTTTCAGCGGATCGACCGAACCTCCGATAGCCAACAGCATCTTCGCGTGGCTGGCCTGGTTCATGGCCCTGGCCTCGGTCATGCCCAGCACCGTGACTCTGATCGAGTCCCAGTTGGTCTCATCGTTTTGGCCCTTCGCCCTGTTCCCGGCGGCGGCCCTGGTCCTAGCCGTCTTGACCACCCATGCCCATCTCCAGGAGCGCGCCCAACAGCGCCAGGAAGAGGAAGCCCGGTGAGGCCGTCATTCGACAGTGGCTCCGTGAACAGTTGGCGTTGAGCTCGGAGCCGGGGTGAGGGATGGGTGGTTGTGGGGCTCCTGAAAGTACTTGTGGCCGGATCCGGCCATTTTGGGCGTGAACCAAGTCGCATTCTGGAGTGTCCATACCGACGTCTGCGTATCGAGCTGGACGCCTTCCGCGGCCCGGTTTTGGAATCGCAGCAGGTCAGCGGAGGTGGGGTGAGAAGCCGGGTAGAAGCGGCTCGACCGGTGTCCGAATCCTTAGTGAAGGTACAGAGTGAACATCCTTTGGGACGGTCAGTATCATCACGTGCAGCATTGACTACTCGTGTGCTGTTACCCCCTGCTTGGTCACCTCGCCCGAGCCGCGAACGACCGTCACCGCTGATCTTCCCCTGCAGTCGTACACGAACAGGTTCACGTTCCCCATGCCTTCGGAGGCACCATGAGCCGGGCGTCCCGTCCGGGGCACTCCCGGCCCACCGCAGTCATCGTCATCGCGCCCGATGAGAGCAGCGCCGAGATCGTCATCGAGGGGCACCGCCAGGTCGTGTCCGGGCTCGCACCCCACGAGACCAGACGCGCGGCCCTGGACGTGGCCACCGGTTACGCCGCCCACATCGGGCAGCCGGTGCTCGTCGACGCCCGTGACGCCAACGGCTACTGGCGCCTGATCGCGACTCCGGACGGGGTCGTGCAGCCCGCGGAGCCCACCGCCCCCGCTCAGCCGCGACCGCAGCCTCCGGTACCGGGACAGGTGCCCGCTCCGCAGAACCAGGTGAAGGGGAAGAAGAGCGGAAAGCTCCTGGTGGTGGGTGGCGCCATCGCGCTCGTCGTGCTGCTCCTTGTCGGAGCCGGTCTGGCGATCCCGCGGTTCCTTCCGGGCTCTTCGGACGCCGCGGAGGAGGGAGAGGCCGACGAGAACGCCATTCCGCTGGAATACCCGGCCCCGCCGGGGTTCGTACCGGTGGTGGAGCTGACTGAGGAACTCGCCCCGGACACCCAGCCCGCGGTCAGCCGGGACGGCTCGGTACTGGTCTACGTCGACCCCGAGGAACGCCTCAACCTGATCGGCGCCGACGGCTCACGCCTGTGGTCGGTGGACCTGCCCTTCGACGCGGCCGCCGGGCTCGGCGCGCCCCGCTTCGTGGACTACGGCGGCGAGAGCACCATCGTGATGGAGACCGCCGACACCCTGTGGTTCTGGCCCGAGTCGGGCGGCACGGCTTCCAACGTCGAACTCCCCGAGTCCGGCTCCGCCCGGTACGCGGGCGAGTCGGTCCTGGTCCGTGACGACGAAGACACCTACGTGGTCATCGACGGCGAGCTGGAGGAGGTTGAGGTCCCCAGAGGCTCCGCACCGATGCTCGCGTCGGACGAGCGCGTCCTGACCGCCGTCGTCAACGGCCCCTGGAACTGGATCGAGCCCGGCGGCGGGGACGACGCCGAAAACGTCCACGCCCAGCGTCCCGGCGAGGCCGGTGAGATGGAGGCCGTGGTCACCGCGCTGCGGGAGTACATCATCGTCCGCTGGGAGCCGCTCCAGGGCGACGGTTCGATCCTGGCCTTCCACGACCGCGAGGACGGCTCTGTGCTCGGCTCCGCGGCGATCGAAGAGGACGCTCTGGAGGACGTCAGCCACCTCTCCGCACCGATCGGCCTGGACCTAGTGGTCTACGGTCCGGTGCTGTTCGACCCCGATTCCGGTGAGACCACCGTCGTTCCGGGTTTCACACCCGAGATCACGGTCGGCGACCAGGTCTTCGGAGAACTGGACGGGAACCGGGTGGCGCTGAACGCCTCCGGCGAGCCCTCCGAGGTTCCCGAGGACGCAGAGACTCCGCGCGGCCTTCTCGGCGACCGCGCGGTGGTGGTCCACGACGGCCACCTGTATGCCATCCCCTCTGAGTAGATAACTACACGAGAAAAGAAAGGAGTGGGATGTCCCCCAAGAAGCGGGTACTTACCGTAACCGCGGCCAGCCTGCTCATGGCTGGCTTCTCCGTTGCTCCGGCGTTCGCGACCGAGGCTGTGGACGAGACCGTCTCCGATAATGCCAACGAGTCGGTCGAGGCGGCGCCCCCGGTTCCGGAGCTCGCACTGCCGTCGGCAGTCGAGAACGCCGTTCAGGAAGTCGTCACGTTCGATCTGTCCGATGCCGGCGGTAACGGCGATGGCGAGACCCCCGGTGACGGCGGCAACGGTGGTGACACCGGCGGCGGTGACGGTGGTGACACCGGCGGCGGCGATGGCGAGACCCCCGGTGACGGCGGCAACGGTGGTGACACTGGCGGCGGTGACGGTGGTGACACCGGTGGCGGCGATGGCGAGACCCCCGGTGACGGCGGCGATGGTGGTGACACTGGCGGCGGTGACGGTGGTGACACTGGCGGCGGCGATGGTGGTGACACTGGCGGCGGCGATGGTGGTGACACCGGTGGCGGCGATGGTGGTGACACTGGCGGCGGCGATGGTGGTGACACCGGTGGCGGCGACAGCGGCGACGAAGGCCAGACTCCTGGCACCACCGCCCCTGGCACCACCGCTCCCGGCACCACCGCTCCCGAGTCCTCCACGCCGAGCGCTCCGGCGCCTGCTACGGGGAACACCTCGGGTTCCAGCGAGAACCTCGCTGCGACCGGTGTCGACATGTCGGGCTTCGTGCTCGGCGGCGCCGTCGTGACCGGTATCGGCGCTCTGGCCCTGTGGGCCGGCAGCCGTCGTCCGGGCATGGCTGAGTAACACCGCGTCCTGTCCCACACCCCCGTGGGGCTGACGTGTGGAGGGGCCCCGTCCACCAGAGGAATCTGGCGGGCGGGGCCCCTTCGTCGTCTGCGCCGCGAGAGGCAGCCTGGTAGTCGCGAGCCCGGAATGATCCGCGGAACACGCCCTAGGTCCCGGTCCCGGCGTCCTTCTCCGTCAGGTTCTCGGCCGCAGAGCCGAGGCGAGGAGGAAGGCCGCCACCCCCGCGCCCGCGATCGCCCACAGCGCGCTGCCGAGGGTCACCGAGTCGGCGAGGAAGCCCACCAGCGGCGGGAAGGCCAGGAAGCCGGCCCGGCCCAGCCAGCCCACCACCGTCACCCCGTCCCCGGTGCGCACTCCGGGGACGTTCCCGGCGGCGGCCAGGGTGAGCGGGAACAGCGTGGACACACCCAGGCCCATCACCCCGAAGCCGATGATCGTGGTCGCCGGGTGCGGTAGGAGCAGGGCGAAGGCCAACCCACCCGCGGCCAGTAGACCGCATGTGTGCCCCACCGTCGCGGCGCCGAACCGGTCGGTCACCCGGTCGCCGAGCAGTCGGCCGACGGTCATCATCGCCTGGCAGGCCACGAACGGCATCGCGGCCAGGAACAGCGGCGCGCCCAGTTCGCCGGTCATGTACACCGCGCCCCAGGACGCTGCGGAGTCCTCGATACCCCCGGCCATCATGAGCAGCGCACCCAGCATCAGGAGCAGGACGAATCCCTTGGCGGGGATGCGCGAGCGGCTGCCGTCGTGGCCGTTGACCCCGTCCTCGCGCTCGCTGTTCTCGGGGCCGGGCAGCAGCATGCGGCTCACGGTGAGGTTGACGGCCACCAGCAGAACCGTCACCCCGCCCAGGTGCCACAGGATGGGTACCCCGGCCCCGGCCATCGCCGCGCCGAGCAGTCCGCCGCAGACCGCGGCCAGGCTCCACACCGCGTGGAAGGTGTTGATGATGCTGCGCCGGTAGCGCCGCTGCACGCGCAGACCGTGGGAGTTCTGAGCCGAGTCGGTCCAGGCGTCCGCGGAGCCCAGCACGAACAGCGCCCCGGCGAGCATCCACCAGTTCTGCGCCAACGCGATGAAGGGAAGCGCGCCCAAGGAGACCAGGCTGGTCCCCACCGCGGTTCTCCCGCTGCCGAACCAGTGGATCAGCGGACCCGCGAGCATCCCGGTCAGGATCGCCCCGAAGGGCATCGCGGCGATCGCCAGCCCCAGCTCCGCGTTGGTCAGGCCCAGGCTGTTCTTGATCACGGGCAGCCAGGGCACGGCGTTCGTGTAGGTGAAACCGTTGACGAAGAACAGGGTGGAGACCGCGATCCTGGCGCGCCTGGCCTCGCGAGGGGGTGCGGTGTAGGTGTCGGTCGGCGCGTTCACGGTCGGCTCCCGGAGTCGTTTCGATGCGTGCGGATGTTATCGGGCCCCACGAGGGGACGACCAGTGTTTTCCAGGGGTTCTGCGCGCCCGGGCTTGCCTTTGGCGACGGAGCCGTTTTACATAGGGGTTCTGCCCTCGTCACAGTGAAGCCCCGAGCCCCCTCCCGTACTCCGACACGGCCCTTGCACACGGTCGGCCCCGCGGCCCGCTCCCGCGTAGGCACCCCCTGCCCGCCGACTCCCTCACACCGGGACGCGCCGTGCCCCGACGGTCCCGGTCGGAACCGGAAGATCACATGATCAGAACGAGCGCGCTGCGAGAAACTCCGACTCTCACCGGGAAGAGCGTACGACTGGTCCCCTTGGGCCCCGAGCACACGGACGCCTATTTCGCCGCGGGACTGGACGAGGAGGTCCGCAGGCTCACGGGTACCCACGGCCACCTCACCTACGAACGGGCACGCGAGTGGTGCGAGAGCCGCGAGGGCCGCAGCGACCGGCTGGACCTGGCCATCATCGCCCCCGCCGATGGTCGTTACCTCGGTGAGCTGTCCATCTACGCCGTCTCGCCCGAGAACGAGACCGCCGGGTACCGCATCGCCCTGTCGGCGATTGAGTTCACCGGCCAGGGGTTGGGTAAGGAGGCCACCCAGCTGGTCCTGGAGTACGCCTTCGAACAGATCGGCCTGCACCGGGTCTGGCTGTACGTGTATGCCTTCAACATGCGCGCTATCGCCGTCTACCGCTCCTGCGGCTTCTACGTGGAGGGCCGCCTGCGGGATTCTCTACTCTGGGAGGGCCGCCGACACGACGCTCTGCTGATGGCCGTCCTCCGCACAGGGTTCAGGGGGCGTTGAGGCGGTGCTGAGGCGGCGTTGCCGGAGCGCTGAGGGAGCACGAGCGGGCGGGGCCGGGGCGGCCGGGGACAGCGGCCCCGGGTGGTTTTTGCCACCGCGCGGGGTTGTAACCCGCGTACGGCGGGGTATGCCGGTACCACTTTTCCAGCGGCTCACTTCAGACAGCCGGAAGGAGCGGTGCCGGGCTCCGCGGCCCTGGCGCCGGTGCGGACATGAACCCGGTACCCGTTTCCCTGCCCTTCACCGACCGGTCCGAGGCGGGACGACGCCTCGCAGAGCGGGTGCGTCCCCACGCCGTCAACGACCCGCTCGTGCTCGCGCTGCCCCGCGGCGGGGTTCCGGTCGGTGCGGAGCTGGCTGAGCGCCTGGCTGCCGATTTCGACGTGCTCCTGGTCCGCAAGATTGGTCTGCCCGGACAACCGGAGACGGGTGTGGGCGCGATCGCTGAGGACGGGCACGTGTTCTACGACGACCGTGCCCTGGCCCGGATGCGGGTGCCCCGCCAGGCCCTGTCCGACACCGTGGCCTCCGAGCGTGACGAACTCGACCGTAGGAAGCGCGCCTACCGTGGGGGGCGCCCGGCCCCCAGGATCGCCGGACGCGACTGCGTGGTCGTCGACGACGGTGTCGCCACCGGGGGAACCGCCCGGGCGGCCCTGCGGATGGTGCGCCAGGCGGGCCCGGCGCGCCTGGTCCTGGCCGTACCGGTCGCTGCGCCCGAGGCGTTGGAGGCGTTGCGCGAGGAGGCCGACGCACTGGTCGTGCTCACTGCCCCGGACAACTTCCGGGCGGTAGGGGAGTGGTACCGCGACTTCGGCCAGCTCTCGGACGGTGAGGTGATCGCGGTCCTGTCCGAGCGCGAGCGCCTCCATCGGCGGCCCGATGTCGCCAGGGCGGTGCGGATCCGGGCGGGACAGGTCTACCTCGACGGGGACCTGACCATGCCGACGGCGCTGCGCGGTGTGGTGGTGATGGCGTTCGGCCAGGGGCAGAGCGACCCCCGTTGGCGGGCGACCGCCTCGGCGATGCAGCGCGCGGGCTACGCCACCCTGCTGCTGGACCTGCTCACCGCGGACGAACAGGGCGCCGACGGCGCCGCGGGCGGTGAGACGGACACCCGGGTCCTGGGTGAGCGGTTGGGCGCCGCGGTGAACTGGTTGCGGCGCGCCACCGACGCGGCCAGCGAACCGTTGGGGGTACTGGGTTCGGGCGCCGCGGCCCCGGCCGCGCTGCTGACCGCCGCCGAACGGCCCCAGGACGTGGCGTCGGTGGTGGTCCACGGTGGGCGCATCGACCAGGCCGAGCCGAGCCTGGCCGAGGTTCGGGCACCGACCCTGGTCCTGTTGGAGAGCGCCGACTCGTTCGTCCGGGAGCTGGGTGAGTGGACCCGGGGCCGGCTGGGCGGCCCCTCGGAGCTGAGGGTGGTCTCCGGGGCCGAACGGCTGCTCCGGGGCGACCTGGGCTGGCGCCAGGTGGCGGTGGAGACGCTGGGCTGGTTCGACCGCACCCTGTCCCAGCGGCCGGAGTGAACCGTCAGTGCTGTTCGGGGTGATTCACGGCCCGGATGATTCGGAGCCGGGAAATCTACTGCCCAGGTGATCCTTCAGCGGACATTCGGGACATCGGGCATGAGAAAACCCGCGGCGCCCTCGACGTACTACGTCGGGGCGCCACGGGTTATCGGGGCCGGGGCCACCGGGAGAGATCCGCTCGGCGGAATCGTCAGGCGGCGTTGGCGCGGCGCATCCGGCGACGGCGCTCGGAGGCGCGCTCGTCCTCGTTCAGTCCGCCCCAGGTTCCGTACTTTTCCGGACGCGAGATCGCGTAGTCCAGGCAGTCGGTCCGAACCGGGCAAGCCGCACAGATCTCTTTGGCCTTGCGCTCCCGAATCTCCCGCTCCGGCTGGCGTTCGCCATCGGGGCCGAAGAAGAGCACAAGGTCCTCGCCCCGGCACGCGGCGGCATCCTGCCACCCCCAGCTCGGGCGGGGGCGCAGCGCGGCCTGCCGACGTACCTGAGACATGCTTGAACCACCTCTACTGAAATCACTAGTAAGCTGTCTGAAAAAGCTTCAGTCACCAAAAGTTGGTCATGCGGCGTGAGTCACCCCGCACGACGCAAACGTCGAGCGGTGTTGACGTTGTTCCCCGGTGTGGCTGAGACCACGAGAAGCGCCATCACAGAGGCGATGCCTGCGGATGATGGGGTGCTCTCACGCGAACGGCCGCGGAGGCGGTGACAGCCTCCGTCTGAGCCGGTACGTAATCATGCCATCCCCACTCCCGATCCTGCACGGGGGGTGGGGAAATTACTCATCCAACCGTTACCGAAACCTGATGCTTGGCGTCCGGTCTCTGGTTGTCTGTTGGATTTTGTCGCACTTCGCCAGATCTTCCGTCTTGCGAAGGACACAGCACATCGTATGGTGCGATGTCCCTCCTGCCTAGGGGGTCCTCCTGATACGCCGATCACATTGCGGTCTAACCATGCTCTCGAGATTGGGTGTGACCGAATGTCCTCACTCAGGGCGACCGCGGCCCGGTGCTCCACCGGCTTCCCCCGCTAGGCTCGGCGTGTCGCCTGAGCCCTTCGCGACACGCCGGTTCCCCGCGGCCCCCGAGTTCCCGCGGAGTCCCCCGTACCCCCTCCTTCCGTCCCGAATGGCACACCGCCGCCGCGAGCCCCCGCCGCGGCCGCTCCGTACCGTCCCCTAGGGGAAGGACCAGGGGGCAGGGAAAGGAACAGGGCATGGTGCGCGAGCGTCCCAGACGATAGAAAACAGGGTGCGCTCGACCATCCGCACCATGCGGAGGAGGCGCACGCCGTCCCGATCCTGAGCGGGACCGAACCAAGGAGACGAACACCGTGGCCCTCTTGCGGCTCATCCTGAACATCATCTGGTTTTTCGTCGCTGGATTCTGGCTGGCTTTCGGCTACGTCATCGCCGGGATCATCTGCTGCATCCTCATCGTGACGATTCCCTTCGGCGTCGCCTCCTTCCGGATGGCCAGCTACGCCATCTGGCCCTTCGGCCGCGACCTCGTGCGCAGGTCCGGCTCCGGTGGCGGCGCCACCTTCATGAACGTCATCTGGCTGATCGTCGCCGGCTGGTGGCTGACCATCGGGCACATTGCCACCGCGCTGGCCCTGGCGGTCACCATCATCGGCATTCCGCTGGCATGGGCCTCGCTCAAGATGATCCCGGTTGCGCTGGCGCCCTTCGGCAACGAGATCGTCCGTAGCGGTCACCCCCGGGAACCGTGGCAGTTCTGACGTAGTTGATCTCTCCCGACTGATATCTCACGATTGATCTCTCGCGGGGTCCGGTAGAACCAGCGGACCCCGCAGCGCATCCCCCAGACATCCCCGCAACACAGACATCCCCCGGAACAGTGTCGACACGTGGCCGCCGCCGGACCGGCCACCGCGCAACAACCAGAGAATGGAGTCCATGTGCAAGCCCAACGGCCGGGAGTGTGGGCGCTCCTGAACAAATGGCTCGTCGCCCGCAGAGCCCGCGCCGAGCGTCTCGCCCAACTCGAGGCGCAGGAGGAGGCCAGATCCGCGGCCCAACCTCCGGTCGAGGAACAGGCCGCCGAGCAGGAGGACGTCGGCGCCGGCGACCTGCTTCGAGTGGTCAGCGACGTCGCCTGGCGGATGCTGATCATCGGTGTCGTGGCGGGCCTGCTCGTCTACGCCGTCATATACCTGCGGATCATCACCCTGCCGGTCGTCATCGCGGTGTTCGTCACCGCGCTGCTCATGCCGATGGCCACGTGGCTCCGGTCCAAGGGCCTGGGGCGCGGGACCTCCACCGCGGCCTCGATCCTCACCGCGCTGGTCGTGCTCGGCGGGGTGATCACCCTGATCATCCAACCCGCCATCCAGGGCATCGACGGGCTGATCGCCAGCGTTTCCAGCGCGTTCATCGGACTCCAGGAGTTCCAGCTCGACCTCCCCTTCGGGTTGGAAGCCGACCCGGCGCTGCTGGCCAACATGTTCACCAACGCCTGGGACCAGATCCAGGGCATGATCACCGAGAACACCCAGGAGCTGGTCAGCGGCGCCTGGACCGCCGGTGCGGCCGTGGTCCAGGTGCTCATCAGCCTGGTGCTGATCATCGCCCTGACCGTGTACTTCATCCACTCCGGCGACAAGCTGATGGACTGGTTCGTCACTCTGTTGCCGCCCAAGTCCCGCCCGGGCATGCGCCACGCCGGCGGTGTCGCCTACGGGGTGATGGGCCGCTACGTGCGCGGAGTAGCGACGGTGGGTGTCGTCGACGCCGTCGGTATCGGCATCGTCCTGGTCATCGTCCTGGACATGAACCTCGCCATCCCGCTGATCGTGCTGACCTTCGTCGGCGCCTTCCTCCCGGTCATCGGCGCCTTCCTCACCGGGATCCTGGCCGCCCTGGTGGGCCTGGTCGCCGAGGGGTGGCCGACAGCCCTGATCATCGCCGTGGCGGTCATCGTGGTCCAGCAGGCGGAGAGCAGTGTCTTCGCGCCCCGGATCTACGGTCAGGCGCTGGAACTGCCCGCCCCCATCGTCCTGATCGCCATCACCGCGGGCGGCATCCTGGGCGGTGTCCCGGGCATGTTCCTGGCCACCCCGGTGGCGGCCGTGCTCGCCGCGCTGCTGCGCAACCGTCCGCCCTCCCATCACGAGGACGGGGAGAACTCCGGCGAGGAGGACGGGGACGGGAAGAATCCCCCCGCCAAGGAAGCGGCCGCCGTCGTGGTGGTCGCCCCGGCCTCGGACCAGCCGGAGAAGAAGGACGACCCCGCCAAGGAGTGACCGTTCCCGGGGAGTGAGTTCGCCCCCGTTCGCACCTCCACGGGAATGCTTCGCGCCCCCGACCCCGTTGTGCGGTCGGGGGCGCGACCGTGTTCCCGGCCCTCCCGTACGGACCCGCACCTAAAAACCCTCGCGCCGCCCCTCGCCCCAGCCGTTAGTCTGGGGCGGTCGGTCCGAGGACACGTGTCCATGCGCGGCCCCTGCCGCGAGACCACCGCTGAGCCGCCCTTGCGGGGCGGCGCCATGCGGATCCCGACCGCCCCGAACCGCCACACCACTGTTGAGGATGCCCCACCCATGTTGATCGCCACCGACCTCGAACTGCGCGTCGGACCTCGTCTCCTGCTGGAGCCGACGACCTTCCGTGTCGCCGCGGGGGACCGGATCGGACTGGTCGGCCGCAACGGTGCGGGCAAGACCACCATGACCAAGGTGCTCGCGGGGGATGGCCTGCCCACCGGCGGCAAGGTCACCAGTTCGGGCAGTATCGGCTACCTGCCGCAGGACCCGCGCACCGGCGACCTCGACGTCATCGCCAGAGACCGGGTGCTGTCCGCGCGCGGGATCGACGAGGCCCTCAACGGTCTGCGCGAGGCCGAGAAGAAGATGGCCAGCGACCACGAGAAGACCCGGAACAAGGGCGTGCGCCAGTACGCCCGCTGGGAGGAGCGCCTCCATGTGCTGGGCGGTTACGCCGCCGAGTCCGAGGCCGCCGCCATCGCCTCCAGTCTGGGCCTGCCCGACAAGGTGCTGTCCCAGCCGCTGCACACGCTCTCCGGTGGTCAGCGCCGCCGGATCGAGCTGGCGCGCATCCTGTTCAGCGGGGCGGACACCCTGCTGCTGGACGAGCCCACCAACCACCTGGACGCCGACTCCATCGTCTGGCTGCGTGACTTCCTCAGGCACCACCAGGGCGGGCTCATCGTGATCAGCCACGACGTGGAACTGGTCGAGCACGTGGTCAACAAGGTGTTCTACCTGGACGCCAACCGCAGCACCATCGACATCTACAACATGGGCTGGAAGCTGTACCTGTCCCAGCGCGAGGCCGACGAGCGCCGTCGCCGCCGCGAGCTGGCCAACGCCGAGAAGCAGGCCGACACCCTGCGCAAGCAGGCGGACAAGTTCAGGGCCAAGGCCTCCAAGGCGCGCGCCGCGCAGCAGATGCTCAACCGCGCCGACAAGCTCCTGGACGGGGTCGCGGGGGTGCGCAAGTCCGACAAGGTCGCCAAGCTGCGCTTCCCCGACCCGGCACCGAGCGGCCGCACGCCGCTGATGGCCGAGGGGCTGTCCAAGTCCTACGGGTCGCTGGAGATCTTCGCCGGGGTGGACCTGGCCATCGACCGCGGCAGTCGCGTGGTCATCCTCGGCCTGAACGGCGCGGGCAAGACGACCCTGCTGCGGTTGCTGGGCGGGGTGGAGGAGCCCGACTTCGGACAGGTTGTCCCCGGGCACGGGCTCAAACTCGGCTACTACGCCCAGGAGCACGAGACCTTGGACGTGGAGCGGAGCGTGCTCGAGAACATGATGAGCGCGGCCCCGAACCTGCCCGAGGTGGAGGCGCGCAAGACCCTGGGTTCGTTCCTGTTCACCGGCGACGACGTGAGCAAGCCCGCGGGTGTGCTCTCCGGTGGTGAGAAGACCCGGCTGGCCCTGGCCACCCTGGTGGTCTCCAGCGCCAACGTGCTGCTGCTCGACGAGCCCACGAACAACCTGGACCCGGCCAGCCGCGAGGAGATCCTGGCGGCGCTGCGCAACTACAAGGGTGCGATCGTCCTGGTGACACACGACGAGGGCGCTGTGGAGGCGTTGCAACCCGAGCGCGTCATCATGCTGCCCGACGGTGTCGAGGACGTGTGGAACGCCGAGTTCGAGGACCTCATCGCACTGGCTTGATTCTCCGGGCCTGATTCTCTTGACCTGATCCGGGCCTGACCACAGCGGCCTGATGGGGATGGTCCGTGTGACCATGGGGACGGGGTGGACGCTCAGAGCACTGGGAGGTTCACCCCTCTTCTTTTCGGGCGTGGTTAGTGGTTTTCCGAAACCCGCTGTTTTCGGCGTGGCGCCCGATGAATGTGGCGGCCCGTGAGCGGGATGTCCGATCATGGCTGTGGTTCCGGACCGGTGGAAACCCCACCGCCGTCGAAGGGGAGAGAACTGTGACTGACGCGTTGAGAAAGGGCACCCGAGTGTCGGGGGCGGACCGTTCCGAGCTGGCCTCCCAGCTCAGGCGCCGTTATGACGAGGGCGAGAGCATCCGCAGCCTGGCGGCGGCGACCGGTCGCTCCTACGGGTTCGTGCACCGGCTGCTCAGTGAGGCCGGGGTGGAGCTGCGCGGACGCGGCGGTGCGACACGCAAAGCCTGATCCCCCTGCACAACCAGGGTTACTGGCGAGTAGGGTCGGCTTGTTGTCAACCGACGTGACGGAGGAACCCATGGCACAGGACGCACGGGAGCCCGGGAAGCAGGAGCTGCCCACCGAGGAGGAGCTCACCCGGGCCGGGCTCAGGCTCGCGGTGGAGGGGGCGGTCGCCCGCATCACGATCAGCCGTCCCGAGCGCCGTAACGCGATGACCGGACGCACCTGGACGACTCTGGCCCACATCGGCCAGGCACTTCCGGGTGATGTCCGAATCGTCGTCATCGCCGGAGAGGGTGACATCTTCTCCGCTGGGATCGACCTCAACATGTTCACTCCCGAGGGGGTGGACGGTGAGCGCTCCATCGTCGCCGGGCTGGCCGACGGCTCGGCCGACGAGGCCGACCTGGACGCCTATATCTCCGAGCTCCAGCAGGGCTTCCTCTGGCTGCGCCGCCCCGACCTCGTGACGATCGCCGCGGTGCGCGGCCATGCCATCGGCGCCGGGTTCCAGCTCGCCCTCGCCTGTGACCTGCGCATCCTCGCCGACGACGCCAAGTTCTGCATGAAGGAGCCCGCCCTGGGCCTGGTGCCGGACCTCACCGGCACCAAGCCCCTGGTGGACATCGTCGGCGTCCACCGCGCCACCGAGATCTGCCTGACCGCCCGCAAGGTCGGTGCGGAGGAGTCCCGCGAACTCGGCCTGGCCACCCTGGTCGTCGGTGTCGACGAGCTCGAGGGCGCCGTGGACGACGCCGTCGCCGGGCTGATGGCGACCAACCCCGACGCGGCCGTCGCCACCAAGGCCCTGCTGCAGCAGGCGGCGGGCAACACGCTCGAGGAGCAGTGCGCCGCCGAGCGCAAGGCTCAGGTGGGCCGTCTCACCGCCCTGGCCAAGGCCATGGCGCCCGGCACCTGACTGAGCGGCCCATCTGCTCGTGAGGGTGGTCTGACCTCGGCCGGGGCCTGCCCCGGACCTCGGGGGCGGGGTCGGAGGAGACCGGTATCACCGGTGAAAACCCCCCATCCCGTCCCCGCTCCAGCATGATCTCTAGTACGCTGCTCCAAGCGGTCGATGAATGCCGCGCGCATCCGAGCGCGCCGGGCCGCCAAGACGCGGAGAGCGTGTCGACCCGCTCGACATCACTCTTGACCCGAAGAGCACACGAGCCCCACTTTCGTAGGGGCCGCTTCCGCGTGTGATCAGGCGCGTTTGTGTGATTTCTTCGCTGGGTCCGGCTGTGACCGTGTGGAGCCTTCCTCGAAACGCTGCCAAACGATGAGGAAGGTACACGTCACTTGACGACGGACACTGCCGTAATGCCCGCTTTCGACTCTTTGGGTCTTCCCCAGGACATCGTCGACGAGCTGGCCAAGAACGGTGTGACCAACCCGTTCCCGATCCAGGCCGCGACCATCCCCGACGCCATCGAGGGCCGTGACGTCCTCGGCTGCGGGCGCACCGGTTCGGGCAAGACCCTGGCCTTCGGCCTGCCGGTCCTGATGCGTTGCGCCGAGCGCCGCGCCGCCGCCAACCGCCCCCGGGCCCTGATCCTGGTCCCCACCCGCGAGCTCGCGCACCAGGTGCGCGACGCCCTGCGCATCTACGCCCGCGTTCTGGGCGTCAAGGTCGGCGACGTGGTGGGCGGCAGCTCCTACACCCGACAGATCAACGAACTGCGCCGTGGCGTCGACCTGCTGGTCGCCACCCCGGGCCGCCTCACCGACCTCATCGACCAGGGCGCGTGCGACCTGGGCGACGTCGAGATGTCGGTGCTGGACGAGGCCGACCAGATGTGCGACATGGGATTCATGCCGCAGGTCAGCGAGCTCCTCGACATGGTGCGCCCCGACGGCCAGACCCTGCTGTTCTCGGCCACGCTCGACGGTGACGTCGACAAGCTCGTGCGCCGGTACATGAACGACCCGCAGACCCACTCCGTGGACCCGCCTGTCTCCCAGGTCACCACCATGGAGCACCACCTGCTCAAGGTGCTGCCCCGCGACAAGAACAAGATCGTCGCCCAGATCGCCGCGCGCGAGGGCCGTACCATCATGTTCGTGCGCAGCAAGTACCGCGCCGACACCATCAGCGAGCAGCTGGCGGAGGCGGGCGTGCCCAGCGCTTCCCTGCACGGCGGCAAGACCCAGAGCGTGCGCACCCGCACCCTGGCCAAGTTCCGTGAGGGCAAGATCCAGACCCTGGTCGCCACCGACGTCGCCGCCCGCGGCATCCACGTCGACGGCATCGACATGGTGGTCAACATCGACCTGCCCACCGGCCACAAGGACTACCTGCACCGCGGCGGCCGTACCGCCCGCGCCGGTTCCTCGGGCGCCGTGGTCTCCCTGGTCGCGCCCAACCAGCGCCGCATGGCCCGCCGTCTGATCAGCGATGCGGGCGTCGACGCCAAGCAGCACCTGGTCAACCCCGGTGACGAGCTCCTCTCCGAGGTGACCGGAGCCAAGGAGCCCAGCTGGGAGCCGTGGATCGAGCCGCCGGAGCCTGTCCGCGAGCGTCGCGGCCGCGGCGGCCCCCGTCGCGGGGGTTACCGCGGCGGTGGCGGTGGCGGCTACCGCGGTGGCGGTGGCGGGGGTTACCGCGGCGGTGGCGGCGGCTACCGCGGCGGCGAGCGCAGTGAAGGCGGTTACCGCGGCGGCGACCGTCGCGAGGGTGGCGGCGGCTACCGTGACGACCGTCCCCGTGACGACCGCCCCCGTGGTGAAGGCGGTTACCGTGGCGGCGAGAGCCGTGGCGAAGGCGGCTACCGCGGTGGTGGCGGCTACCGGGGTGGCGGTTACCGTGGCGGGGACTCCCGCGGCGGCTACCGCGGCGGCCCCCGGCGCAACGACCGCTACGACTCCGCTCCGCAGCGCTAGCCAACGAGCGGTGGCCTAGCCACCAGCGGTAACGCAGTACCGGAAACACCCCGAGGCGGGTCCGACCACAGGTCGGGCCCGCCTCGTCATCGTTTACGGTCCTTTACCGCCCCGTCGCGTGTTCCAGATGACCAAAATCCCTTCTGACGAGGACAGTTGTCCGCAAACCCCGATCCCGCACGCGGGACCACACGCCGCCTGAAGGGGAACGCGTGACCGTCCTCAACGACATCCTGGTCGCCCTCAACGACTTCTTCTGGACCTTCTTCCTCATCCCGCTCCTGGTCATCCTGGCCATCTACTTCACCGTGCGGTCGGGGTTCGTCCAGATCCGTCTGCTCCCGGAGATGTTCCGCGTCCTGCGCAGCAGCCCCGGACTGGCGCCCGACGGCAAGAAGGAGATCTCCGCCTTCCAGGCCTTCGCGCTCTCTGCGGCCTCCCGGGTGGGGACGGGCAACATCGTCGGCGTGACCCTGGCGATCATGCTGGGCGGCCCCGGGGCGGTGTTCTGGATGTGGCTGATGGCGGCAGTGCTGGGCGCCGCGTCGTTCGTCGAGTCCACTCTCGCCCAGCTCTACAAGGTGCGCACCAGCAGCGGTTTCCGCGGCGGCCCCGCCTACTACATGCTCTACGGTCTCGAACGCCGGTGGATGGGCGTGCTCTTCGCTGTCATCATCACGGTGACCTTCAGCCTCATCTTCAACTCCGTACAGGCCAACAGCATCACCGGTGCGATCGGGACCACCCTCGGGGAGTTCGACGGGCCCAGCGGGCTGTGGGTCAACGCGTTGATCGGCCTCGGCCTGGTGGGTCTGACCGCCACGGTCATCTTTGGTGGCGTGCGGCGTATCGCGACGGTCGCGCAGGGCCTGGTCCCGCTGATGGCCATCCTCTACATCCTGCTCGGCGTCGCCGTGGTCATCATCAATATCGAAGCGGTCCCGGGGGTCTTCGGCAGCATCTTCGCGCACGCCTTCGGGTTCCGTGAGGTCGCCGCTGGCGGTGTGGGCACGGCGATCCTGTGGGGCCTGCGGCGCGGCATGTTCTCCAACGAGGCCGGTCTGGGATCGGCGCCCAACGCCGGTGCCACCGCCTCGGTCTCCCACCCGGCCAAGCAGGGCCTGGTGCAGAGTCTGGGCGTGTACTTCGACACCTGGCTGGTCTGCTCGGTGACCGCGTTCATCGTGCTCCTGTACGGCACCGAGTTCGACACGGAGCTGGCACCGATCGTGGTCACCCAGATGGCGCTCCAGAGCTCGCTGGGCGCCTGGGCGATCCACGCCCTGACGGTCATCCTGTTCCTGCTGGCCTGGACCTCGGTGCTGGGCAACTACTACTACGGCGAGTCCAACCTCCAGTTCCTGGACGCCACACACCGGCACATGACCTACTTCCGCGGCGCGGTCCTGGCCGCCGTCTTCCTGGGCTCCATCGCTCCGCTGACCGTGGTCTGGAACTTCGCCGACGTCTCCATGGGTGTCATGGCCGCCGTCAACCTGGTGGCCATCGCTCCGCTGTCCACGATCGCCTTCCGCCTGCTGGCCGACTACACCCGACAGTTGCGCAACGGCCTGGACCCGCAGTTCACCCTGGCCAAGATGCCGGACCTGAAGAACGTCCACTGCTGGGGCGAGGCCACCGGTCCGCTGCCCGAGGCGGTGGACCGGTCCGAGGGCCTCGCAGCCGGTGACCCCGCACCGCAGGAGGATCCGGTGGTGGACGGCGGCGAGGGCATGCACGACGCGGATTGGGACCACACCGCCACCGGTGCCTCGAGTGACGAGGGCCCGGCCCCCGAACCCGGCCGGGGCCCGGGCCGGGACGACTAGGAACGCGGCCGGGGCGGGGCGGTCAGGAGCGCGGCTCGGCCGGGACCCCGCCCTTGGGAACGGCGGCCAGGTCGGTACCCCTGGTACACCACCGCCACGAGGGTCTTGCGCCAGTGGTGGCGGAGCACCTCCAGGACGGGTGCCCGCTCGGTCCCCTGGGTCGCGGCGGCCTCCTGGGAGGCCCTCTCGAAGACCTTGGACCCGCTCACCGCCAGGCGGATCCACAGGCGGACGAAGACTAAGATCCCGGACAGCAGGAACTGGATGCGCCAGCCCTGGTCGAGCAAGGCGCCATCGGTCATCGTCACGGCCAGGATCGCCGGGACGGAAGAAGTCGTACCACTCGATGGTTGTTTCGTTGAGGCCGGCCGCGACCACGCGGTGGAAGGGGCCCGGGGAGCGTCTCCACCGGCGGCGGCGGTGGTGGCGTCGTTCTCGGTTCCGTGCCCGCACACGCCAGGGACACCGGTGGCCGCTGCCTGAGGTGGCTTGAATCACGCTTGGCCGCCGTCTCATGTGCGGATCCACCCCTGGTTGTCCCCAGGTCGGCTGCTCACGACCCAAGCGAAAATCATTTTCGGTTACTATGCGAAAAGTCCCCAACCGAACCCGACGGAGTGCCCCTGTGTCCGAACGGACCGCATCGGAGCGTGGATCCACGCCTGATCCCGACGCCTCGCTCGGTGACTCGATCGCCGGCGGCTGGGACAACCGAGCAGACGAACTACCCCCCGCGGAGTGGGGGCGGGAGAAGAGCTCTCGCAGAACCGGAACGGTCTGGCTGTTCGCCCTCTTCATCACGGCGATGGCCATGGCTCACGCCTGGCTCAGCGACGAACTGACCAGCCAGGCCTTCCTCGCCTGGATGACCATCTTCACCGCGATCAGTTTCCAGGCTCTGCCCTTCCTCGTCTTCGGGGTGGCCTTCTCCGCCGGGCTCACCGCGTTCGTGCCAGCCTCGTTCTACCGCAGGTTCCTTCCCGACAACCCCCGTCGCGCCGTGCCTGTGGCGGGTGCCGCAGGTGTGTTGCTTCCAGGGTGTGAATGCGCTTCCGTGCCCATCGCGGGAAGCCTCATCAAGCGGGGTGTGGCACCAGCCGTAGCGCTGACCTTCCTGCTTGCCGCACCCTCCATCAATCCGATCGTCATGATCGCCACCGCGGTGGCCTTCGCCGGACAACCTGAGATGGTGCTGGCCCGGTTCGTGGCCTCTCTGCTGGCGTGCGTGGTGGTCGGGTGGATCTGGGTGCGGTTCGGTCGTACGGAGTGGCTGCGGCTGCCCGCGCGCACGCATGCCCCCGGGGCCTCGAAGTTGAAGGTCTTCCGCGAGTCGATGCTGCACGACATGATGCACGCCGGCGGCTACCTGGTGGTGGGTGCCGCCGCCGCTGCGACCCTCAACGTGATCGTGCCCCGCGCCTGGCTGATGGCTGTGGCCGATGCGCCCGTGATCTCGGTTCTGGTGCTCGCGCTGCTGGCGATCATCCTGTCGATCTGTTCCGAGGCCGACGCCTTCGTCGCGGCCAGCCTCACCGATTTCTCCCCCACCGCGCAGCTCGCCTTCATGGTGGTCGGACCCATGGTGGACCTCAAGCTCATCGCCTTGCAGGCTGGAGTGTTCGGGTGGCGGTTCGTCATCCGGTTCGCACCGATTTGCCTGGTGGTCGGTCTGCTCTGCACGTTCCTGATCGGAGGTCTTCTGTTTTGAATCGCATCGCTCAGGGGCTCACGCTCGTGTTGCTCGGTGCCGCCGCGTTGACCAGCACGATCCCCACCGACCTGTACCTGAACTGGGTCAAGGCGGGTTTCGGTCCGTTCCTGATCGCCACCGGTGTCATCATGGTCCTGCTCGGCGTCCTGGTCATCACGGCCGAGGTGCGCGGCGAGAGCCAGGCCTTGGACGAGGAGCCCGCGGTCCCGGAGAGAGCCATCCAAGGGGAAGCCCTCGTCATCGGGGCGCACGAGAACGGATCGGAGCGCTCCGAGCTGGAGCGGGCCGCCGAGGAGTACGGCGGCGGTGGCTCCGGGCACGACCACGGCCACGACCACTCGCGGGCACCGGCCGTGGCCTGGCTGCTCCTGCTGCCGGTGATCGCGGTGTTCGTGATTGCTCCGCCCGCGCTGGGCTCGTACACGGTCGAGAGCACAGGGGGGTCGTCCGGCCCGCCGCCCCGGGACGAGCGCGGTGCCTCCCGGTTCAGCGACAACCTCAGCGATGCCGCCCCTGGTGACGTGGTCGAGCTGGACATCCAGCAGTTCGTGCTGCGGGCCTGGGTGGACGAGGACCGGGAGATGTCCGGGCGTGAGATCGAACTGACCGGGTTCGCCGTCCCCAACCAGGACGGGGAGGGCTGGTACCTGGCCCGGCTCCAGATGGCGTGCTGCGCCGCGGACGCGGTGGTCAACAAGATCCTGATCACCGACCACCCGGCGCCGGAGGCCGACACCTGGTGGAAGGTGCGCGGCACCTGGGTGGAGCCGGAGGGTGATTTGTACGAGGTCGCCCAGCACGAGATGGAGACCATTTCGGTCACCGAGGTCACCAACCCGCCGGACCCGTACGAATAAAACCGACTCGGGCGAGGGCCGTACGGAACAGTCCGTACGGCCCTCGCCTGCTCGGAAGAGGTAAATCGTCCGGATCGGGATCTTGCCCCCCTTCACGTACTTCGGTCGCCACACCGGAGGTAATTCGACAGTTTTTTATTGCCCTGAGTAACAATGGTGGAGTGGCAGAACGGCAGGAACACCCCCGGGGACCATGGCGCGCCCTGCGTCCGCGCACTATTCGTGCTCGGGTCACCGCCGGAGCCGTCGCCATGCTCACTCTGGTCCTCTGCGTGGTCCTCGCAGGTTCGGCACTGCTCATCCGTGAGCTCACTCTGAGCCAACTGCGGGACCAGTCCGCCGAAGGCGCTCGGCACGTGGTCGAGCACATCATGACGGAACGTTACGACGGTCCGATCCCCGCCTCAGAACCCATCCTGCGCTTGCAAGTGGTCGACTGGCAGACCGACGAGGTCCTGGCCGCCAGCGATGCCCTCCGCGGCGTCCCGCCCCTGACCGACCATGATCCGGGGCCCGGCGATTTCCGGATCGACCATGTCTCCTGCGGTGTGGTCCCCGGTGACGACACCGGAGACTGCTTTCAGGTAGTGGGGTACTCGGTCACCGGTTCCGCCTACGGGGACGACGTCATGGTGCTCGCGGCCACCCGTACACCGCTGATCCTGGCCGGGAACATCCTGGAGTTGGTACTGCTGGGGACCTCGGTGGCCCTGCTGATCGGCACCGGGCTCATCATCTGGTACGGGGTGGGGCGTGCGCTGCGCCCGGTGGAACAGATCAGCGCCGAGATGGACCGGCTTTCCGTCAGCGATCTGCACCGGAGGCTGCCCGTGCCCAAGAGCGACGACGAGATCGCCCACCTGGCCCGCACCGCCAACTCCAGTCTGGCCCGGTTGGAGGAGGCGGTCACCCGTCAGCACCGCTTCGTTTCCGACGCCTCCCACGAGCTGCGCAACCCCATCGCGGGCATGCGCACCAAACTGGAGGTCGAACTCTCCGACCCCGAGCCCGACCAGCGCGCGCGGGAGCGGCTCCTGACCGGGCTGCTGTCTGACACCGAACGGTTGGAGAACATCGTCTCCGACCTCCTGGAGCTGGCCCGTCTGGACACCGACATTGCGATGAAGCGCGAGAAGATCGACCTGTCCGCCTTGGTGGAGCGGGAGTTCTCCGGCAGGTGTGGGTCGGACGAGGTGCTCGTGCACGCTTCCGGGCCGGTGTACACGTACGTCAACCGGCTCCGTGTGGTCCGAGTGCTGACCAACCTGGTGGCCAACGCCGAACGCCACGCCCGAAGCCGCATCGACATCATCGTCCAGCACCACCAGGGGGCCGCCGTGGTGGAGGTCCACGACGACGGTTCGGGTATCCCGGTCAAGGACCGCGAGCGAGTCTTCGAACGCTTCTCGCGGCTCCCGGAATCCAGGGAGCGCGACCCGGGCGGCAGCGGACTGGGGCTGCCCATCTCCCGGGAGATCGCGCAGGCCTACGGGGGCACCCTGACCGCCGGGCACAGCGACCTGCTCGGCGGTGCGCTGTTCGTCCTGCGCCTCCCCGACCAGCCGATCCCGCCGTCCGACCAGAAACGGGAAGGGTGATGGTCGGGGAGGACACGGCTGACGCAGGGACCCCGGGGATACCAAGCCCGCCGCGCACCCCCCGCGCAGGGCTCTAACCTGGGGCGAATGGGAAAGAAGTGGGGTTGGGTGTGGCGCGGTGCGCTGCTCGCGGGCTGGGTCGGTCTGCTGGTCTGGGCGATCCTGCACGGGCCCGACCTGGAGACTGTGCGGGCCTGGACCGCCGACGCTGGGGTCCTGGGCGCCGTGGTCTACCTGGCCGCCTACACCCTGGCCGTGCAGGCGCTGGTACCGCGTCCGGCGCTGAACATCGCCGGCGGGTTGCTGTTCGGTCTGGCCGCGGGGGTGGTCCTGGCCCTGGCCGGTGGTGTGCTGGCCGCGTTCGTGCAGTTCGCGGTTGCCCGGTATGTGGCCGGTGACGTGCTCGCCCGCAGACTCCCCGAAGCGGTGCGGACCCGGTTGGAGGGGCTGGTCGGCGGCCGGGCCCTGCTGGCGGTGGTGCAGCTGCGGCTGATCCCGGTGATCCCGTACCAGATGGTTAACTACGGTTTCGGGCTGACCGGGTTGCCGGTCGTCCCGTTCGTGTTGGGGACCGCCATCGGGTCGCTGCCCGCCACGGTCGCGCTGGTCCTGGTCGGCACGGGCGGGATCGACCTGGGCCTGCCGGTCGCCGTGGCCACCGGGGCCGCCGCCGCGCTCATCGCGCTGGTCTGGTGGTTGCGTTCGCGCAAGAGGCGGAAAAGCGCGACGGGCGCGGATCCGAACTGACCCGCGCCCGTCTCACCGGGAGCGTTCCGGGCTCACCCGGTGCGTGCACTGCGCTTGCTGAAGCTCAGCTACTCGCTTCCGCCGCCGAACAGCGGGACCTCGTCCGGGGTGGGCCGGTCCAGCTCGAAGGGTTCGATCTCCCCGCCGTCGCTGTCGGTGATTCGGGGCTCCTGGAGGATCTCGGGCTCCTCGCCGGCATTATTCTGGACCACCATCACACCCGAGTAGCCGCTGTGGTCGTCCTCGGTGGCCACGAAGGGCACCATGCCCGGTCCGCTCCATTCCTGGGCGTTCAGGGTCTTTAGGAGGGTCTCGCGGTCCAGGTCCGGACCGACCTCCATCAGGAGCTGGGCGAACAGGGTCGCCTGCACCATGCCGTACACCGTGGTGTCGGTGAAGGGGGCGCCATCGTTGTACTCGTCGTGGATCTCGCGGTAGAACGCGGTCCAGGGGTCGTCGGTCTGGGCGGCCATCGGCAGGAACGCGGTGACGATGAGGCCGTCGGTGAAGGCCTCCGGCGGCACGTCCTCGGCGGGGGTGCCCTCGGCGTGTTCGGCGATGAGCTCGGAGATGATCTTCACGTCGCCGCCGAAACTGGGCGCCACCCACTGCGGCTCGTAGCCGATGGCCTGGGCGTTGAGGATGGCCAGGCCGAGGAAAGCGGGAATGCAGTAGCAGACCGCGACGTCGGCGCCGGATTCCTTCAGCGCGGCGATCTGCCCCTGGAGTTCGGGGACGCCGGGGTCGTAGGACTCCCAGGCAACGATGCTGTCGATGAGGTACTGCTCGATCCCCGAGTGCGAGGCGGGGCCGACGTCGTCGTTCTGGTAGAGCAGGCCGACGTCCTCACCGGGGAAGTTCTCCGCGATGTAGGCGCCCTGGACCTTGGCCTCCTTGGAGTAGTCCACCTGGAAGCCGTAGCTGTAGGGGTACTCCTCGGGTTGGTCCCAGGCCAGGGCCCCGGAGGAGACGAACAGGTCGGGGATGCCCTCGGCGTTGAGGTCGTCGATGACGGCCTCGTGGGTGGGCGTGCCCAGACCGCCCAGCATCGCGAAGATCTCGTCGTCGTTGATCAGGCTGCGCGTGACGTCCATGGTCTGCGCGGGGTCGAAGGCGTCGTCCTCGACCCGGTAATCGATCTGCCGGCCGTGGATGCCGCCGTTGTCGTTGATGTAGTCGAAGACGGCGCGCGCCCCCGTGGAGACGTGCACGAAACCGGGCGAGGCCGCTCCGGTGAGTGGCTGGTGGGTGCCGATGACGACGCTGTCATCGGTGACCCCCATGGTGACGTCGTCCGCGGCGGTGGCTTCATCAGCTGACTCGGGGTCGCCGCACGAGGCGGCGAGAAGGGCGACGGCCAGAGCCGCCGCCGCTGTTCCCAGTGATCGCATGGTGTTTTCCTGAACTCGGTTGTGCCTTCGCAGCGGGAGGCCTGTCGGCCCGTGGAGGAAAGCGGCTTCGTAGCTCGGGAGAGGTTCGAGGGACGGATATTCCTACTCGCCAGTACGTTACCGACTGGTAAACATCATACGAACGTGATTCACCACTGCAACCGTCGGTAACCCCAAAGGCTCTCGCGGACCGTCGGCATCCCCTGTCCCATCGCCCATGCCGGGCCTTTGACGAGGGAAGACGAACGGGGCGCCACCCGCGTGGGTGACGCCCCGTCCGGGGGTGCTGTCTGTGTCAGGCCTCAGGGCGGCCGCGCACCTCCATGTGGATGCCCGTGTACTGCCTGATGGTCTGGTCCACGGGCGAACCCGTATCGACTACTACCGTGCGGCGCGCTGACCCCACCCCCCCGCAACACCTCAGGCGGCGGGCCCTCCCTCCGACGGAGTGGGGGCCTCCTTCACTTCGTTCCGGTTGAGGAGCTCGCGGGCCAGCTTGGCGATACGGTCGGAAGCCTGGTGCACGGTGCTGTCGCGCCTCCAGACCAACAAATGGCGGAGCTGTAGCGGCGCCCCGTCGAGTGGGCGGACCACCACGCCGTTGCCGGCGTCGAAGTCAGCCTGGCAGGGGGCGATCGCTCGGCGATCAGCAATGAGATCGCGGATCTCCGAGCGCTCATACAGCCGATAGGGCACCTGTGGACTGAACCCCGCCCTTTGGCAGGCCAGGTAGAAGCACTCGGGCCATCCGGTCCCGTCGGGCGGGGTCAGCGCCCAGGGGCACTCGGCCAGGTCCTCCAACCGGATGAACGGCTTCTCCGCCATCGGATGCTCTTCCCATAGCGCCACGTGCAGGGGATCCACCGCGAGCATCGCCCAGGCCAACGGTCCATCGGAGGGCAGGTCACGGTCCACGTAGTCCATGGTCGTGCCCAGGTCCAACCTTCCCGCCCGGACCAGGTCGGTGACCAGTTTGGGTGAGTACTCGGTGCGCACGTGGACCGGCACGTTCGGGAAGACCTCCGGCAGGCGCGCGGACAGCTCCACGGTGAGGGGGCCGACCCCGCCCACGCGCAGGATGCTGGGAGAGGCCCCGCGCGCGGTGATGTCGTTCAGCAGGTCGTCCATCGACAGCAGGACTCCGCGCGCCCGCACCAGGACGAACTCGCCGAGCTCGGTCGGCCGCACCCCCGAGCGACCCCGATGGAACAGCGGCCCGCCCACCTCGCGCTCGATCCGCTGCAGCTGGGTCGTCAGCGCGGGCTGCGACGTGGACAGCGCGGCGGCCGCCTTGGTCACGCTGCCAGTGTCGGCCAGGAGGCAGATCGTGCGGAGGTGGCGGAGTTCGAGGTCCATGCGTGGAATCTAAGGCGCGGAGGGCCTCCGTGTACAGATGTGCTGGCCATAAGCGTCGAGTCGCACATCCCGTGCAGTGGCCGGGGCCCGATCGCTTCCGCCCGTCCAGGCGTACCTGCTTTTCACCCGGTATGGCTTGTTGGGATAAGGTGCCGTGCGTCACCATATAGTTGGACGACCTACTAAATTCGCGGCGATCCCGTGATGTCAGTCGGTCCAAGGCGCACCTGGGCGCGCAACCGTGGGAGAGTTCATGGCGGTCGAACGCACGCTGCACACACCCGAGGCCGAACAGCTCCTGGAGCTGACCCGGGAGATCGTGGACAAGGAGATCGCCCCGCGCGCGGCCGGGGACGAGGAGAACGCCGTCTTCCCCCGCGACGTGTTCGCCACCCTGGGCGAGACCGGACTGCTCGGACTGCCCTACCCGGGCGAGTACGGCGGCGGCGAACAGCCCTACGAGGTCTACCTCCAGGTCGTGGAGGAGCTCGCCCGTGGCTGGCTCGCGGTGGGCCTGGGCGTCAGCGTCCACACCCTCTCCTGCTACCCGCTGGCCGCCTTCGGCACCGCCGAGCAGAAGGCCGCCCACCTTCCCGCCATGGTCGGCGGCGAACTCCTGGGCGCCTACTGCCTGTCCGAGGCCGCCTCGGGCTCCGACGCCGCCGCCCTGGCCACCCGCGCCGAGCGCACCGACTCCGGCTACCGGATCAACGGTGCCAAAGCGTGGATCACCCACGGCGGCCGGGCCGACTACTACGCGCTCTTCGCCCGGACCGGCGCTCCGGACTCGGGCGCCCGCGGCATCAGCTGCTTCCACGTCCCGGCGGACACACCGGGCCTGGGCTCGGCCGCCCCCGAACACAAGATGGGCATGCGCTCCTCACCCACCGCCGGGGTGCTCTTCGACGACGTCGAACTCGGTGCGGACGCCCTGGTGGGGGAGGAGGGTCGGGGCTTCGGGATCGCCCTGTCCGCCCTGGACTCCGGTCGCTTGGGTATCGCCGCCTGCGCCGTGGGCCTGGCCCAGGCCGCCCTGGACGCTGCCCTCGCCTACTCCCGCGAACGCCGCCAGTTCGGCAGCGCCATCGGTGACTTCCAGGGGCTGGGCTTCATGCTCGCCGACATGGCCACCCAGATCGCGGCCTCCCGCGAGCTCTACCTGTCCGCCGCCCGCCTGCGCGATGCCGGGCGCCCCTTCAGCAAGCAGGCCGCCATGGCCAAGCTCCTGGCCACCGACACCGCCATGAAGGTCACCACTGACGCCGTCCAGGTCTTCGGTGGCTACGGCTACACCCGGGACTTCCCTGTCGAGCGCTACATGCGCGAGGCCAAGGTCCTGCAGATCGTGGAGGGTACCAACCAGGTGCAGCGCCTGGTCATCAGCCGCCACCTGGCCAAGGAGGGCTAGCCGCGCAGGAGGTCGGCGGTGCGCTCGGGGGAGTGCACCGCCAGCTCCACCGGGCGGTCGGTCAGCACCGCCAGCGCCGAACGGTACTTCTCGCCCCGGTCCAGGTCCGACAGCCACGCGGTCTCGGGTCCGCCGCCGCCCTCCCAGGACAGCAGCCGCGCCTCGGTGTGCGGGGGACTGACCGAGACCCTGCGCAGCCCCCCGGACAGGCCCAGACCGGTCGCCTTGAGCAAGGCCTCCTTGCGCGCCCAGTAGCCGAAGAATGCTCCGGCCCGGCCCTGCTCGGGCAGGGCGCGCCACTGCTCGTGCTCGGCGTCGGCCAGCGTGTACCCGGCCAGACCGTCCAGGTCACGGGCGTCGGAGATCCGCTCCACGTCCACACCAACCGGCACCTCGCGGGCCAGCGCCAGGGCCACCCACTCACCGGAGTGGCTCACCGAGATCTCCCACCCCCGGGCGGCCCCGGTGGGTACCGGCTTTCCGTGGGGTGCCTGCTCAGCCGTCCCCGAACCCTGCTCCGGGTGCCCGTCCGCGCCGGTCCGCGACTTCTCCTCGCACGAACGGCAGCGCAGGTCGAAGGTGACCTTCTCCGGAGCGCAGCCGGTGCGTTCGGCCAGTGCCAGGCGGGCCAGCGAACGCCCCAGGAGGTGGCGGTCGCGGTCGGCCTGGAGCCGGAACCGGGACTGGCGGGCGAGTTCCTCGCTGTCCAGCAGGCGCAGCAGACGTTCGCTCGCGGCGGAGGTGTGGGCCCACCACACCGTGGACTCGAGGGGTGCGGAGCTGAGGGTCATGCCCCCATTGTGGCTGATCTTTCGGGGATCGGTGGTGTGAGCCGCGGTGAAACGGGGCATTCGGTAAGTGGCAGGTCAGCCCGCCCCCTTGGAGGCTCAGATGTCTGTCGTCATGTTGTTCGGCGCCGGAGCGCTCATCGGCCTCGTGGCCCTCACCGTGGTCATCCTGGTGACCCTTCTGACGGAGAAACCGCAGGCCGACGCACCGTCCACCGAGGACCGGTCCGTACTCTAGGACGGCGCGGTTCCCCTGCCGTGCATCACACACGGAAAGGGTGGGCCTGTACCCATGGCCGAGGAGAGCCGTCCGGCGTTCGCCGCCGAGCGCCGGGAGCGCATCCTGGAACTGGTGCGGGCCAACGGCAGCATGTCCCTGCGGGACATCGCCGCCAAGGTGCGCGCCTCGGAGGTCACGGTCCGCCGTGACGTGCGCGCGATGGAGGCCGAAGGGCTGCTGGACCGCCGTCGGGGTGGTGCCGCACTGCCCGGCCGGATCGGCCACGAACAGAGCTACACCGGCAAGAGCGGCCAGTGCGCCGCGGAGAAAGCCGCGATCGCCGCCACCGCCGCCCGCCTGGTCCGCCCCGGAGACGCCGTCACCATCGGCCCCGGCAGCACCGCCGAGGCCTTCGCCCGGGCGCTCCTGGGCCACGGCGACCTCACCGTGGTCACCAACTCCCTGCGGGTGGCCGACGTCCTGGCCGGGGCCGCGGGGGTCGAGGTCATGATGACCGGCGGCACCCTGCACGCGCCCATGCGGGCCCTGGTCGGAGCGGCCGCCGAAGCCTCTCTGACGGGGCTGCGGGTCAACCGCGCCTTCCTGTCCGGCAATGGCGTCAGCGCCGACCGCGGCCTGAGCACCCCCAACCCCGCGGTGGCCGGTGTCGACCGGGCCCTGTCCGCCTGCGCCGAGGAGACCATCGTGCTGGCCGACCACACCAAGGTCGGCGCCGACACCATGGTGCCCACCGTCGCCCCCGAGGAGATCGCCCACCTGGTCACCGACAGCAGCGCCGACCCCGAGGTCCTGATGACCCTGGAGGAGACCGGCGCCCTGGTCCACGTCGCCGTGGTCGCCGACGCACGCGGCCAGTGACCGGTGCGGGTCGGTCCGGCAGGCGCGTTCCGCCGCTTGGCTGGGGAAGAAGCGCGTACCCTACCGTTCACGCCTATTGTGCGGTGAGCGCCTTATGCGTGATCCTGTACACACCCCCTACTCGCCAGTACCGAACCCCCGTACTTCTTTACCGCAATCCAGCACCGACGTCCACGTACTCAGGAGCCGCCGCGCATGCCCTCCCAACCGACGCCCCCGGAGCACGCCTCCGCCACCCCGGTGCGGGTCAACCCCGAGCCGGTGGCGCTGCCCGAGCCCTGGCGGAGCTCGGCGCTGACCGTGGTGGTGCCCACCTACGACGAGGCCGGGAACCTGCCCGTCCTGGTGGCCCAGCTCATGGCGTTGGACCTGCCGCGGCTGCGGATCGTGGTGGTGGACGACAACTCACCGGACGGCACCGGGGAGATCGCCGACAAGCTCGCCGTGGAATACCTCGGACGGCTCTCGGTGGTCCACCGCACCCGCAAGGACGGCCTCGGCCGCGCCTACGTGGAGGGCATGACCCGGGCCCTGGCCGACGGCGCCGACTACGTGGTGCAGATGGACGCCGACCTCAGCCATCCGGTGGGCTACGTCCCCCAGCTGCTGGGCACCCTGCACTCCACCAACGCCGGCGTGGTCATCGGCAGCCGCTACGTGCCCGGCGGCAGCCTCTCCGCGGCGTGGGGACTGCGCCGCCGGCTGCTGAGCGGGTGGGCCAATACCTACGTCAAGACGGTCCTGTCCATCCCGGTCCAGGACGTCACCGCCGGTTTTAAGATCTGGCGGGCCTCGGCCCTGGACGTGCTGGACCTGGCCAGTATCGAGAGCACCGGCTACGCCTTCCAGGTCGAGATGCACTACCGGGCCTTCCGCCGCGGCCAGAAGATCATGGAGATCCCCATCCACTTCGAGGACCGGGTGGTCGGCCAGAGCAAACTCGACGGCGCGGTCGCCCTGGAGGCGGCGCTGCGCCCGCTGCGCCTGCGACACGCGGAGAACGCCCGCCGCTGACCCGGACCTGCCCCGGAGCCGTGTCCCCTTTCGTCCACCGCCCCTGAACTGCGACCATACGAGTGTCAGGACGGTGAGCAAGGGGGAGCGCATGTCCGAACAGCCCTACGACGTCGACGCCGACATGGGGGAGGACCCCGAGGAGAGCGAGATCGCCCTGGCGGAGAGCCGCCAGAACCCGGACGCGCCGGTCTACGGCTACACCTTCGAGGACGAGAGCGCCGCCACCGAGCGGGGCATCGACCAGGAGGTCCGAGAGGAACGCGACGATGTCATCCCGCGTGAGGACTTCGACATTGACGCACCCGGCGCGGAGGAGGCGGCCATCCACGAGGTCGACGAGTCCGACCAACCCTGAACCGAGCACCGCAAGGACCTCGAGGCACCCGCCCCGGGGTCCTTTTCCCGTGTTCGGACCCGACATTCCTCACCCAGGCACATGTTTCTTCGCCGGAGCGCAGAATTGAGTGATCATCGAGGTCAAAGCGGGGAAGACCCTGGGAAAGGAGGCGGACACAGTGACCGAACAGCCCTACGAGGTGGACCTGGACCTGGGGGACGACCCCCAGGTGAGTGAGGTCGCCCAACGAGAGCGGGTCCTTGACCCCGACCACAACATCCTCAGCTACGACTTCGTCGACGAGGACAGCCGCGGACGGCTCGGCATCAACGACGGAGTGCGCGCCGAGCGCCTGGGCAGCGCCATCCCCCGGCAACGCTGGGGTGGTGACCGCAGCGCTGAGGAGGAGGCGCTGAACGTGGTCTCCGACCCCAACGCCGTCAACGATCGCCCCCCGGAGGGCTACGAGAACTGACCGGGCCCCTACCCGCTCAAAGGGCCGTCGGCGCCACTTCCGGCGGTTGAGCCGGGGCAGGAGCGCAGCGGAGGACCGGACACACCGCAGAACCGCGGCGGCTGCTCCCGGCCGAGCGGCTCCGGGGAGCTGGCCCCCTCCGGCGGGGAACCACGGTCGGCCGCTTCGGCAGCCTCGGGCATCCGGCCGCGCGGCAGCAGCAATGCGCACAGCGACGCGAGCACGCACAGCACCACCAGGATCAGCATCGCCGTGCCGAAACCGTCGGCGAGCGCCGAGGCGTCCCCGTGCGCCCCCGAAGCCTCACCGCTCGAACCGCCGATCCCGGCCAGCACCGGCACCGCTGCCACACCGATCAGCTGCGCGCCACGAGCGAACGTGTTGTTCACGCCCGAAGCCAGCCCGGCGTGCCGCTCCGAGGCCGAGGCGAGCACCGTCGCGGTCAGCGGGGCCACGGTCGTGGCCAGGCCCAGCGCAACCAGCAGGACCCCCGGCAGCACCCCGGTCAGGTAGTGGGCCTCCGCCGTCAGCCGGGACAGCAGCCAGAACCCGGCGGCCAGCAGCAGCGGGCCCACCACCAGCTGGAGCCTCGGCCCGATTCGCGCGGCCAGCTTGCCCGAGCGGGCCGACAGCAGCAGCATCAGGACGGTGATCGGCAGAGAGGCTGCCCCGGCGGCGATCGGGGAATAGCCCGACACATCCTGGAGGTAGATCACCAGCAGGAACAGCAGCGGCCCGAGCGAACCGTAGATCAGCACGGTGGCCGCGTTGGTCACGCTGAACGGCAGTGACCGGAAGATGCCCAGCGGCAGCATCGGGCTGGAGCTGCGCGCCTCGGTGAACAGGAACGCGGCCAGAGCCAGCACACCCACGGCCACGGCGGTCCACACCGCGGGGGTGCCGCCCACCGCGCCCCACTGGATCAGCGCGTAGGTAATCCCGGCCAGCGCCACCACACCTAGCAGAGCCCCGCTGTAGTCCAACCGCTGGGCCGCCGTGACATCCCGGGATTCGGGCACCTTGAACCAGGAGATCAACAGCACCACGGCCGCGATCGGCAGGTTGATCAGGAAGATCAGCCGCCAGTCGCCGATCTGCACCAGCCAGCCGCCCACGAAGGGCCCCACCGCCGCGGCCACACCGGTCAGCCCCGACCAGGCGCCGATCGCCCGCGCCCGGTCATCCTGACGGAAACCCGCCTGCAGGATGGCCAGGCTGCCCGGGGTCAGTAGCGCGCCGCCCACCCCCTGGAGCACCCGCCCGGCGACCAGCCACTCCAGCGTCGGCGCGAACGTGCACAGCGCGGAGGCCAGCGCGAACACCGCCACACCGACCATGAACAACCGCACCCGGCCGAACCGGTCGGAGAGCGAACCGCTGAGCAGGATCAGCGCGGACAGCGTCACCATGTAGCCGTTGACGATCCATTGGAGCCCGGCCAGACCGGTGTCCAGGTCGCCCTGGATGGCGGGCAGCGCCACCGTCACGACGGTCGAGTCCAGGAACGCCATCCCCGAACCCAGCACCGTGGCGGTCAGCATCCACCGGGCGGCGGGCGTCCCCCACGCCACCTGCCCGGTGGTGACCGGTACCGACGCCGAACCACTCATACGACAACCTCCCCAGGACTACGGACACAGTAGGCGCGGGCCCCCACCCGTAGGTGAGGGCCCGCGCCGATTTTCCGTCGCTCTGTTCGGTTTTGACCCCGGGTTGCGGACCGGGTCTACTCGCTGGCGAGCGCCCCGGTGATCGAGGTTCCGGCGGCCCGGCGGGCGGGCAGCACCGCGGCCAGCAGACCGGCCAGGACCGCGATCGCGATGAACACCGTGATCTGGGCGGTCGGGATACTGAACACCAGGCCCGGCAGGATCGCGGCACCGGCCGCCCAGCCGAACAGCACACCCAGGGCAATACCGATACCCGCACCGATCAGGCACAGCAGCACGGCCTCGACACTGAGCATCCGGCGCAGCTGCCCCTTGGCCAGCCCCAGCGCCCGCAGCAGCGCGGATTCACGGGTGCGCTCCAGGACCGACAGCGCCATTGTGTTGGAGATACCGAACACCGCGATGATGATCGCCAGGCCCAGCATCGCCGCGATCGTGTAGAAGGCGATGTTCATCATCTCGGAGAACTGGTTCTTCATCTCCGCGACCGACATGACCTGGACCATCGGGTAGTCGTCGACCGCCGCGTAGACGGCCTCGCGAACCTCGGCCGGGTCGGTGCCTTCAGCGGCCCGGATGTGGAGGTAACGGCCCTCCTCGACGGAGGGGAAAGCCGCGGTGAAGTCCTCCGGGGTGATGACCGCGCCCCAGAAGGCCGCACCGTTCTCCAGGACCGCGGCAACCTCCAGATCGAGATCGCCTCCCGGAGAGGGCAGGGTGATCGTGTCGCCGACCTCCGTGCCGTCCGCGTAGCTCTCGGTGAGTAGAACCTTGCCGGTCCCGAAGTCGTCCAGATCACCCTCGACGGTCTCGGCCCGCATGTCGACGCCCATCTCGGCGCCGAAGTACGCGGACACAGGCAGCCCCATGCTGTCGAGATCCGTGTAGTCGTCGAGGTAGGCGGCGCGCTCGGACATCACCTTGTCCAGGAGGGGGCTGGCGGACAGCTTCTCCTCGACCTCCTTCGGAACCAGGGGGGCTCCGCTCTCCTCGTCGACGGCTTCGTCCTCGATGGTTCCACCCTCGGCGACGGCCCCTTCCTCGCTGCCCGGGCCCTCGGTGGCCCCGTCCTCGGGAGCGCCCTGCGCGGTGACACCCTCTTCAGGGGCGTCCTGTTCTGGTGTCTCCTCTTCGGTGCCCGCGGTGGTCGCCGGGCCGTCGGGCGCGTACTGGGCGCTCACCTGGTAGTCCACCGGGAAGCTCTCGTCCAGCTGCTTGGTCATGGTGCTCTCGAATGACGCGCTGATCACCGAGTATCCGGTGATGAGCGTGGCGCCCACGGTAAGGGCGATCATCGCGGTGGCGGCACGGCGCGGGCTCCGGGTGGAGTTGTCCACCGCCAGCATGCTGGGCACACCCACACGGCGCAAAGGGATACCGATGACACGCACGATCCCGCGCACCAGTAGCGGGCCGAGGATCACCACACCGACGAAGGCGACCAAGGCGGCACCGGTCACGATGAACAGTCCGTTGGGGTCGGGGCTCATCGACTGGGACAGACCGACCAGAGCGGCGGAGACAGCGAAGGCCACCAGACCGAACACCACACGCATCCAACCGGTGCCCTTCTCCAGGCCGGCGGCGGTGGCGCTGGTGCGCAGGGCCGCCAGCGGGGCCACACGGGTGGCGCGGGTGGCCGGAACCAGAGCGGAGAACACCGTCATCAGGGTGCCGACGAGCAGGCCGACGATCACCGCGGTGGGGCTGACCACCAAGGAGGCGGTGGCGTCGGTGCCTATCAACTGGCCGCCGAACCGGGCCCCGAGCGCGCCGATTCCGGTGCCGGCGAGCACCCCGAGCGCGGAGGCGAACAGGCCGACCACGAACGACTCGGTGAGTACGGAACGGAAGATCTGGCCGCGTTTGGCACCCACACAGCGCAGCAGGGCGAGTTCGCGCTGGCGCTGGGCGATGAGGATCGCGAAGGTGTTGTAGATGACGATCCCGGCGACGAACATCGCGATGACGCCGAAGAGGAGCAGCGCGATACGCAGGATCGCGGTCTCGGACCCGGACGCCTCCGCCATCGCCTCGCCGAACTCCGCACCGGTCTGCACGTCGGTACCGGTGACTGTGGAGACCGCGGCGGCGGCCTCCTCGTCGGTGGTGCCCTCGGCGGACAGCACGTTGATCTCGGAGTAGCCGCTGGCTCCGGTCATCTCCTCGACGGTGTCCGGGGCGAAGACGACGGCGCCGCCGAAGCTGTAGCTGGGGTCGACACCGAAGTTGACCAGACCGGTGACGGTGAACTCGCGGTTGTCCTGGTCAGGGTCGAGCACGGTGACGGTGTCGCCGACCTCGAAACCGGTCTGGCTGGAGGTGGAGGTGGCCAGGGCGATCTCGTCGTCGGCGGCGGGAAGCTCTCCCTCGCTCGCGGAGAACCGGCTGGTCTCACCGAGCCCGATGGCGGAGGGCGGAGTGAAACCGAAGGCACGGCCCTCGGCGTCCAGGAGCACGGCCTGGCCCCGGACCAGCCCGTCGGCCTCGGCGACCTCGGGCAGGGCGCGGATGTCGTCGAGCACGGCGTCGTTGAAGGGGACGGGGTCCAGCGGGAAGCCGTCCTCGTCCTCGCCCTCCTCCGCCTCGGGAACAGCGATGGCGTCGACGCTGGTCGCCGACCCCATCACCGACTCCTCGTAGCTGGCCTCGAGGGTGTCGGCGAAGACCAGGGTGCCCGAGACGAACATGACGCCGAGCAGGATGGCCAGGACGGTGGTGACGTACCGGGACTTGTGGAGTCTGAGCCCGGCGAGTGTGGTGCGCAGCATGGGGGCTCAGGCCTCCAGCTTCAGCAGGTGCTCGGAGACGGTCTCGGCGGTCGGGTTGAGCACCTCGTCCACCAGGCTCCCGTCACGCAGGAACACCACGCGGTCGGCGTAGGAGGCGGCGACCGGGTCGTGGGTGACCATGACGATCGTCTGGTTCAGGTCCTTGGCCGAGTCGCGGAGGAAGGCCAGCACCTCGGCGCCCGAACGGGAGTCCAGGTTGCCGGTGGGCTCGTCGGCGTAGACCACCTCGGGCGCGTTGAGCAGGGCGCGGGCGACCGCCACGCGCTGCTGCTGACCGCCGGAGAGCTTGGCGGGCAGGTGGTCGAGCCGGTCACGCAGGCCCACGACGTCGACGATGTGGTCGAAGCGGGCCTGGTCGACCTTGCGCTTGGCGATCTGCGAGGGGAGCAGGATGTTCTGCTCGGCGGTGAGCATCGGCAGCAGGTTGAAGGACTGGAAGATGAAGCCGATGCGGTCGCGGCGCAGCAGAGTGAGGTCCCCGTCGCGCATCCCGGTGATCTGGGTGCGGCCCAGGTGGACGGTGCCGGAGGTGGGTACGTCCAGACCGGCCAGGCAGTGCATGAGGGTCGACTTGCCCGACCCGGAGGGGCCCATGATGGCGGTGAACGCGCCCCGGTGGAACTCCACGTCCACCCCGGCCAGGGCGTGCACCTGGCTGCCGCCGGTGTCGTAGATCTTGGTGAGTCCTCTCGCCACCACCACCGGCGGGGCTTGGACCGGGGCGGCGGGCTTGAATACGGACTCGGTCACGGGAGAACTCCAGAAGTCGGGTGGTGCGGGAAGCGATGGTGCCGGCGGGGCGTGTGAACCCCGGTCTCTTCGGCGTGTTCTCCACGCTAGTTGCGGGACGGCTCGCGGCACCTCAGCCCCGGGGCTGATCCTGATACCGGCCAAAGGCATGACGAGGGCGGGGTTGCGGACTCCTTCGTCAGGGCACACCCCCCACTTTCGTAGGGGGTCCCCGCGGCTGCTTCCGGTGCCCCGGCCCGCGAAACCCCTCCTGGCCTGGGGCGGTGCGGCGGGCCGACGATCGTACGGGTGCCGGGGGAGTGTCCGTCGAAGGTACGAGGCGGGCGGCGGCCCCGGCCTAGACTCGGGCGGGTGAGAACCTGGCTGAACGATCGGCTTACCGGCCTGAGGGACCTGCTCCAGCACAACGGCACGTGGTGGTGGGAGCGCCGGCTGCGCATCGCCGACTGGTTCTACGCGATCTTCACCCTGCCCTTGACCGGCCTCGGGATGCTGGCGGGGCTGGGGGCCAACCTCGGCTCCATCACCTTCCTCTTCCCGGTGGAGTCCCGTCTCCTCGAGAACCAGTGGATCATCCTGCTGTGGGGTTTCCTGGTCTTCGTGGTGCCCGGGGTCCTGGCCTCGGCGACGATGCTGTGGCGCCGTACCGCCCCCAAATGGCTCATGCTGACCGGTCTGGCACTCCTGTTCCTGTACGGGAACCCGGTCCCGCTCATGGTGGGCCTGTACTCCTACCCGGCGCACTTCAGCGAACGCAAACCCCTCGTCGGCTGGTTCGCACTGGGCTGCCTGGGGGTCGCGGTCCCCTTCAGCCCCACGGTGTTCGCCTTCGTCATGAGCGCGATCCTGTTCCTGGTGGTCCCGACCATCGCCGGACTGTGGATCGGCACCCGCCGCCAGCTCATCGACCGCCTCCAGGAACGGGCCGAACGCCTGGAGCGCGAACAGCACATGATGGCCGAGCAAGCCATCGGCGCCGAACGCACCCGCATCGCCCGCGAGATGCACGACGTGGTCGCCCACCGGGTCAGCCTGATGGTGCTGCACGCGGGCGGCCTGGAGGTGTCGGCCACCGAACCGCGCACCGTCGAGGCCGCCGGGCTCATCCGCACCACCGGACGCGAGGCCCTGGCGGAGCTGCGCGGCATCCTGGGGGTCCTGCGCGACGACGGTACGGACGCCGCGCCCACCGCGCCCCAGCCCGTCCTGGACGACCTCGAACGCCTGATCAACGAGTGGCGCGGGGCCGGGATGCGGGTCGACCGTGAGGAGACCGGTACGGTCAGGCCGCTGCCGACCGCGGTCCAGCGCACCGCCTTCCGGATCGTGCAGGAGGGTTTGACCAACGCCGCCAAACACGCCACCGGCGCCGCCGTCCAGGTGTGGCTGCACCACGGTGAGGACCGCCTGGAGGTCGAGGTGGTGAACGACCCCGTCACCGGACCGGTGCACGCCCCGCCGCGTAGCGGGTACGGCCTCACCGGGCTGCGCGAGCGCGTCGTGCTGGCCGGGGGTGAGCTCAGTGCCGGGGCGTGTCCGGACGGCGGGTGGCGGATGCGCGCTATCTTGCCGGTGGGGGAAGAGGACCCGGACGAGGTTCCCACTCCCGAACCGCACACCACCGAGGTTGAGGAAGAAGAGGGCGCCGAAGGTGATCCGCACACTCCTGGTCGATGACGAACTCCTGGTCAGGTCCGGGCTGCGAATGATCCTGGAGGCCGACCCCGACATCGAGGTGGTCGGTGAGGGCAGCGACGGGGACGAGGCCGTGCGTCTGGCCGAGGAGCTCACCCCGGACGTCGTGCTGCTGGACATCCGCATGCCCGGTACCGACGGACTGGCAGCGGCCGCCCGGCTGAGCGAACTGCCCGACGCGCCCAGGGTCGTCCTGCTCACCACCTTCGACCTGGACGAGTACGTGCACGGCGCGCTGCGCGCCGGAGCGGTCGGTTTCCTGCTCAAGGACACCCCTCCGCGCGAGCTGATCAACGCCGTGCGCACCGTGCACGAGGGGCACGCCATGCTCGCGCCCAGCGTCACCAAGCGCATGCTCGAACGCTTCGCCTCGCCCGCTCCCACTGACTCCGCGGCCGGGCGCACCGAGGCGCTGCGCCGCCTGTCGGTGCTGAGCGAGCGCGAACGCCACGTGCTGGTGGCGGTGGCCGAGGGCAAGTCCAACGCCGAGGTGGGACGGGCCCTGGGCATGCGGGAGACCACGGTGAAGGCCCACGTCAGCCGCATCCTGGCCAAGTTGGAGATGTCCAACCGGGTACAGGCCGCGATTCTCGCCCACGACGCGGGCTGGGCCTGAACGGCTCCTCCTTGTGCGATGTGCCTCTTTTGCTTGCTGTGTCCGCTGGATAGTCTCGGGGCAAGCCGTCCCCCGGCCCGAGAGCAGGGCCGCCAGAAGGGCGTACGCCATGCGACCACCGTCGGAGTGGACCGAGCGGGTGAGCCACGCAGCCGCCGCGCTGGCCCTGTTCGTGATCGGGACGGCGGCGGGCGTGGCCGCGGCCGAGACCGGGTCGCCGACCCTTTTCATCGGGTACGCCCTCGCCCTGGCCGCCGGTTTCGTCGCGCTGGGCGCGCAGGGGATCGTCTTCACCGGGGCCTTCGACTGGCGGGCGCACGACGGCGCGGCCAGTCTCAAGGCCCTCCTGCTCGCGGCGGCCGAACCCTACTCCGGACTGCGCGCCGCCCTGGGCGTCCTGGCACTGGTGGGGGCGCTCGCGCTCCTGGGCGGGCAGTGGCCCGGCTGGGTGGTGCCGCCCGTGCTGGTGCTGCTGTGGCTGGTCGTGGGCCTGCCCCTCAACGGCGGCGCCCAGAACGGTCCGGCCGGGGCCGCTGACCAGCCCGGGTGACCGGGTTCACTCCGCGTCCATCTCCGCGCTGGACCCCCGCCCCACCGGGCCCTGTCGGCCGCGTGTGATCTCCCGGAACGCACCGATCGGTCCCGTTGCGCACCTCGGTTGCGTCTACTGGCGGGTAGCTCGGTAACCTGCAAGGCGATCCGCACCCAGAACACCCACCCCTCGAGTACCCCTGAAACTGCGTACCCCTGAAACCCGAACACGTCGCGGCTGCTGAGCAGCCGCAGAGAAGAGGAGCCCCTATGTCGCGCTCGGTACTGGTCACCGGTGGCAACCGAGGGATCGGTCTGGCCATCGCCCGTGAGCTCGCGGCTGGTGGGGACAACGTGGCGGTCACCTACCGGTCCGGCGAGCCCCCGGAGGGCCTGCTCGGCGTGCGCTGCGACATCACCGACTCCGCCCAGGTCGACGCCGCCTTCAAGGAGGTCGAGGAGGCCCAGGGGCCGGTCGAGGTGCTCGTCGCCAACGCCGGTGTCACTAAGGACCAGCTCCTCGCCCTGATGAGCGAGGACGACTTCTCCTCCGTCCTGGACACCAACCTCACCGGCTCCTTCCGGGTGGCCAAGCGCGCCGTGCGCGGCATGATGCGCAAGCGCTTCGGCCGCATCGTGCTGATCTCCTCCGTCGTGGGCCTGCTCGGCTCCGGCGGCCAGGCCAACTACGCCGCCTCCAAGGCCGGGCTGGTCGGTTTCGGCCGCTCCCTGGCCCGCGAACTGGGTTCGCGCAACATCACCGTGAACGTCGTCGCCCCCGGTTTCATCGAGACCGACATGACCGCCGCCCTGCCCGAGGACCGCCAAGCGGAGATCAAGAAGAACGTCCCGCTGGGCCGCCTCGGCTCCACCGACGACATCGCCAAGACCGTCAGCTTCCTCACCGGCCCCGGCGGCGGTTACGTCACCGGCGCCGTCATCCCGGTCGACGGCGGCCTGGGCATGGGCCACTGAGCCGGCCGAAGCAATCACCCCACTCGCCCTAGCCACAGACAGGACGGACCACCCGAACATGGGAATCCTCGAAGGTAAGCGCATCCTCGTCACCGGTGTGCTCACCGACTCCTCCATCGCCTTCCACGTCGCCCGCCTCGCCCAGGAGCAGGGTGCCACGGTCGTGCTCACCGGCTACGGCCGCATGGGTCTGGTGCAG
Organism: Nocardiopsis valliformis DSM 45023; assembly: GCF_000340985.1. NCBI lineage: Bacteria > Bacillati > Actinomycetota > Actinomycetes > Streptosporangiales > Nocardiopsidaceae > Nocardiopsis > Nocardiopsis valliformis. Next base: position 159,236 of record NZ_ANAZ01000012.1, read on the forward strand.
CGCATCGCCAAGCGCCTGCCCGAGACGCCCCCCGTCCTGGAGCTGGACGTCACCGACGACGAGCACCTCGCCAGCCTGGCCGAGCGGGTCGGCGAGCACGTGGACGGGCTCGACGGCATCGTCCACTCCATCGGCTTCACCCCGCAGGACGCCCTGGGCGGTAACTTCCTCAACACCGAGTGGAGCGACGTCGCCCAGGCGATGCACACCTCCACCTTCTCGCTGAAGTCGCTCACCACCTCCCTGCTGCCGCTCATGGGTAACGGTGGCTCGGTGGTCGCCATGGACTTCGACAACAGCGTCTCCTACCCCATCTACGACTGGATGGGCGTGGCCAAGTCCGCGCTGACCTCCACCGCCCGCTACCTGGCCCGTTACGTGGGGGACAAGAACGTGCGGGTCAACCTGGTCTCGGCGGGTCCGCTGAGCACCATGGCCGCCCGCAGCATCCCCGGTTTCGAGGAGCTGGCCAAGCACTGGCCCGAGCGCGCCCCGCTGGGCTGGGACGTCACCGACCCCGAGCCCGCCGCCAAAGCGGTCGTGGCCCTGTTGTCGGACTGGTTCCCGGCCACCACCGGCGAGATCGTGCACGTCGACGGCGGGTTCCACTCCACCGGAGCCTGATCCGGCTTAGGCCGACCCACCTGTGGGCGGTGTCCCCGCAGGGGAGCCGCCCACACGTGTGTCCAGGGCGCCGCTACCTCCCGGGCACCGGTACGATCTGCCCGCCGGTACCCGCGCGGGGACCGGCCGCACGTGAGAGTTCGGAAGGTGGACGCAATGGATCTGGGACTGTCGGGGGCCAAGGTCGTGGTGACCGGGGCCAGCAGGGGGATCGGCCGCGCCATCGCCCAGGTGTTCGCTGAGGAGGGCGCCGACCTCGCGATCTGCGCACGCACCCCCGAACCCCTGGCCCGGGCGGCCCGCGAGCTCTCCGAGACCGGCGCCAAGGTCTTCACCCGGGACCTGGACGTCACCGACCACACCGCGCTGCCGTCCTTCGTCGACGACGCGGCCACGGCGCTGGGCGGCCTGGACGTGCTCGTCTCCAACGTCTCCGGCGGCAGCGCGCCCACCCCCGACCAGTGGGAGCGTGGCTTCAACGCCGACCTCATGCCGTTCGTGCGCCTGGCCGAGGCGGCCAAGCCCTACCTGTTCGGCTCCGACCACGGGGGGTCGGTGGTGCTGGTCTCCACCACCTCGGCCCTGCACGTGACCCGGCCCGCGGGGGCCCGTTCCTACGGTGCGGTCAAGGCGGCGCTGAACCACCACGCGTCCTCGCTGGCCCGCGAGTGGGCGCCCGACGGCGTGCGGGTCAACACCGTCTCGCCCGGCCCCATCGAGTTCCCCGGCGGCGGCTGGGAGCGGCGCAAGGACAGCGACCCGGAGTTCTACGAGAGCATCCGCGAACGCATCCCCCACGGCCGTCTGGGCCGTCCGGAGGAGGTCGCCCGCTCGGTGGCCTTCCTGGCCAGCCCGGCCGCCACCTTCGTCACCGGCCAGAACCTGGTCGTGGACGGCGGCTTCCTCGACCGGGTCTGACCGCTCGGGGGAGCGGTGCGTCGGCTCAGGTCTCCTCGGCGGAGACGGTCCGGCCGTCCTGTGCGTAGACGACCCTGAGCTCCGTGCCGTCTCGGTGCCGCTGGGAGCGCCCCTGCGCCCCGATGGCGAAGTCGGACTCCTCCGCCACCGCGCCGGGCGGCACGTAGGTGAGGATGTCGGGGTGGTGCCCGGTCACCACCCACCCCTCCGTGGTGTCAGGGTGGATTACACCGAAGTCCCCGGCCGGGGTGCCCGCCCGGACCGGGCCGTACTCACGCAGGAGCTCGAGGGCCTGGGCGTGCAGGTCCTCCCCGGGCTCGGTCAGGACCACGCAGGTGCCGTGCTCGAACAGCACCCAGGCGGCATGCGGATTGATGAGCAGTCGACGCCAGGCATCGACGAGTGCACTGGTCTCCATGCCGTCGAGCCTGGCACGGAGGTCAGACATTCCGGGGCCGAGGGGGACACCGTGTTCACCGGTCAGTACCGCCAGTACCGCAGCTGAACTGGTCCTTTGTCATCAGTCGGACAGCCAGGGCACCGGCTGGGCCACCGGCACATCCACGCCCGCCGCGCGCAGGCGGCGGGCCACGTAGTGGTCGCCCAGCCCGGAGGCTCGGTAGCTCCCCTGATCGATCTCCTCCACCGCGTCAAGGGAGACCAGCACCTCCAGCGCCCGCCGCACGTGTTCCTCGGATACCTCCGGCACCGCTCCGGGACCGCAGGCGCGGACCAGCTCCTCGGGCGTCCGCGCCTGGCCGGACAGGAACAGTTCGGCCAGCACCAGGAACGGGACGGGGCCGGGCAGCGCGGCCATGGCGGCCAGCCCGTCAGCCCAGGCGTCGGCCGCGGCGCCGGGCAGCTCCCACGCCCAGGCGTGCGCCGCGGGGCCCGGCATCGCGTGCAGATAGGTCGTGCGCACCAGGCCCGCCGACCGGGCCACGGTGAACAGGAAGGACACCTCCTCGGGGGCGGTGTCCAGGGCCTCGGCTGCCCGGGCGGTGTCCTCCTCGCACAGGGCGTCGTGATCGCTCTCCGGGCACAGGAGCCGGTTCGGTTCCACCCAGGCGGCCAGCCGAGCGGCCCAGTGCAGGGTCGGGCAGGCCCCGGCCCGCGCGTCGAGTTCGCTCATGGGAGCGGGAACGTAGGCGGGCAGCGGGACGGGTTCCTGGTCCTCCTGGTAACCCAGGCGGTCCAGGAGAGGGCCGGCGGCCGCGGCCAGGGGGTCGGGCCCGGATTGCACCGGGCTGCCGGGGCTCAGATCGACCCGCTCGACGGCGGCGCGCAGCCGACGAGGGCTCTCCGCGGACTGCAACCTGCCGGAGAGGACCAGGTGGTCGCACCAGGCCAGCCAGGTCTCCCGGAGGCTTTCCGGAAGTTCGCCCCCTTCGCGCAGCAGGGCGGCGACCTCGTGCACGTCGTCCACGGTCCAGTCACCGGGATCGTGCGCCCCGGAATCGTGGTGGACCCCGAGGAGGAGGGCCAGGTCGTCCACCTCCAGCACGGGCGGAGGCTCGGCCTCTCTGGCCCAGTCGACACAGGCGGAAATGGCGGGCAGGAGTCGCTCAGTCATGGAGATGCCACCGAACGTGATCTGGAGGCCGAATCCGGATCAGGCTAACCCTGTTGGCTGCTCCCGCATGGGAAAACGTCGAAATCCGTCATCATCCGGCCCCGGCCCGGAGGCCGTGCCGGGGCGTTGTCACTCGATGGTGCCGAAGTCCGGATCCTCACTCACACCGAGGCCGTCGACGTGGTCCATGATGCGGTCGTGGGCGGCCTGGTAGACCTCGCGGTCGCTCTCGGGCAGGGACTCGTCGGCCAGCGCGTCGGCCAGGTTGACCAGGTGCAGCCCGGGGCTGAGCTCGACCCAGGTCGGGATGGCCTCCAACAGGCCGCTCTCCCACTCGCCCGGGGCCGTCTCGACGAACTGAACTCGGGCCATGACCCCCTCGCGGCGGGAGTCGATGGGCGGGGTCTTCTGCCCGGCGACCTGGTTGCCCATCCCGTAGACCACCCAGTCGTCCCCGATCCGCTCCATGGGCTGCACCACGTGCGCGTGGGTGCCCAGGATCAGGTCGATGTCGTCGGAGGTGACCAGGTCGGACAGTTCCCGCTGGTGCTCGTCGGTCTCGTGCGAGTACTCGGTGCCCCAGTGCATCGACAGCACCACGATCTCGGCCCCGGCCTCGCGGGCGCGTGCCGCTTCATCGAGGATCGCTGTTTCGTCGATGAGGTTGCCCATCCACTCCTTGCCCTCGGGCGGAAGGAAGCCGTTGAAACCGTAGGTGTAGGACAGGTGCGCGACCGGTACCGGTTTCCCGCCGTCGGCCGGTGCCACCTCGTAGACCTGCGGGGCGAGGGCCTCATCCTCGGTGCGGGCGCTGCCCGCGGCGCCGAGGCCGGCCGCCTCCAGACCCTCCAGGGTGCGCACGACACCGCCCTCGCCCATGTCCAGGGTGTGGTTGGAGGCGGTGGAGCAGCCGTTGTACCCGGCCGCGGCGAGCCCGTCCGCCACCTGGGGCGGGGCGCTGAACACCGGGTAGCCGGTGAAGGGACCCTCCGCCGGGGCGAGCGGGACCTCCAGGTGACACAGGGCCAGGTCGGTGCCGGTCAGGGCGGGGGAGATCCCCTCGAACATCGGTGCGAAGTCGAACTCCCCGCCTCCGTCGCGTTTGGCCTGTTCCCAGACCGAGCTGTGCACGAGGATGTCGCCCGCGCCCAGGATGCTCAGGGTCCGGGGCAGTAGTTCTTCCCCTTCGGCCTCCTCGCCGGGGGCTGCGCCCACGGCGGTGTGCTCGGGCTCGGGAACGTTGCAGGAGGTGGCCACCAGGGTCAGTGCGGTGATCGCGGCCAGGGCGGGTCCGGGAGGACGGCGGTGCTGGTTCGCGGCCCTACGGCCAGGGTAGGAATGGTGCCGCTTTTCCCCGGGATTGCTGAGCGCACGGTGCCGCGGGGTGAGAATGCGGAAAGGAAGTGACGGAATCGTGAGTGGTGTACGTCGAAACAAGGTCCGGCTACCTCTCTCGGGGCAGGGAACATCGCCGTTCCGCCGGCCGAAACGGTCACTTCCTCGACGGATGTGCCGTTTGGGTCTCGTGGGACGGGAAGAATTCCCGGTGCTGGCCGACACGCCCTGCCCCCTGGGGGAGCAGGTCTTCGGGTCAGCCCTTCCGCGCCGTCGCGCGGGGCTTCAATACCCGTGAGTGAGGTTTGTGGATGTCCAAGGGGAGTGCAGAGTTCGGTAAATGCGGGAATGCGTTCGGATTTCGCGCCCGTTGGTCAGGAGTGGCGATTCCACTCCTCGCGGCGGTGTCGCACCCGGCTCAGAGCAGGGGCGGGTCGAAGTCAGCGACCAGCCTGCGGCCCTCGGCCATGGCTCCGGCGAACGGGTGCTCCCGGCCCAGCGTGCGCAGGTAGCCGTTGAAGGTGCGCTCGGCCAGTTCCTCGGCCTCCTCGGTCTCCTGCTCGCCGCGCAGGTCCAGGACCAGGTTGGCGGCGCAGGCCAGGGTGCTCGGGTGCTCCTCGCCCAGCAGGGCACGGTAGCGGCGCAGGGTGCCGCGGCCCAGTCGGATGGCGTTCTTGCCCTCGCCGAGGGCGGCCAGATCGCCGACCAGGTTGGTGGCGGCCGCCAGTGTGTAGTGGTGGTTGCGGCCGAGTCGGGCCTCCAGCGCGGTCAGCGCCGACTCGTTCATCGAACGGGAACGCTCGGGATCGCCGGTCAACCGGTACAACAGGGCCACGTTGCTCGTGCAGCCGTGCTTGTAGGGGTGGTCGGTTCCGTAGGCCTGGGTGTAGCGCATGTCGGTGTCTTCGGCCAGTTCCAGGGCACCGGCCAGCTCACCGGTCATCCGCCACAGGTTGGCCAGGCACATCGCCGCGGCCAGGGTGCTCGGGTGGTTGATGCCGTGCAGGCTCAGGCAGCGCGCGTGGGCGTCCTGGCCGAGTTCGAGCGCCTCATCCAACTGTCCGGACAGCCGTCGGGCGATCGCCAGGTCCACTTGGGCGCGCAGTGTTCGGGGGTCCTCCATCCCCAACTGCCCGCGGCCGTAGGCGAGAGCGTCCTCGCCCAGGTCACAGGCCTCGGTGTAGTCCCCGATCAGCCGGACGGCCTGGGCCAGCCCGGTCCAGAACCACAGCAGTGTGGGCGATCCGCCGGTGGGGGCGCTGCGTTTGAACATCATGTAGGCGCGCTCGTGCCTGCTCCGGGCCTCGGCGAAGTCACTGGTGAGCGCGTAGCCAAGGGCCAGGTTGTTCATGGCGAGCAGGGTGGCGGGGTCGCTCGGACCGAAGACCTCCTGGTGCTGGCGCAGCACCTCCTCGTCGTGCTCGCGCGCCTGCCAGAAGTCACCCCGGGCCCGGTAGTCGGCGCCCAGCCCGGAGAGTACCGACAGCGTCTCCGGGTGCGCGTGGCCCAGCGTGCGCCGCATCCGGGGCAGGATGGCCCGGTTGAGGTCGTGGGCCTCGACGTAGCGCCCCAGGTCACGGAGCCGGTTCGCGTACTGGGCCTGGGCCTCCAGTACGAACGGGTCGTCCCCGCCCGAGACCGCGGACCACTGCTCGATGAGGTCGCGGGCGTGGCGGCTGGCGGTCTCGTAGTTGCCGGACACGTACAGGAACCTCAGCATGTCGAGCGCGAAGCGCCGCACCTCGGGCAGGTCGGACTCGGCCACCCTGGCCGGACGCATGTGGGAGAGCAGTTCGAAGTAGCGCGTCTGGGCGGGGGCGTCGGTGAAGTTCGCCGGGGCCGCCGCGCTGAGCAACGACCACACCTCGAGCCGGATCTCCTGCTGGGTCCGCTCATCCAGCTCCTCGCGCAGCAACGCCTGGACCAGCCGGTGCACCTGAAGGGTGCGATTGGCCCCGTCGAGTCGGATCAGGGCGTAGCGGCCCAGCTGGCCGATGGCCTTGCTGAGCCGGATCGGGTCGGCCAGGAGTTCTGCCATCTCCGGGCGGATGCGGCCGTTCTCCACCGGGAAGAACAGATCGCGGGGGATCGGCTCCGGGCCGAAGAAGGCGCAGCAGCGCAGCAGTTCCATCGCCTCGGGCAGGTTCTCGTTGAGCTTCTCCACGGACAGCTGCCAGGCCGCGGTCATCGGTTTGGGGTACTCCGGCGGTTTGCCCTCGCGCAGCAGCAGACCGGTGCGCTCGGCCAGTAGGCGCAGGTACTCCTGGGTGGACATGCCCGTCTCGGCCTGGAGGGCGCCGGCCTGTTCCAGGGCCAGGGGGAGGTGTCCCAGGGCCTCGGACAAGTCGACGGCCTCCTCGGCGGTGATGCCCCGGGGGATGCGCTTGCTGAGGAACTCCACGCTCTCCCGCTCGCTGAACACGTTGACCGGGATGGTCTCGGCCACTCCCGCCCACCGGTGGTTGCGGGTGGTGATCAGTACGTGTCCGGGCCCCTGCGGGATGACGTCGGTGAGTTCTTCGGGTTCGTCGGCGTTGTCGAAGACGAGCAGCCAGCGCGAGTACGGCTCGCCCCTGCGCAGGGCCTCCAGCACCCCGTTGGCGGCGTCCTCGACCCCGGTCACCGCCGGGCCGGGCAGACCCAGGTGCGGTGCCAGATGGGCCAGGGCGGAGTGCACCAGCCCCGGCTGGTCGGCGAGGACCCACCAGACCAGGTCGTACTCGCCGCGGTAACGGTGTGCGTACTCCACGGCCATCAGGGTCTTGCCGACGCCCCCGTAGCCCTGGAGCGTGTGGGGCACGATCGGGTCGGCCTGGGCATGCGGCACCACAGCGGTGACCTGGTTGAGCAGGCCCGCGTGCAGTGCGCGGATCTGTTCGTCGCGTCCGGTGAAGTTCTTGTGGCGTGGGGGGACCCTTCCCCACACCTCCGGGTACCTGCCCGCGGCCGTTTCGGCCCCCTCCGGGAATCGGTTCTCGCCCTGACCGGGAAGGTTCCCTTTGGTAACCGTCACGCGATGTCCTCCGGTTTCACATAGGCCCCATCAGAAATTCTGGTAATCAGCGGCCTTAAAGTCCCTGGTGTTGTGTTGTATCAGCGGATGTCGCTCTGAGTGGTCGTGTGACTAATCAGCGTAGGCGAAGATGTTGGAGAGGGACAGGTGCGTGGTGGAAACTTCCTACGACAAACCGAAAAGCGTATCCGTGAAAAGGCAGCCCTCGCTGTCCTTGCCTGACCGATTGTCGAGGATCGGGCAAAAGGCCTGAACACGGAGGGAAGCTGAAGGGGGAAGTTCGATCCCGCCGCTACGGCGGTGCTGGTGGGCGCGGGTCAGATACCGCCGAGCGGTCGTGCGGGCGCGCCGAAGGTACAGCGAGAAGGACACAGAAATGTCGCCGGGTCTCGAAAGGGGCCCTGTTTCATGGCACCATGGACAGCGCTGTTTCGAGCCAGGACAGTCCCCATTCTCGCTGGCCGGGAGCTGCTTCATGATACGAGCCGCCGTCGGGCGCGCGCCCGGACCTTTCGTCGGGGCGCGGCCTTTCCTCGCCCAGGATCGAGATTTCTTTCTCGGCCGTGGGGCGGAAACCGAGGAACTCGTGCGTTCCTGGTCCCGGTACCGGCTCACCGTGCTCCACGGCGACAACGGGGTAGGCAAGACCTCCCTGGTCAACGCCGGGGCCTTCCCCGCCCTCACCGATCGCGGCAGCGCCGTCCTGCCCCCGGGCGAGCTCTGCTTCGACCCGGCCTTCCCCGCCGCGGTCCTGCCCGGCCAGAACCCCTACACCCGAGCCCTGCTGGCGCTGTGGAGCCCGTCGGAGTTCCCCACCCGCACCCCGGGGACCTCGATCACCGACTTCCTGCGCACCCACGAGAGCACCGACCGGCAGGGCCTGCCCCGCCCGGTCTTCGCCGCCCTGGACCAGACCGAACTCCTCCTGCGCCGCTCGACCGCGCCCGAGCAGCCGCGCAAGGACTTCCTGGACGAGCTCTTCACCGCCCTGGAGCACCGAACCGAGCTGCGCCTGCTGCTGACCGTGCGCACCGAACACCTCGACGAACTCCGCCGCCTGGTGGAGAAACGCGAGGTCGAGCACGCCGAGGTCGGACTGGTCCCGTTCGGCCCCGGCACCGCCGCCGACGTGGTCGCGCGCTGCCTGGGTCTGGTCGGTTCACGCCTGGCCCCCACTGAGCCCGGGCGCCTGGTCGAGGAGGCCCGCACGGTCCGCGACCCGCGCGGGCGCCACCCCGCCCGCTCAGACACGGTCGACCCGTCCCTGCTCCAGTTCCTGGGGCTGGCCCTGTGGGAGGGGGCAGCCGGGTCCGGCACCACCCTGGTTCCGGACTCTGGCACCGAGGTCGACCACGCCCTCACCGAACGCCTGGCCGCGGTCCTGGAGGAGGTGGCCGCCGAGCACCTCGTACCGCCTGACGTCCCGCACGCCTGGCTGCGCAGGGTGGTGGTCGCGGGGGAGAAGGGCGTGGGCCGCCCGGCCTGTGAGGACACCGGCAGTGCGCTCACCCCCGGTGTCGTGCACGCTCTGGAGGACCGCCACCTGGTCACCCCCAACCGGGACGGATCCGCCTATCTGTTACGTCACCCGCGGCTGGCCCGACCCCTGATGGCGCTGGCCCTGGCGCCCTACGCGCGGGGGTTGTCCCCGTGGACCGAGCGGGACCGGCTGGACATCGCCCGCGCCGCCCACACTCGGGGACAGGCGGAGCTGGCCGCCCAACATGCGCGGCGGGCGCTGAGCGCCGAACCCGTTCCGGGGCCGAGGACGCGCGCGCTGCTCACCGCGCTCCTGGGCGACCTCGCCTTCGAACGGGGCGACCACGCGGCCGCGGCCGGGCACTACGCGGACGCTGCACGGGAGCGGGAGTCGGTCGGTGACGGGGCCGCGGTCTCCCGGCTGCTGGTCGCCGAAGCGCGCAACCGTCTGCTGTCGGGGGAGCGTGCGGCGGGTCTGACCCGGCTGGGCGCGGCGGAGCAACGGGTGCACGCCGACCCGAGCCTGCGCACCGGGATCGGTCAGGTGCTCTGGCTGGCGGGGCAGGCTCAGTCGGCCTTGGACGTGCTGGAGGGGGCCATGGTGGGCGGCGGCGGGATCACCGAGGCGCGGCGCACCCGGGGGGAGATCCGTGCCGAACAGCGTGGGTCGGCCGGTCAGGGGAGGGCCTGAGACAGGGGATGAAGGGAGTACCCGAGAAGGGAGTACCCGACTTTGGACACCACCGTCCTGGTGGCACTGATCACCGGTCTGATCACCGCGGTCAGCACGTTGGGGGCGACGGCGCTGACCGCCTACCGGAACGCGAAGGTCGAGCGCTGGCGGGCCGAGCACACCCTGGTGCGGGAACGGGAACGGCGCGAGTACGAGCGGGACCGGACCCGGGCCCGGGAGGTACGCGACCGTCTCGAAGCGGTGCGCGGCAGTGTGCTGCGGCTCGACCTCAGCATGCGCTACATCGCCCAGATCCGTGCGCACGGGCCGCCCAAACAGGGCGGCAACGACCTGCCTGAGCAGGTGCGTCAGGCCCGCACCCACCTCTATGAGGCGGTGATCGCGGTGGAACGGATGCGCGATGTCCTGCCCCCGGACCGCCAGGACCGGGTCGACGACCTGCGCGACGCGGTGGACCAGGTGTTCCACCACGTCCAGGCGCGGACGGGACGGAGCGTCGAGCCGGTGCACCGCAAGCTCATGACGGGTCTTCGGGCCCTGGCGGCGGGTGTTCCCGCCGAGGGGGCCGCGGTCGAGTCCGGTGCGGAAGGCGACTGATCGACCTGCTCCGTGTTCTCCCGGTTGACCTCAACCGCGGTTGAGGTCGCATCATCGCAGGGGACCAAACCGAACCGAGGAGAGCCGTGCCCGAGCCCGACAGCGTTCCCACCGCCCTGCCCGCACCCGAACACCTGCGCCGGCGCCTGGCCGACGACCGCAACGTCTGGTTGTGCACCCTGCGCGCCGACGGCTCGCCCCACGTGGTCCCGGTGTGGTTCGTCCACCTGCGCGAACGCTGGTGGATCGGGGTCTCCACCGCCTCGGTCAAGGCCCGCAACGCCCTCCGGGACCCCCGGGTGTCCCTGGCGCTGGAGGACGGTGACGCGCCTGTCGTCGCCCAGGGGCTGGTGACCGTGCACGACCGCTTCCCCGGCGACGTGCTCGCCGCCTTCCGCGACCGCTACGACTGGGATCCACGCACCCCCTACGGTGCGGATCCCCGCCGGTCCCTGCTGGAAGTCGGCGTCACCCGCTGGCTGATGGCCGGGACCGCACCCGACACCGTCCCGAACCAGGAGGGGCTGGAGTCCTAGCCGGTCACGGTCCGGGACAGGCGGTGGGCCTCGGTGGGGTCGGGGCACTCCCAGCGACGCACCAGCCGCTCCACCGCAGCGGCCGGTACCGGCGCCCGCCGCCACCTGGGAGTCCGACAGGTGGAGGTCCCCACCAGGTCGGTGAGTTCCCTGATCGAGGCCAGCGGACCCTCATGCAGCACGGGCACCGACACCACGGGTGTCCCGGCCAGCAGTTCCCGCCTGCGCGCGGTGGACAGGAACACCCCGTCCCGGGTGTCCAAGACGTCGAACTCGCAGAAGTAGTGCGGCAGCGCGTCGTAGAACACCGTGTGCCTGGCGTACAGCCACTCGCCGTAGAGCACGTACCGCTCACCCAGCCGCGGCCACAGGCTCGGCGCGACCGCCGCGGCCCAGGCCTTGAACGGCGCGAACTGCCGCTCCCGGGGACCACCGGTCAGGTAGTGCCCCCGGCTCTGCAGCCGCAGCTTCCCATCGGGCCCGAAACTGATCCCGGCGTTGGCGCCGTCCAGTTTCTCCTCCACGACCAGGTGCCTCCTGGCCAGCCGTTCGAACGGCGCGGCCGACAGGTCGTGGTCACCGGGCTGCAGCCGCGATCCGCGGATGTGCCGGGTGCGGGGATACTTGCGAAGCATGTGTCGGTTCTACACAGCTCGCGCACGCCGCGGCCACTGGTTTTCCCGAACTCGGGGCGCCGGGCCTCAGGTCAGCCGGGCACGGGTGGTGCCCAGGGACGCGGCGTCGGCCGCCGCGCGGCCCTCATACCAGCCCTCGGAACTGGAAGGGCCGCGGACCCGGGACGTGGTCAGGGCGCCGAACGCCTCGTCCACGGCGGCCTCCACCGCCTTCTCCCGGGCGGCGAACACCGGCACCAGGTCCGTGCCGGTCTCGGCGGTGACCGCCTCCTCGGCGGAGCGTGCCGATGCGTTCAGCCGTTCACCGACCCGCACCGCGAACGCGGACATGAATGAGGACCGGAAGTCCTTGCGCGCCCCGCGCCCGGACCGGTCCCGCTTCGCACCGCTCACCCGCATCGCCGCCTCGGCCTGCACCAGCAGGGACGTGTACAGCAGATCCACCGCCTCCACGTCACCGGGGAAACCCATCACGGTGCTCAGGCCCAGCTCCCGGTGCCACACGGCCCGGCAGTGGTTGGCCTCGGCGACCTCGTTGAGCAGTACCGCCCGGTGCTCGTCGTAGGGGGAGTCCACCGGGAGCCGACGGGCTGCGGCGGCCTCGGGCTCCTCGGGATCCTGCTCCAGCAGGGCGAGGTCGATGCTGTGCCGCGCCATCATCTCCTGAGCGCGGGCGGTCAGCGCCTCGGCCTCCTGCGGGAACTCGGTGGACTCGGCCTTGGCCAGCAGCGCGCGCACGCGCTGCAGGCGTCCCCGGTCCACCGGCGCGGCGCTGCGTCCGCCCGGCCGGAAGGTGCCGGGCGGCGGACCCAGCCGTCGCATCGGCGGTAGCACGCGCAGCAGTGCCAGCAGCCGGAGCACCACCTCGACCGCCTCGAACCTCAGCAGTCCGTGCTCGCCGCTCAGCCGGGTCAGGTGTGCCTCGGCCGCGGCCGGGCCGCTCACGCCCAGGGAGCGCACCTGCTCGGTCCAGCGCGGGTCCACCGAGGCCGCGGAGTGTCGCTCCAGGTCGGCGGTGACGGCGTCCGCGCACACGGCCGCGGCCAGCGGACCGGACTCACGGGTCACGTGCCGGACGGTCTCCACAGGCTGCCAGCCGCGCGCCCACGCGTCGGCCACCGAGAACAGCAGGGTGTCGAAGAGCGCACGCCCCGCCGCCCCGGCCCAGGCGGGGTCCTCCACATCGGCCAGCCGGGCCGCGGCCAGGTCCACACCGCCGCCCTCCTGCCCGCGCACGAGAGCGTCGACGGCGCCGGTGACCACCTCCACGGGAGTGTCCGATGGGCCGGGTCCGGCCCATTCGGCTGTCGCCGTCCGCGCGTCGCCGCGTCTGCGGCTTTTCCTGCTCACGGTGGTTCTCCCCGGTCGAAAGCTGTTGGGCCCGCAGGCTTGGTGAGCCCCTGTGGAGCCGACTGGCCATCCTACCGGCCGGTCACTCTTGGCCCCGAACCGGGAAGAGCCGATGTCCGCACAGGTCAGGGCTTACGTGCCACACCGCCGTACTGGGCGGCCTCGCGGATGTCACCGACCTCGGAGGACTCCGGGCGCCAGAACGGGAGGGAGACCACACCGGGCTCCAGCAGCTCCAGTCCCTCGAAGTAGGCCTCGACCTGTTTCGGGCTGCGCAGGTGGATGGGCAGCGCCGCGTTCTCGTTCCAGGCCACGGCCGCGTCGATGATCTGCTGACTGGTGTCGGTGCTGTCGTTCAGGGCCAGGAAGCTGCCGGAGGGCAGGGCTTCCATGTAGGTGCGCACTAGGGCGTAGATGCTCTCATCGACCGGGTAGTGCACGAGCGTGCCCATGAAGGTCAGCGCGATCGGCTGGGTGAAGTCCAGGTGTTCGCGGGCCTGGGCCAGCAGGGGTTCGGGGTTCAGGAGATCGGCGTCGATGTAGTGGGTACTGCCTTCGGGCGTGCTGGTCAGCAGAGCGCGGGCGTGGGTGAGCACCATCGGGTCGTTGTCGACGTAGACCACCTTGGCGTCCGGGGCGGCGGCCTGGGCGACCTCGTGGGTGTTGTTGGCGGTGGGAAGTCCGGTGCCGATGTCCAGGAACTGCCTGATGCCCTCCTCCTTTGCCAGGTGGGTGACCGACCGGATGATGAACTGGCGGTCGGCGCGGGCGATGTCGGCGATCTCGGGGAAGGCCTGTTCGATCTGTTCGCCCAGCTCACGGTCGACCGGGTAGTGGTCCTTGCCACCGAGCCAGTAGTTCCACACCCGGGCGGAGTGGGGGACGGTCGTGTCCAGCGGGGTGGAGGGGGTGGTGTCCGTCATGGGGGCCTTCCGGCTCGGCGTCGCATCCTGGAATCAGCGGAAGTATCCACCTTGCCGGAATGCCCGGGCAAGCGGGATCCCTTCGCCCACAGGGGTTTTCGTGTTCTGGTTCGGGTGCTTTTCGTGCACTGTGCCGTCTTGGCCCGTCTTGACCTGTGGTGGAACCCGGTGCCCGACACCGAAAGGTGCGCCTTTCCTCACGGAAGCACTCCGGAAACATCGGGGACATAGCGTCGCCCCAACCGGGCAACGTACCAACTTACGGAGTCTCCATGAGCCAGGGAACCGGGTCCACCGGCAGCAGCGACGCCGCCATTGGCGGATCGGAGGGAGCTGAGCGCTGTCCCTTCACCGGGGAGGGGACGCTGCCCCTGCACCGGGGGCCGGACCGGGGGGAGGCTTCCGCCGCGGAACTGCCCTGGGAGCAGCTGCGCTCACAGTACGGCGGGCTGGTCCCGGTGGAGATCACCCCCGGGGTGCCCGGCTGGCTGCTGCTCGGATACAAGGAGAACCTCCAGGTCCTGCGGGACCAGACCTACTTCTCCGCCGACCCGCGCCCCTGGAGCCCCAGCGGAGTTCCGCCCGCCCGCAGCGGGGCGCTCAACCGCGACGGCGACGAACACCAGCGGCTGCGCCTGCCCATCGTGGACGCGCTGGCCTCGGTCGGGACCCCGCAGCTGGTCCCGGCGGTGGAGCGCGCGGCGGTGCACCTGATCGGCCTGGTCGAGTCGGCGGGCTCGGCCGACCTCATCGGTGACTACGCCGCCCCGCTGCCCGCGCTCATCCTCAACGAGCTCTTCGGCCTGCCCGACTCCTACGGGCACCTCCTGGCCGACCTCACCGCCCGGCTGTGGAGCGGTGACCCGGCCCGAGCCGAACCCGCCGCCCTGGCCGTGCGCTCCTACTTCGAGGGATTGGTCGCCCGTAAACGCGCCGAACCGGGACAGGACATCACCAGCCTGATTCTGGAGCACCCGCACGGCCTCACCGACGACGAGGCGGTCGAGGCGCTGTCCCTGCTGTGGGAGACCGGGCACGAGCCCACCACTCACCTCATCGGCAACGCCCTGCTCAAGCTGCTCGAAGACCCGAACGTGTGGACCGCCTACCTGGGCGGTACGCTCACCCCGGAGGACTTCGTCGACTACGTCATGTGGACGGACTCTCCGATCCGCATGCTCGCCGGGCGCTACTCGACCATGGACATCAGGTTCGCCGGGGCCCGGATCCGCCAGGGCGAGCCGCTGCTCTTCGGGTTCGCCTCCGCGCACACCGACCCCTCGGTGTCCCGGGGCGCCGACGACGCCATAGCCCTGGCCGGAAACCGCTCCCATCTCTCCTGGGGCGCCGGGGCCCACCGCTGCCCGGCCACCGCCTTCACCCGGGAGCTGGTGCGCACCGCCATCGACACCGTCGTGGACCGGATGCGCGGCATGGTGATGGCGGTCGAATCCGCCGATCTGCGCTGGCGCGCCTCGCTGAGCGTGCACGGCCTGGAGGAGCTGCCGGTGTGGTTCACCCCGACCGGGGAGCGCGACCAGCGCGGGGAGCGGCCCGAGGAGTCCAGGCCCGAACCCGTGGTCACGCGCTGGGTCCGCCGCAGGAAGCGCAAGCCCGCCGGTCAGGGCGCCCGCTACCAGGCTCCGCTGCCCAGGGGTGGCCAGCCCGAGGACGGCGCGGCCAAGAACGGGACGCCCGCACCGGCTGCTCCCGCGCGGACCGCCAAACCCAGGCCGCGCCGGGCCGCGCCCCGGGGGACCGGGGCGCGCTACCAGGCGCCCTTCGCCGAGGAGACGCACACCCCCGATCCCCTGGAACAGCTCCTGCACACCTGGCGCCCGCGGGGGTGACCCCGGAAGCCTCACTACGCCTCGGGGTCCACCACGACCAGCTCGGGGTGGACACCCTCCGGGTCGTCCAGGAGTGGCTGCTCACCGCCGCGCAGGTGGTGGTCGAAGTAGGCGGTGGCGTAGGCGCGCACCAGGTCCAGGCCGTGCTCGACCGGAAGGTCGCCGAACTGCGCCCGCCACTGCTCCGGGGTCAGGGTGCCCCGCAGCCCGAACTGCTCCATGAGCACCCCGCGGTCCACGGCGTTGGAATGCCCGGAGCCGGTGACCTCGATCCACTGGCGCCAGCCGGTCAGGCCCGCCCAGCGCTCGCCCCAGCCCTCCCATGGCTGGCCCTGGCCGTTGGCGAGCAGCGCCAGGGGCTTGTCGGTCTCGCCTTCCAGCTGCGCCGGGTAGTAGGGACCGTCCAGATTCAGCCCGGCGTACACGCGGTCCTCGGTGAGCAGGGCCTGCGCGGTCGCGGCCCCGCCCCAGGAGTGCCCGGCCATCCCGGCCCGCTCGGTGTCGAGGAGGTCGGACCACCGCCAGGTCTCACCCCGCTCCAGTTCGTCCAGGAGGAAGGTGACGTCGTCGGCCCGGTTGACGGCGCCGTCCTCCCACCGCTGGGTTTCGCAGGCCCCGCACCGCTCCACGAGCCCGTCGGGGAACTCCACTGCCGCGGCCTCGTGGCGGTGGTCGACCCCGGCCACCGCGAAGCCGTGGCTGGCTAGCTCCTCGGCGAACGCGGACGTCCAGGTCCGGGACATTCCCGCGCCGGGGGAGAACACCACCAGCGGCAGGCCACCGTCGGCGCGCAGGGGAGGCACGTCGGCGACGGCGTTGGTGCGCACCCGGGTCAGGGTGTCGGCGGGCAGGTGGTCGTACCCCTCCTGGGCCAGGACCGCCTCGGACTCGGCCTCGGTCAGGTAGGGGGCCGCACGTCCGGCGTCGGTCCGGGCCGGGTACCAGAGGGTCACCATGAGCTCCCGGTCGCCGCCGAACCAGATGTCCTCGCGGTCGGTGTCCACCAGGTGCAGCTCGGTGGTGCCCACGGGGGAGGGGCCGGTGGGCTCGGGCAGCGCCGCCGCCGGGGGGACAGCGATGCTCTCGGCGGCCGCGGCGGGCTGGGCGGCGACCGTGCAACCGGCCACGACGGTGACCGCCGCCGTGGCCAGCGCCGTGATCAGCACCGGGGGAGTGGGACGAGCCGGGTGGCGCATCGGGGAGCCTTCCTGCCGTGGTCGGTCTGCGTTCCCCTCAAACGCTAGGAACCGGGCCCGGTCCGCACGAGGGTGTGCGCCGTAGACACCGCTGAGCGCAGACCGGAACCCGCACGGTGGGGCAGGCCGCACCCGGCCCCACCTCACCTGTACGTTTGCCCGGATCGCACCGCCAGTGCGCCTTCCACGACCTCACTCGGCGGACTGCACGATGAGCACCTCCAGGGTGCGCGGCCCGTGCACGCCCTCCACCCGGTTGAGTTCGATGTCGCTGGTGGCCGAAGGTCCACTGATCCACGTGAGGGGGCGCTCCGGGGCCAGCAGTCGCACGGCCTGGGGCACCCCGTCCACCACCTGCTCGGCGCGCACCACGCACAGGTGGTAGTCGGGGACCAGGGTGACCGCCCGGCGGCCCTGGTCCGGGCCGGCGTCCAGCACGATGGTGCCCGTCTCGGCCACCGCCACCGCGCACCCGGTCACCACCCCATCGCAGCCGTCCAGCTCGGCCACCGACAGCGGAGCCCCCGGGGCGTCGACGATCCGCCGCGCGGACACCGAGGCGAACCATTCCTCGGGAACCCCCTCGGGGACCGCCACCCGCTCCGCCCCGTGCCGCTCCAGCGCGGCCGCGATCCGCCCCGGCAGCTCGGCCGCCGAGACCCTTTCCACCAGCGCCTTGTAGTCCAGCAACCGGTCCACCAGCACGTCCAGGGTGGGGCCCTCGGCGTGGCTGTCGGCGTAGTCGCGCTCCAGCGCACGCTCTACCGGTTCGTCGGCGGGCACGTCCGCCAGCGCCTCCCGCACCCGGGCCAGCACCCTTTCCCGTGATCCGCTCAACGGTCCTCCTCCTGCTGGTCGCGCTTGTTCCACCACTGCCGGAACGACTGCCCCGGCAGGTCCGGGAGGTCCCGGGTGTCCGTCCACTTCCCGGCCATCCCCGGCAGGTGCCGCGGAAGGTTCCCGCCCACCACCCCGGCCGCGCGCTGCACCGCGTCCAGTGCCTTGGCCGAGCCGAACACCGCGTCGGCACCGGCCATCACTGCCTTCTCGCCCGTGTGCCCCGGACCCTGCGCCACCTGTTCGCGCAGGTGCACCAGGACCTCGGGGATGTCGATGGCCACCGGGCAGACGTCGTAGCAGGCCCCGCAGAGCGAGGACGCGTACGGCAGCGCCTTGTCGACCTCCGAGGACATGCCCTGGAGCTGCGGGGTGAGGATCGCGCCGATCGGACCCGGGTAGACCGAACCGTAGGCGTGGCCGCCGGTGCGCTCGTAGACCGGGCAGATGTTCAGACAGGCCGAGCAGCGGATGCAGCGCAGGGCTTGGCGCCCCACGGTGTCGGCGAGCACGTCGGTGCGCCCGTTGTCGAGCAGCACCAGGTGGAAGTTCTGCGGGCCGTCGCCCGGGGTCACCCCGGTCCAGGTGGAGGTGTAGGGGTTCATCCGCTCACCCGTGGAGGAGCGGGGCAGTAGCTGCATGAACACCTCGAGGTCGGACCACGTGGGCACGATCTTCTCGATGCCCACCACCGAGATCAGCGTTTCGGGCAGGGTCAGGCACATGCGCCCGTTGCCCTCGGACTCCAGCACCACCAGCGTTCCGGAGTCGGCCACCGCGAAGTTGGCCCCCGAGACCGCCACCTTGGCGCGCAGGAACAGTTCGCGCAGGTGGACGCGGGCGGCCTCGGCCAGTGCCTTGGGATCGTCGGTGAGCCCGGGCGGGGCGGGCACCCCCCACTCGGCCATCTGCTTCAGGAAGATCTCCCGGATCTGCGCGCGGCCCAGGTGGATGGCGGGCACCAGGATGTGGGAGGGCAGGTCCTCGCCCAGCTGCACGATCAGCTCGGCCAGGTCGGTCTCGTAGGCGGTGATCCCGGCGGCCTCCAGGGCGTTGTTCAGCTCGATCTCCTGGGTGGCCATCGACTTGACCTTGACCACCTCGCGCTCGCCGGTCTCGCGCACCAGGCGGGTGACGATCGCGTTGGCCTCGGCTGCGTCGGCGGCCCAGTGGACGGTCCCGCCCGCCCGCTGGACCGACTCCTCCAACTGCTCCAGGTAGTGGTCCAGGTGGCGCAGGGTGTGCGTCTTGACCCGCTCGCCCTCCGAACGCAGCCGCTGCCAGTCCTCGCCCAGTTCTCCGACGACCGCGTCGCGTTTGCCGCGGATGGTGTGGGTGGCCTTGTGCAGGTTCTGCCGGGTGCGGGAGTCGCCGACCGCCGCGCGGGCGGCCTCGGGAAAGGGCGGAAGGCCCAGGAACGTGGCGCTCATACGTGCGCGTACTCCTTCTCGGTACTGGCCAGGATCTCGGCGATGTGCGCGATGCGCATGCCGGAGCGCTGACGGGACAGGGTGCCGCCGATGTGCATCAGGCAGGAGTTGTCCACCGCGCACAGGACCTCGGCGCCGGTCCCGACCGCGTGCCGGGCCTTGTCGAAGCCCATCGCCGCGGAGACGTCGCCGTTCTTGACCGAGAACGTGCCGCCGAACCCGCAGCACTCGGCGGCGCCGGGCAGTTCGAGCAGCTCCAGGCCGCGGACCGCGCGCAGCAGTCGGTAGGGGCGGTCGCCCAGGCCGAGGAACCGCAGGCCGTGGCAGGTGGGGTGGTAGACGACCTTGTGCGGGAAGTAGGCGCCCACGTCGGTCACCTCCAGCACGTCCACGAGGAACTCGGTGAGGTCGTACACGCGCGGTCCCAGTTGGGCCATCTTGTGGGAGAGCCTGCTCCCGCTCCCGCCCAGCTTGGGGTAGTTGTCGCGGACCATCGCGGCGCAGGACGCCGAGGGGACCACGACCGCGTCGGCGTTGCCGAAGGTCTTGGCGAAGCGCACCGCGAGCTTGGCCGCGGGGCGCCGGTAGCCGGTGTTGTAGTGCATCTGCCCGCAGCAGGTCTGGTCGGGGGGAAAGACCACCTCGTGCCCGAGCCGTTCCAGGAGGCGCACCACCGCGCGTCCGGTGTCGGGGAAGAGCGTGTCGTTGACACAGGTGATGAACAGCGCGATCCGCATGGGCCTCCTTCGCGACCCGGCCGGTCTGCGCTCAGTCCAATGGAGCCCAGCCGGGATCAAGTGGTCCGACCACTTTTGCATGATCATCGAGAAGGAGGCAAGGGGGCATGAGTGGAAGGAGCCGGTAGAATCCCGGTGTGATCAGTCCAGGCTTTGGAGGAGAAGGTGGTTGACGGCGTGCGGACCCCGGTCGCCCAGCGGACTGTCGAGCAGATCAAGGCGATGATCTCCGACGGAGAGGTAGGACCAGAGCAGCGTCTGCCCACCGAACGTGAACTCTCCGCCCGGCTCGGGGTTTCCCGCGGGAGCGTGCGCGAGGCGATCCGCTCCCTCACCACCCTCGGTGTTCTGGAGGTCCGTCACGGCGCGGGCGTCTACGTCACCGCGCTGCGCCCGGCCGACCTGCTGGAGGCCTTCTCCGTGCTGGCCGAGGTCTCCCGCGACGAGACCCTGCTGGAGGTCCTCCAGGTCCGCCGGATGATCGAACCCGCCGCCACGGCCATCGCCGCCGCACGTGCCACCCCCGACGACCTGGCCCGGATCGGCGCACTCCTCAACCGTATGGAGGAGGACTTCCCCGCCTGCGCACCCGCCGAGCACGGTGCTGCCGACCTCGGTTTCCACCAGGCGATCGTGGCCTGTGCGGGTAACGCCACCCTTTCGGCCATCCACGCCGGGCTGTCCTCGCGCACCTTCAATGAACGGGTCTGGGCCGGCCACGGCGAGGCCGGGCTGGTCGAGACCCTGCACGAGGACCACCGGCGCATCCACGAGGCCCTCCTGGCCCGTGACCCCGAAGCGGCCCGCGCGGCCGCGGCCGCGCACGTCCTGCGCGTGGAGCGCTGGCTCAGCCTTCGAGCCGCCGGTTGATCCGCTCGGCGTAGTCCTCCGCCCTGAGTAGCCGGGCCAGCTCCTCGCGTCCGGGCACGGGGGCGGATTCCCCGTCGGATTCGGGTGCCTGCTCGGGAACCTCCTGACGGAGTTCGGCGTCTATACCGAGTGCCTCCCGATCCTCGATCTCCTCGATTCGGTAGTCCTCGGGATGCTCCTCCAGGTACTCCGCCACGGCGGAGTCCTGGTCCGGGGCGCCCACGTCCATCTCGGCGTCCACGTCGTCGATGTCCTCGGCGTCCCTGTCGAAATCTGCGGATTCCGTCACCGGCGGCCCCCTCGCCTCGGTTCCCTTATCTCGATCATGCCTGGTCGGGGCAGGAGGCGCCAGTAGGGAACACACTCGGGGCGACGAGTGCGAAACGGGGTGCGATTCCCGGCGATAGGCTTTTGCGCTGTTATCCGACACAACGAACGGAGTTCCTTCCACCGTGACCGTGCGTGAACGGGTCCGCAAGCTCGTCGACTCGTCCTGGTTCCAAGGCAGTGTCGTCACCCTCATCCTCGTCAACGCGGTGATCCTGGGGGTCGAGACATCGCCCCGGCTCATGGCCGAACACGGCGACCTGCTGCACGGGACCGACATGGTGATCCTGGCGCTCTTCGTGGTCGAACTGTCCTTGAGGGCCTACGCGCACAGGGGAGCCTTCCTGCGCGACCCGTGGAGCTGGTTCGACATGGTCATCGTGGGTCTGGCCCTAATGCCGTCCTCCGGCCCGTTCGCGGTCCTGCGCGTCCTGCGGGTCCTGCGGGTCCTGCGGCTGCTTTCGGTGATACCGACCCTGAGGCATGTCGTGGCGGGGCTGTTCCGGGCCCTGCCCGGAATGGCCGCCATCCTCTTCCTGGTCGTCCTGCTGCTCTACGTCTCCGGCGTGATGGCCACCAAACTCTTCCAGGACGTCTCACCGGAGTACTTCGGAGACCTGCCCACTTCGCTGTTCACGCTCTTCCAGATCTCCACGGCCGACAGCTGGTCCGCCATCGCTAAGGACGTGATGGAGCACCAGCCGCTCGCCTGGATCTTCTTCGTCACCTTCGTCCTCGTCTCCACCTTCGTGGCGCTGAACCTGTTCGTGGCTGTCGCGGTGGAGGCCTTGGAGAAGGACACGGACAGCGAGGGAGGGGGCAGGGCCGGAACCGGTACGGGGCCGGAACCGGGGTACGGACCCGTGGGAGGGAACGGCCAGGAACAGATCCTCGCCGAACTCCGCGCCCTGCGCGAGGAGGTCTCCGCCCTGCGCGAGGAGCGTGAGCGACGGTGCACGGCCGACCCCGCGCCCTGAGTATTCTGCGCCCCGTACCCCCAAAGCTCTGACGTGCACGGAAAGGCCCATGGTTGGCGGCTTTCATGGGAGGGTAGAGACTCAGCCGCACACGGCGGACGCGGCGTTCGGACCGAGCACTCCGGCGCCGCGCCGACCGACCATGGACGACGAGGAGCGACCGGATGTCTGCGAGTACACCCCTCCCTCGAACCGAGGACATCGGAAGCCGGTCCGGCATCCCCCTGGACCGCCGCAAGGAGTGGGCCGGGCTGGCCGAGCACCGTGACCGGTTCGGTGCCACCCACCTACGGAGCCTGTTCGCCGACGACCCCGCGCGGGCCGACCGGTACACGCTCGGCGTCGGAGGACTGCACGTCGACTACGCGAAGAACCTCGTCACCGACGAGACCATGCGCCTGCTCGCCGAACTGGCCGACGCCACCGGGGTGGCCGCCCTGCGCGACGCCATGCTGCGCGGCGACCACATCAACCTCACCGAGGACCGCGCCGTCCTGCACACCGCCCTGCGCGCCCCGCGTTCCGCGGTGATCAGGGAGAACGGCCACGACGTGGTGCCCGAGGTGCACCGGGTCCTGGAGCGGATGGCCGTCTTCGCCGAACGCGTGCGCGCCCGCACCTGGCTGGGTCACACCGGCAAGCCGGTGACCCGGGTGGTCAACATCGGGATCGGCGGCTCCGACCTGGGCCCCGCCATGGCCTACGAGGCGCTGCGCCCCCACACCGACCGGGGGCTGGAGTTCCGCTTCGTCTCCAACGTCGACGGCACCGACCTGCACGAGGCCCTGGTGGACGCCGACCCCGAGCGCACGCTGTTCGTGGTCGCCTCCAAGACCTTCACCACGATCGAGACCGTCACCAACGCCAAGGCGGCCCGGGACTGGCTCCTGAGCGGGCTGGGAGTGGAGTCCGGCTCCGACGCCATCGCCAAACACTTCGTGGCGGTCTCCACCAACGCCGACGAGGTCGCGGAGTTCGGCATCGACACCGCCAACATGTTCGAGTTCTGGGACTGGGTGGGCGGCCGCTACTCCTACGACTCGGCGATCGGGCTGTCCCTCATGGTGGCCCTGGGCCCGGAGCGGTTCCGGGAGATGCTCGCCGGCTTCCACCTCATGGACACCCACTTCGCCACCGCGCCGGCCGAACGCAACCTGCCGTTCCTGCTGGGCCTGCTCGGCGTCTGGTACGGCGGATTCTTCGACGCCCAGTCCCACGCGGTGCTGCCCTACAGCCACTACATGTCGAAGTTCACCGCCTACCTCCAGCAGCTCGACATGGAGTCCAACGGCAAGTCCGTCCAGCGCGACGGCCGCCCGGTCAACTGGCAGACCGGCCCGGTGGTGTGGGGCACGCCCGGAACCAACGGCCAGCACGCCTACTTCCAGCTGCTGCACCAGGGCACCCGGTTCGTGCCCGCCGACCTCATCGGCTTCGCCCGGCCCGCCCCGGACCTGCCCGAGGGGCTGGTGCCCCAGCACGACCTGCTGATGGCCAATCTGTTCGCCCAGGGGCAGGCCCTGGCCTTCGGCCGCACCTCCGCAGAGGTCGCCGCCGAGGGGGTGCCCGCGGACCTGGTCCCGCACCGCACGTTCCCGGGCAACCGGCCCACCACCACGATCCTGGCCGACCGGCTCGACCCGTCGGTGCTCGGCCAGCTCGTCGCCCTCTACGAGCACAAGGTGTTCGTGCAGGGCGCGGTGTGGAACATCAATTCCTTCGACCAGTGGGGCGTGCAGCTCGGCAAGGTCCTGGCCAAGAAGGTCGAACCCGCCCTGACCGAGGGCGCCGAGGTACCCGGCCTGGACCCCTCCACCGCGGGGCTGGTCCGCCGCTACCGGGACCTGCGCGACCGCTGACCCAGGCGTTGGGCGCGTGCACGGACGTGGCACGCGCCCTTTCTGTGTGTCCGGGGTGCCTTTCGCGCGCGAGGATAACCGTTAGATGAAAGGGGAGAAGGCCTTTCCCGGCAGGCGCGTGGGTTCTGTCCGCATGTGGCCGGTGCCGGTGGCCGCATGTGGCCCAGATGGTGTCGAGGGTCCCTTTTTCGGTTATCGTCACTATGGATTCAGTGGAAAGTCAAAGAATGAATTGTCGCTGACATCCGCCCTCGGCCGAGGTGCCCACGCAACCGAATGACCGGAGGAACATCCCTTGCGAACCAAGAAGCCCGGACGTGTGTCCCGAGCCACCGCGACCCTGGCTCTGGCCGCGGCCGCAGTGTTCGGCGGAACCCTGCTGACGGCAGTCCCCGCCCAGGCCCAGCAGCAGCAGGAGGCTGTGGCCCAGAGCGTCTTCTGCCCGTACCGAGTGACCGTGAATGTGGCCAACGTCCGTTCCGGTGCCGGTACCAGTCACCTCGTGAGGTACCACCTGTACAGGGGCGACACGGTCCTGGCGACCCAGTCGCAGACCAACGGCTTCCGGATGATCAGGCCCGGGGAGTGGACCGCCTCCTCCAACCTGACCAGAACCGGCGGTAACTGTCTGACGTCCTAGAGACTGCAGGCGCGCCCTGGCTGATAATGGCCTTCCAGGGTGGGGCGGGCTTTTCCCGGGATAAGTCCGCCTGTGCCTCTTTTTTGTTTCTCATTCGATCTTTGATCCAATCCATGATTGGTTCTCTGTGCCACAGTGGTTGATTATGGGATTTTCCCGGCCCCTCTCTCCCGGAGGGAAGGGCCGTGCCCGACCTCTGCGTGTGCGATGGCGGTCGTCCCGGCGGTCGGGCCTTTCTCGTCCCGGCTTGCGCGGCGGATCTCCTTGAGCGGCCCACTGGGTCCGGGCCGTCCGACGCACCCGCTTCTCCCGCCGCGCGAAGCGGGACTTCGGTCGTCGGCGCGGAAGCTGGAAAACCGCCACGCCACTCGTGCAAACTCTGCGTAGTGAGTTGGGCACACGCAGAGACAGTGGGGGGCAGTGGCACATGACCGCGCCGATGGACGTGCCTGAGTCTTCCCAGCACGCCGAGCCAGAAGCGGTCGTGGCGGGGGCCAGGGACGCCGCCAGCCGCTCCCTGCGCCAGATCGCCTGGCAGCGCTTCCGCAAGGACAAGGTCGGCATGACCGGCGGTGTCGTGGTCATCCTGCTCATCCTGACCGCGCTCTTCGCACCCGTGCTCACGGCCCTGTTCGGGTACCCGCCGAACCAGTTCAACCAGGGTCTGGTCGACCCGCTCACCGGAGGGGTCCTGCGCGATCCCGACGATCCGGCCCAGGGCCTGGACCCGTGGGGCGGTATCAGCGCGCAACACCTGCTGGGCGTGGAACCGGTCAACGGCCGCGACCTGTTCAGCCGCATCGTCTACGGCGCCCGGACCTCGCTGCTCGTGGCCACCGTCGCCACCGTGGTGTGCGTGGTCATCGGCACCGTCCTGGGCATCCTCGCCGGTTACTTCGGCGGCTGGGTGGACGTGGTCATCAGCCGGACCATGGACATCTTCCTGGCCT
This sequence comes from Nocardiopsis valliformis DSM 45023, assembly GCF_000340985.1. NCBI lineage: Bacteria > Bacillati > Actinomycetota > Actinomycetes > Streptosporangiales > Nocardiopsidaceae > Nocardiopsis > Nocardiopsis valliformis. The sequence goes on from NZ_ANAZ01000012.1 coordinate 184,586, forward strand.
TCCCGCTGCTGCTCTTCGCGATCGCCCTGGTCGGCGTCATCCCCGACGGCGCCTTCGGCCTGGCCGGGAACAACCTGCGCATCGGCGTCCTGGTGTTCATCATCGGCTTCTTCAACTGGCCCTACATCGGGCGCATCGTGCGCGGACAGACCCTCACCCTCAAGGAACGCGAGTTCGTCGAGGCCGCGCGCAGCCTCGGCGCGGGCAGCACCCACATCGTCTTCCGAGAGATCCTGCCCAACCTGGTCACCCCCATCCTGGTCTACTCCACCCTGCTCATCCCCACGAACATCCTCTTCGAGGCGGCGCTGAGCTTCCTGGGCGTGGGCATCAACCCGCCCATGGCCACCTGGGGCGGCATGTTGGAGAACGCGCTGCGCTTCTACACCACCTCGCCGCACTTCGTGATCATCCCCGGCCTGGCCATCTTCATCACCGTGCTGGCCTTCAACCTCTTCGGCGACGGACTGCGCGACGCCTTCGACCCGCGCTCCTCCGACTGACGCACCCACTCCGGGGCCGTGTGCCGCACGGCCCCACCCCAGAACCCGACCAGGAGGCTTCAGGTGACCACCCATCACTCCACGTGCCAGGGGCCGCCCAGGCGGCGGCGCGGCGCGCTCCGCCGCGCCACCGCGCCGGTGGCCGCGGGAACCGCCATGGCACTGCTGCTGGCCGCCTGCGGCGGCGGGGGCGGAGGCGGCGGCGGGGTCTCCGACGCCGAGTTCAACGAGGGCGAGACCGCGGTGGTCAACCCCTCCGACGAGACCGGCGGAACCCTGCGCTACGCCATCTCCGCCGACTTCGACTCACCCGACCCGGGCAACACCTACTACGCGTTCAGCTGGAACTTCTCCCGCTACTACGCGCGCACCCTGCTCACCTACACCGAGGCGCCCGGCGAACAGGGCATCGAGCTCCAGCCCGACCTGGCCGAGGACCTGCCCGAGGGCAACGACGACTCCACCGAGTGGACCCTGCGCCTCAAGGAGGGCCTGCGCTACGAGGACGGCTCGGAGATCACGGCCGAGGACATCAAGTACGCCATCGCGCGCAGCAACTTCGGTGACCAGGCGCTGCCGAACGGCCCCAAGTACTTCGTGGACCTGCTGGCCGACAGTGACGACTACGAAGGCCCCTACGCCAACGACGACGATCCGCTGGTCGGATTCGACGGTATCGAGACGCCCGACGACCACACCCTGATCTTCCACCTGAACAAGAGCTTCGCCGAGTTCCCGTACGTGCTCATCCAGCCGCAGACCGCACCGGTGCCGGCCGACGCCGACCGCGGCGAGCAGTACCAGAGCCAGGTGGTCTCCTCGGGGCCCTACAAGTTCGACGGCGAGTACCGCCCCGGCGTCTCCCTGCACCTGGAGCGCAACGAGGAGTGGGACGCCTCGACCGACCCCGTCCGCCGTGCGCTGCCCGACCGTATCGAGGTGGAGCTGGGCGTCGACCAGAACGAGATCGACCAGCGCCTGGTCAACGGCGAGCTCGACGTCGACCTCGGCGGCACCGGTGTGGGCCCGGCGATGAAGGGCACCGTCATTACCGACGAGGACCAGCGCCACAACGTCGACAACCCGCAGACCAGCACCCTGCGCTACCTCAACATCAACACCGTCATGGAGCCGCTCGACGACGTGGCCTGCCGCCAGGCCATTATGTACGCGGCCGACCGGGATGCGCTCCAGCGCGCCTGGGGCGGCGACACCGGCGGTGACATCGCCACCCAGATCATGCCCGGTTCACTGCCCGGCGCCGACCCGAGCATGGACCTGTACCCGTCCGAGGACAACAAGGGTGACCTGGAGATGGCGCAGGAGAAGTTGGAGGAGTGCGGGCAGCCGGACGGCTTCTCCACCGCGATCGGCGCCCGAGCCGACCGCCCCGCCGACGTCAGCACCGCCGAGGCACTCCAGCAGGCCCTGGCCCGGGTGAACATCGAGACGGAGATCAAGCAGTACCCGTCCGACACCTACACCAACACCCAGGCCGGTTCGCCGTCCTTTGTGGCCGACAACGACCTGGGCCTGACCGTGTACGGCTGGGCGCCCGACTGGGCCAGCGGATACGGCTTCATGAGCAAGATCCTGGACGGCGGCGCCATTCAGGACGCCGGTAACTCCAACATCTCCGAGCTCGACGACGACCAGATCAACGAGTGGTTCGACGAGGTCGTGAGCGTGGAGGACGTCGACGAGCGCGCCTCGATCTATACCCAGATCGACGAGCGCGCGATGGAGGAGGCCGCGATCCTGCCGGTCGTCTTCGAACGCACGGTGCTCTACCGCCCGGCCAACCTGACCAACGTCTACTACCACGCCGGGTATTCGATGTATGACTACATGAGCCTGGGCACCACCAACACCGACTGATCTGGGCAGCCGACCGACCCGGCCACCGGCACGAGAGCGGCGGTCCTTCCGCAGGGGAGGGCCGCCGCTTCGACGTGCGGTGGCGGGAAGCCTCCGGGTCGGCGTTCCCCCGCACACGCCGAACGCAAGACGTGATCGATTGATTGCGATGGGTTACGGTTTGGGTTTGGGGTGGACTCTGCTCCGCTCCGAACCCGGGCCCCAGGCCTTGGCTTCGACAGAGAAAGCACGCGCCTTGTTGACCTACATCCTGCGCCGTCTCGGAGCCGGTCTGCTCCTCCTGGCCGTGGTCACCATGGTCACCTTCGCCATCTTCTACGTGGTGCCCAGATGGGCGGGTCGGACCACCGAGCAGCTCGCCACGATGTACGTGGGCCGGGCGCCCACCCCCGAGGCGATCCAGGCCACCATCGAACGCCTGGGCCTGGACCAGCCGATCGCGGTCCAGTTCTGGGAGTTCGTCCGGGGCATCTTCTTCGGCGCGCAGTACCAGTTCGGCCGGGACACCATCGAGTGCGCCGCACCCTGCTTCGGCTACTCGTTCCAGACCTACCAGGAGGTCTTCCCCGAGATCATCTCCCGGCTGCCGGTGACCGCCTCCCTGGCGATCGGCGCGGGTGTGATCTGGCTGGTCGGCGGGGTCGCGGTGGGCGTGGTCTCCGCCGTGTGGAAGGGCAGTTTCTTCGACCGCCTGGCGATGGGCGTGGCCCTGGCCGGGGTCTCCCTGCCGATCTTCTTCACCGGTCTGTTGGCCCTGGCCTTCCTGGTGCACTCCTGGGGGCTGTTCGCCACCCCGCGCTACGTGCCCTTCACCGACGACCCGCTGGCCTGGGCCCAGGGCATGATCCTGCCGTGGCTGACCCTGGCCTTCCTGCACGCGGCCATGTACGCCCGCCAGACCCGGGCGGGCATGTTGGAGACCCTCAACGAGGACTACATCCGCACCGCGCGCGCCAAGGGCCTGAGCGAGCGCAAGGTGGTGCTCAAGCACGCGCTGCGCCCCACCCTGACTCCCATCGTCACCATCTTCGGCCTGGACCTGGGCCTGGTGCTGGGCGGCGCGGTCCTGACCGAGCAGGTCTTCTCACTCAACGGGATCGGCCGCTACGCCGTCCAGGCCATCACCCAGAGCGACCTGCCGGTGATCCTGGGCGTGACCCTCTTCGGCGCGTTCTTCATCGTCATCTGCAACCTGATCGTCGACCTGGTGTACCCGCTCATCGACCCGCGCGTGCGCATCCACGACTGAGAGAGGCGTTCTTTCGATGACCGAAACCCCCGCGGGGTCCCCGTCCGCTTCCTCCGCCGACCCCGTCGTACGCGTGCACGACCTGCGGGTCACCTTCCCGACCCTGGACGGGGAGGTCCGCGCGGTGGACGGCCTGTCCTTCGAGGTGGCCGCGGGCGGTGCCCTGGGCATCGTGGGTGAGTCGGGTTCGGGCAAGAGCGTGACCTCGCTGGCCCTGATGGGCCTGCACCGCGGCAGCCGCGCCCAAATCGCCGGCTCCATCGAGGTGGCCGGGCAGGACGTGGTGACCGCCAGCGACAAGAAGCTGCGTTCCATGCGCGGCAACGACATCGCGATGGTCTTCCAGGACCCCATGCAGTCCCTGCACCCGCAGTACACGATCGGCAACCAGCTGATCGAGGCGCTGCGTGTGCACCGCCCCCAGGTGTCCCGGTCCCAGGCCCGCAACCGGGCGGTCGAGTCGCTGGAGCGGGTGGGCATCCCCGAGGCCGCCAAGCGGATCAACTCCTACCCGCACGAGTTCTCCGGCGGTATGCGCCAACGGGTGCTGATCGCGATGGGTCTGATGTGCGACCCCAAGGTGCTGCTGGCCGACGAGCCCACCACCGCCCTGGACGTCACCGTGCAGGCCCAGATCCTGGACCTGCTGGACGAGCTGCGCCGCGATCTCGACATGGCGCTGATTCTGGTCTCGCACGACCTGGCCGTGGTGGCCGGTTCGGTGGACGAGGTCGTGGTCATGCGCAAGGGCCAGGCCGTGGAGCGCGGCGACGTGCGCAAGGTGCTGTCCGAGCCCGAGCACCCCTACACCCAGGCGCTGCTGGCCGCGGTGCCGCGCGTGGAGGTCTCCCGGGCCGAGCGCCGCGCCCAGGACCGCGCCGACCGGGCGGAGAAGGCCCGACAGGAGGACCGCCGCGCCGCAGGCCGGGCCGAGGACAGGAAGAAGGAGAAGCCCACCGGGACCACGGAAGGGGACCGGGGCGAACCGCTGCTGCGCGTGCAGGACGTCGCGCAGAGCTTCAAGGTCCGCGGCGGCCTCTGGGGCCGCGCCACGGACTTCTGGGCGGTCAAGGGGGTCACCTTCGACCTGTTCAAGGGCGAGACCCTGGGTATCGTGGGCGAGTCCGGTTCGGGCAAGAGCACCCTGTCCCGCATGATCATGCGGCTGCTGGAGCCCACCGAGGGCACCGTGGAGTTCGAGGGCCAGGACATCACCCACCTGTCCGAACGCCGGATGCGCCCGCTGCGCCGCGAGGTCCAGATGGTCTTCCAGAACCCCTACTCCTCGCTGAACCCGCGCCTGACCATCGGCGAGAGCATCGGCACCGCCCTCCGGGTCCAGGGCGGCAAGAACACCAGGAAGATCCGCGGCCAGGTCCAGGACCTGCTGGAACGGGTCGGCCTGGAACCCAGCCACTACAGCCGGTTCCCGCACGCCTTCTCCGGCGGGCAGCGCCAGCGCATCGCCATCGCCCGCGCCCTGATCCTCAAACCGAGGCTGATCGTGTGCGACGAACCCGTCTCGGCACTGGACGTGTCCACCCAGGACCAGGTGCTGCGCCTGCTCTCAGAGCTGCAGGACGACTTCGGTCTCACCTACATTTTCGTCGCCCACGACCTCGCGGTCGTGCGCCAGGTCAGCGACCGCGTGGCCGTCATGCGCAAGGGCGAGGTGGTCGAGCTCGGGGACAGCGACAGCATCTACGAGAACCCGCGGAGCGACTACACCAAACAGCTGCTGACCGCCGCCCCGGTCCTGGACCCGGACGAAGCCCGCGAACTGCGCGCCGAGCGGGTACGCGTACGCGCCCAGGGCGGCGGCTGAGCAGCTGTCCGGTGCGGCTCAGGCAGAAAGACCGCGCAGGAGGGCCCGCAGACCGAACCGGAATCGGGCCAGGGCCTCGGCCTCCTCCGGGGCGTCCTCCCGCCCCTCGTGCCGGACCTGGTGGGCCACCGCCCCCAGGCAGTAGGCGTTCAGCGCGTCACAGGCCGGGGACACGTCCGCCTCGGCCAGCCCGGCCTCGGTGAAGGCCGTGTGCAGCAGCGCCCGGGTGTCCTCTTCGCCCAGGGTGTGCGGGGCGCGGTGCATCAGCAGGGAGAGCGCGCCGGAGTAGGCGAGCAGTCGGGCCCGGTAGGCCTCCGCCCAGCCGGTCAGCCGCTGGTCCCAGGGCCGGTCGTCCACCTCGGCGGTTCCGACGGTCTCCGCCAGGCTCCCCTCGGCCGCGTCTTCGGCCTCCGGCGAACCGGCCACCCCTTCGGTGGCCAGCTCCTCGGCGGCGACCTCCTCCGGCGGACCCTCGCCTTCCCTCAACCCGCTGACCACCCGCGCCGTGGTGACGTAGGCGGCGATCGCGTTGAACAGCTGCTCCTTGCCCTTGGGGAAGTGGTGGTAGATCGCCATCGCCTCCACGTCCAGGGCGTCACCCAGGCGGCGCATGGACAGACCGCCCAGGCCGCGCCCGGCGATGATGTGGAGGGCCTCCACGATGATGCGCTCACGGCTGAGACCGGCGTAGTTCCTGCTCACTCTGGTGCCTTCCGGGGGACAAGGGGGACCGACTGTGCAAAGTTGGCAGCTCCGGCGCCGTGACGCCAGTACCGACGCACAGCCCGGCTCGCCAGATGATCTTCGTCACCCATAGGGTTGCCTCGACACGGCTGACGGTACTCCCACGGAGAGCGGACATGCGACTTGCCAAGCAGGACATGACGAAGGCGCGGGAACACCTCGCCCAGGACGAGGAGCGGGCCGAGCGTCTGCCCGACCTCCTGAGGTCGGTGGTCGAGGCCGAGCGGGCGCTGGACAGTGCCCGTGAAGAGGGCGCCCCGGTCGAGGAGGTCCACGAACGCGGCGTGGAGCTGGACACCGCGCTCACCGAGGCGATGCGGGCCGCCTACGCGCAGGAGCGGGTGCTGGTCGGTGTGAAGGGCTACGACGACCGCATCAAGCGCCGTAAGCGCCTGGCCCGGCCCGAGATCAAGCAGGCCACCCAGGTAGCCGAGCGGCTGCTCACCGCCCGGGAGGCCCACCGGCTGCACGGCATCCCGCGGGTGCCCCGGTCGCCGGTGGCCTGACCCCGGCCCGTCGGACGCGGTCGCCCGGCAGTCCTGACAGCCCCACGGCTCACCCCGTGGGGTTCTTCATGCCGGTTCCTTACCTGTTCTGCGCCTGTTTCCCGGCGGGGGGTTGTGGATGGAAAGCAGGTGGGGGATAGGTTGGGGGAACGCCCGGCCCGCACCGGGTGCGCAGTCGGCAAGCCAGGTGGGGAGCGAAGAAGGGCATGGCGGATTTCATCCGCATTGATCCGGCGTCGAAAGTTCCGCCCTACGAACAGATCCGGGCCGTCGTCGCGATCGCGGCGGCCAACGGCGAGCTCCCGGTCGGCTACCGGTTGCCGACCGTCCGCGCACTGGCCGGTCAGCTCTCGGTCGCGGTGAACACCGTCGCCCGGGCCTATCGGGAACTCGAACAGGCCGGAGTGGTGGAGACCCGGGGCCGTTCCGGCACCTTCGTGGCCGCCGCCGGTGACGACCAGCGGGCCGAGGCCCTCGCCGCGGCCAGGGCCTACGCCGAGGTCATCAACCGGGTCGGCCTGGAGCACGACGAGGCCGTGGAGATCCTGCGCGCCGCCCTGGAGGGCTGAGACCCGGCCCGGTACGTCACGACGCGCGAGGGGCCCCTGTGGTTCCGTCCCTGCCCGGGATGACCGTAACCGGACGAAAACCCGCCCAACGCACCTGAACGGCGTTACCGAACGCTACTGTTCTAGTGCGTCGCCTTCCCCCGGTGGCGTCGAACGACTACCCCCAAGGAGGCGCCGATGAGCAGGAGATCTGGCGGCGGACGGTCATCTGGCGGCGGACGTTCGGGCGGAGGACGTTCCGGCGGCGGTCGCTCGGGCGGCGGTCGCTCCGGTGGCTCCAGCAGCGGTGGCGGCAGCTCGCGCGGCGGTGCCGCACGGCGCGGCGGCGGCTTCAACTCCCGTGGCGGGAGCAGCAGCGGTGGTGCGAGCCGTTCCGGCGGTGGTTTCAACTCGCGCGGCGGCAGCAGCAGCGGCGGTGCCGCGCGCGCCGGCGGTGGTTTCAACTCCCGTGGCGGCGGCTCCGCACGGCCCGCACGAACCCCCAAGCCCAGGCGTGCCTCGCGCGCGAGCCGGACCAACCCCGCGTACGTGGCCGGTGCCGCCCACAGCACGCGGCCGCGGCGCCGCTGGTACGGCGGTCGGAACCGCCACTACTACAACGACGGTCCGGACTTCGTCCCGCGCCGCAGCGGCGGCCTCGCCGGTCTGGTCGGATGCCTGGTGGCCGTGGTCGGCCTGCTGATCATCCTGGTGATCGTCGCCCTGCTCTGATCCTATCCCCGGCTGATCCCCCGCCCGCGGTCCCCGCTCGCATCCGTGTGGCCCCCTCACAAGAACCCCCGAGAAGGAAACGAGCAGTACCCGTGTCCCACCCCCGAACACTCACCCGTGCCCTCCCCCTCGCCGCCACCGCCCTGGCCGCCACGCTGGCGCTGACCGCCTGCTCCGGGAACCGCGCCGACATCGACGCCGCCTGCGACAGCATCCACAGCCAGATGCCCGCCGTGGACCTGGCGGCCGCGGGCATCGACCAGGACGTCCTGGTCGACGACATCCCTTACAACGACGAACACCGCGCCGTGCTTGAAGACCACCGGGATGATGTCAGGCTTCTCGAAGAGGCGGCCAGGGGCTTGCTCCGCGAGGACGCGGCCGAGCGCTTCGATGCTGTTGACGCCGTCATCTGGGAGCTGGACCACGGTGACGAAGTGGGCCTCGCGGACGCCTTGGACCGGGAGGCCGACACCCAGGATCTCATCCTCGTGGCCTGTGACTGACGCCGTGGCGCTCTGAGGCGGAGGCGCACACGAAACCGGGGGCGGGGACCGACGCGGTTCCCGCCCCCGCTTCGCTTGCTCGACCGGACGGTGGGTGCGCGCGAGGAGCCCTCAGCGGCGCAGGCCGGTCACGGAGATCAGGTAGAAGGCGATCAGGCCCGCCCACACGAGGAAGATCCCGGCCGCACCGGCCATCCCCGCAGCGATGGCGGTCGTCGGGATGCTGATGCCCAGGCACACCAGGGACAGGACCATTCGCACGTTGTTGGCGGGCAGCCCCCGGCGGCCCTCGTTGGCGCCCATCTGGCGCGCCACGTGGTGCTTGACGCGTTCCTCGATGGTGTCGTCGACGCGCTCGACGAGGGAGGCGGCCACCGCCTCGTCGTATTCGGGGCCCAGCTCGCGGCTGGCGCGCAGCGCGGCGGCGATCTCGTCCTGTTGCCGCTGGGGGTTGTTCGTCATCTGGCCATGCTCGCACCGGCGGCCGCGGGCGAACAGCGGGTGAACGCGGATTTCAGGGGACCCCAGGGGAAAACCGGGGTTGTCCCTGAGCCCGGACGGGACCGGACACAGCGGTGGAGCCGCCCCCCGTGAGGGGGACGGCTCCACGGTCGTCTTCGCTGTTTCCCTAGCTGGCGAAGTCCAGCAGCTGCTGGGCCCGGCTCGGGTGGCGCAGCTTGGACAGCGACTGCTTCTCCAGCTGCCGGATCCGCTCCCGGGTCAGCCCCAGGTGCTTGCCGATCTCGTCGAGGGTGCGCGGTCGGCCGTCCATCAGACCGAAGCGCAGGGACATGATGGTCGCCTCGCGCGGCTCCAGGTCCGAGAGCGCATTGCGCAGCTGGTCGGCCATGAGCTGGCGGTCGACCACCTCGGAGGCCTCCGAGGCGTCCACGTCCTCGATCAGGTCACCGATGCGGGTCTCGCCGTCCTCACCGATGGTGGAGTCGAGGCTGATCGGCTGGCGGGTGACCCGCAGCAGCTCCTCGATCTGGGTCGGGGTCTTGTCCAGCTCCAGCGCCAGCTCCTCGGGCGTGGGCTCGCGGCCCAGCGCCTGGTGCATGTCGCGCTCCAGCCGGCTCACCTTGCTGAGCAGCTCCAGAACGTGCACGGGCAGGCGGATGGTGCGCGCGGAGTCGGCGAACCCGCGCTGGATGGCCTGGCGGATCCACCACATGGCGTAGGTGGAGAACTTGAAGCCCTTGGTGTAGTCGAACTTCTCCACGGCGCGGATGAGGCCGAGGTTGCCCTCCTGGACCACGTCCAGCAGCGACATTCCCCGGTCGCTGTACTTCTTGGCTACGGAGACGACCAGGCGCAGGTTGGCCTCGAGCATGTGGGACTTGGCCTTGCGGCCGTCCTCGGCCACCCACTCGAGCTCCTCGCGCTCGACGTCGGCCATCTTGGCGGTCTCGTCGATCTCGCCGTGCAGCCCGAGCCGGTACTCGGCGTAGAGTCCGGCCTCGACCCGCTTGGCGAGGTCCACCTCCTGCTCGGCGGTGAGCAGCTGGCGCCGCCCGATCGCCTTGAGGTAGGTGTGGACCGAGTCGCCCATGGCCGGTGACTGGTCGTCGAGGTCGGCCTCACCGGTTTCCGGATCGGTGGTGGCCTGGGTGGTCTCGGTCTTCTTGGTGCGCCGCGTTGTGCGGGCCTTCCTCCGGGTGGAGGGGGCCTTGCGCGGAGCGCCCTTGCCGGATGCGGCCTTGGGTGCCTCGTCGGTGTCGGGCACCGTCGCGATGAGAGTGTTTTCCAGCACGTCGTCCTCGGCGTCAGGGTCGGCCACCAGTGCGGAGTCCTTGCCGTTCTCGCCCCCGTTGGCGAGTCGGACCCCGTTCTCGGTGAGTTCACGCAGGATGGAGCGGCCGTCACTGGAGGTGACTCCGGCCGCGGAGAAAGCGGTACGTAGTTCAGAGAGGGACAGGTGTCCCTGAGCGCGCCCCTGGGTGAGCAGGTCGGTCAGCGCCGTGTGGGCGGCGCGGCCCTCGGTCGGAGCGTGGTCACCGGGGACTTCGGCCTCGGGGCTCGAAGCGGCTAGGGCAGTGCTCGTCATGTGGGCACCTCCCTCCCTTCCAGGACGTGTGGCACGTGGCGGAGGGTTACCGCCGACTGGACGCGCCAATATGTCCAACGTGTCGGCGAGTCAAATGTTCCCTGTCTCGATTGGATATCGGCGATGGTGGCATAGATCACTGTGTCATGAGTGGCGGAATGCGAACCCATGCGGGTAAAGGAACACGCTTGGCTTCGGCGCTCGGACCGCCGCGCACCAGGGGTTCCGAGCACGGGGGAGGGCGCAGGGGAGCGGACGAGTGGACCGATGGCTGCCGCCAACCGCGGACCTCCTTGGAAGAGGGGCCGAAGAAACCGGATACTCAAGTAGACGCCAGGGAGCTTTCGGAAGTTCCCCGCCTTCCGGACAAGGTCTTCCAGGGGCCAGGGTCCCACGTGTACGGACCGCACCGGTAAACGCCGGTTTGCGACCGCCCCCTTCACCGTGATCTTGCTACCAGGAGCGCGGTACCACCGAAACCCAAGGCGCCGAACTTGCTTCTGGTAGCAAGATCACCGGGGTGAGAAGCCCCTGGTTCGTGCCGGTGTCTAGGAATGGGGCCGGCGGAGCGCGACCAGATCCGGTTTGCCCGAGGCCAGCATCGGCAGAGCGGGGCGCAAGTCCAGCTCCCTGGGGGCGGCGTAGGCGGGCAGCCGTTCACGCACCCAGGCGCGCAGTGCCGCCAGCGTCGGCGGGGCCTTGGGGTCGGCCGGCACCACCACCGCGCTCACCCGCTCGCCCCACTCGGGGTCGGGGCGGCCCACCACCACCGACTCGGCCACCTCAGGGTGCGCCGCCAGGATCGCGTTCACCTGGCCGGGGACCACCTTGTGGCCACCGGTGTTGACCACCTCGTCCATTCGGCCCAGAACGTGCAGTCGGCCCTCGGCGTCCACACGCCCCAGGTCGTTGGTGTGCAGCCAGCGGTTTCCGTCGGAGTCCACGGCCAGCCCGGCCTCGTTTTCGGATGTGGCCCGGATACCTTCCAAGGATGCGCCTGGCGGCAGCCGGTAGTCGGTGAGCAGGCCGGGACCGCCGAGCAGGATGCGGCCGGGTTCTTCGGGGTCTTCGGCACCAGTGGGCCGGGCGATCCGGACCAGGGTCCCGTCCAGGGGCGCGCCGTCATAGACACACCCGCCGCAGGTCTCGCTCATCCCGTAGGTGGTCACCACGCGCCCGCCCGCAGCTCGGGCCTCCTCCAGCAGCGAGGGCTCTGCGGCCGCCCCGCCCAACAGGATCGTGCCGAACACCTTCAGGTCCGCGCCGGCGGCCAGCAGGCGGCGCAGCTGCGTGGGCACCAGGGACACGTGCGGGCGCAGCCCGTGCGCCAGTTCCAGCACCGCGTCGACGTCGAAGGCGGCGTGCACCGCCTCGGTCCCGGTGACGATCGCGCGCATCATCACCTGCATACCGGAGATGTGCCCGGCGGGCAGTACGCACAGCCAGCTGTCACCGGGAGCGGAGCCGATCCGGGCCACTGAGGCGCGCGCCGAGGCCAGCAGGGCGGCCGCGGACAGCTCCACGCCCTTGGGTTGGCCGGTCGATCCGGAGGTGGTGATCAGCAGCGCCGCGTCCGACCCCACGGGGGCGCCCCCGGCCAGGTCGGTGATGCCGTCCGGGGTGCGCAGCGACGACGGGCGCATGGCGGCCAGCAGCGCGTCCACGCGGGCGTCGGGGGTGCCGTCGGGGACGGGCAGCAGAGCGGGGCCGGTACCGTCCAACGCCTCGGAGAGCAGCCGGTTCAGGTCTTCGGGGGAGAGCCCGCGTACCGCCTGGAGGGCGCGACCTGCCGGGAGAGCGCGATCGCCCTCGCGGTCGGGAAACGGGGACCGGGGTTCGCTTGCTTGTGCCACGGTGCCCCAGCGTACGCCCGTTCGCACGACGCGCCGTCCGGCGGGCCCAGGTCGTAGCCCACCGCCGGGGGCGTGCCTGTCCGTCCCGGCTCGCCTGGCAGAATGCGTAGGGTTGACGCTTGGGTAGCCCGGTCGCACGACGGCCGGCACCCACACCGTCCCCATCCCCGTGAGGAGAAGCAGAAGCCGTGAGCAGCGTGATCGACTGGCAGCGGTCGGGCGAGTATTCCGACATCATCTACGAGACCGCGGAGGGCATCGCCAAGATCACGATCAACCGCCCAGAGCGGCACAACGCCTTCCGTCCCCAGACGCTCTTCGAGCTCCAGACAGCGTTCAACATCGCCCGGGACGACTCCAGCGTCGGTGTGATCATCTTCACCGGCGCCGGCGACCAGGCGTTCTGCTCCGGCGGCGACCAGAAGATCCGGGGCGACGACGGCTACATCGGCGACGACGCCGTGGCCCAGCAGGGCATCGGCCGCCTCAACGTACTCGACCTCCAGGTGCAGATCCGCCGCCTGCCCAAGCCCGTGATCTGCATGGTCGCCGGCTGGTCCATCGGCGGCGGCAACGTCCTCCAGGTCTGCTGCGACCTGACCATCGCGGCCGACAACGCCAAGTTCGGGCAGACCGGCCCCCAGGTCGGCTCCTTCGACGGCGGCTACGGCTCCTGGCTGCTGGCCGAGACCGTGGGCCTGAAGAAGGCCCGCGAGATCTGGTACCTGTGCCGCCAGTACAGCGCCCAGGAAGCGCTGGACATGGGCATGGTCAACACCGTCGTGCCGCTCGCGGATCTGGAGAAGGAGACCGTGCAGTGGGCCCGCGAGATGCTGGAGAAGTCCCCGCTGGCGCTGCGCATGCTCAAGGGCGCGATCAACGCCGTGAGCGACGGTGCCGCCGGGATGCAGCAGTTCGCCGGTGACGCCACGATGCTCTACTACATGAGCGAGGAGGCCCAGGAGGGCCGGGACGCCTTCAAGGAGAAGCGCCGTCCGGAGTTCGACAAGTTCCCGCGCCGCCCGTGACCGCGGCCTCGGAGCCTGCCCCGGCGGGGACCCCCGCCGGGGGGCGGGCCTTCGCGATCGGCCTGCGCAACCGCTTCCGGGGCATCACGGTCCGTGAGGGAATGCTGGTGCGCGGCCCCGCCGGGTGGGGCGAGTTCTCGCCCTTCGCCGAGTACGGGCCGCTCGAAGCCTCCCGCTGGTGGGCCGCCTGTCACGAGGCGGCCCACCGGGGCTGGCCCGAACCGCTGCGCGAGCGGGTGCCGGTCAACGTCACCGTGCCTGCCGTGGACCCCGAACGCGCCGCGGAGATCGTGGCCGCGGGCGGCTGCGCCACGGCCAAGGTCAAGGTGGCGGAGAGGGGCCAGGACTGGCGCGAGGACGTGGCCCGAGTCGAGGCCGTGCGCGCTGCGATCGGACCCTCGGGCCGGGTCCGGGTGGACGCCAACGGCGCCTGGGACGTGGACACCGCGGTGCGGATGACCCGCGAACTAGACCGGTTCGACCTGGAGTACGTGGAGCAGCCCTGCGCGGACCTGGAGGGACTCGCCGCGGTCCGCCGCCGGGTGGACGTTCCGGTCGCCGCCGACGAGTCCGTCCGCCGCGCGGAGGACCCGCTCAAGGTGCGCGCCGCCGACGCCGCGGACATCGTGGTGCTCAAGGTCCAGCCCCTGGGCGGCGTGCGCGCCGCACTGCGGGTGGCCGAGGCCTGCGGTCTGCCGGTGGTGGTCTCCAGCGCCGTGGAGACGTCCGTGGGACTGGCCGCCGGGGTGGCCCTGGCGGCCGCCCTTCCCGAACTGCCCTACGCCTGCGGACTGGCGACCATGCAGATGCTGACCGCCGACGTCACCGCCGATCCACTGCTGCCCGAGGACGGGGTCCTGCCGGTCCGACCGGTGGCCGTGGACGAGGGGGCGCTGGCGGCGGTCGAGACCGACCCCGCCGCCTGGCGGGCGCGGGCGGCCGAGGCCCTGACAGCGGGGTCGAGGAACGCCTGACCCCGCAACGCGGTGACACGGGATGAGAGGCGGCCGACCCGGCGGTCAGAGGATCTGGGCAAGAGATCACAGCCGGGTTGGTTCGCCTCTCGCCACCGGAGGGGGTTCACTGGAAGGGCCGGGGGTCGTACGGTCGGGTCGGACCGCGCGGTGATACTGGTACACACCTTGACGAACGAAAGACTTTGATGAATCCGTCTACCGCCCTGGCGCGGGTCCTCGTCGACGAGCTCGCCCGCTGCGGGCTGGCCGAGGCCGTCGTCGCGCCCGGGTCGCGCTCGACGCCCCTGGCTCTGGCCCTGGTCGCCCACCCCGGTATCCGGGTTCATGTGCGGGTGGACGAGCGCTCCGCGTCCTTCCTGGCCCTGGGACTGGCCCGCGCCTCGCGCCGGCCGGTGGCGGTGGTGTGTACCTCCGGTACGGCGGCCGCCAACTTCCATCCGGCGGTGATGGAGGCCGACGAGAGCGGGGTTCCGCTGCTGGTGCTCACCGCGGACCGGCCGCCGGAGCTGCGCGGTACCGGAGCCAACCAGACGGTGGACCAGATCGGTCTGTACGGCGGTGCCGTGCGCATGTTCGCCGAGGTCGGCACCCCCGACCCGGCCCCCGGCATGGTGGCGTACTGGCGTTCGCTGTGCTGTCGCGCCTGGGGCGCGGCGATCGGCGGCCGCCCCGGCCCGGTCCACCTCAACGTGGCCTTCCGTGAGCCGCTCACCCCGGACGAGCCCGCCGTCGCCCCGACTTGGACGGCCCCTCTGGACGGGCGTGGGGACAACAGCCCGTGGATCTCCCGGCCGGGCCCCCTGACCGAACCCGCGCCGCTGGTCCTGCCGGACGTGGAACGCGGTGTGATCGTCTGCGGTGACGGTGACTACGACCCGGTGCCGTTCCTGGCGCTGTCCGAGGTGACCGGTTGGCCGCTGCTGGCCGAGCCCACCTCCAACGCCCGCCGGGTCGGGGCCGTGTCCACCTACCGCCAGCTGCTGGCCTCGCCCGGTTTCGCCGCCGAGCACACCCCTGAGCTGGTCGTGAGCGTGGGACGGCCGAACCTGTCCCGGCAGATCCTGGCCTACCTGCGCCGCGCCGAACGCCACGTGGTGGTCACCGCCGGAGTGCTCGGCGACCCGGCCGCGAGTTTGGTTAACGCCTTCTCCGACCCCGCGCGCACCGCCACCGACGTGGTCGCGGCCGTCGCCCCGCCCGCCGACCTCAGCTGGGAGGAGCCCCGCCGCACCGACTGGTCACGTTCGTGGGAAAGGGCCGAGGCCACCGCCCGCGAGGCCGTCGACGGGGTCCTGGACGCCGACGAGGCACTCTCCGAACCCCGCCTGGCCCGCGACCTGGTCTCCCAGCTGTCCGCCGGATCCTTGCTTTTCGCCGGTTCGAGCATGCCCATCCGCGACCTCGACGCCACCATGCGCGCCCGCTGCGGCGTGCGCCTGGTCGGCAACCGCGGGGTGAGCGGGATCGACGGCACGGTCTCCACGGCTATCGGCGCCGCCCTGGCCCATCAGTCTGAGGGCGACGGGCAGGCCTACGCCCTCCTGGGCGACCTGGCGATGCTGCACGACCAGAACGGCCTGATCATCGGTCCGGGCGAACCGCGCCCCGACCTGGTGATCATCGTGGTCAACAACGACGGCGGCGGCATCTTCTCCGGCCTGGAACAGGCGGGCCACCCCGACTTCGAGCGAGTGTTCGGCACCCCGCACGGCGTCTCCATGGAAAAGGTCGCCGCCGTGGCGGACCTGCCCTACACCAAGGTCGAATGGGCCACCGACCTGCCCAAGGCCCTCCTCGGCGAGGGCCTGCGCATCGTCGAGGTCTGCACCACCCGAGCCGGCAGCGCGGCCCTGCGCCGCCGCATCCAGGACGCCGTGGACGCGGCGGTGGCCGGTCCGGCCTGAGGTTGTGCCGGGCCGGGCCGGGACCGGTGGCCCGGCCCGGGGCCAGGCGGGGTCAGGCTACGGCTGAGGGGGAGCCGTCCAGGACCTCCAGCAGGACATCGACGTAGTCGGTGATGATGCCGTCCACACCCCAGTCGATCGCCCGCTGCATGTCCTCGCGGTTGTTGATTGTGTAGGTGTGGACCTCCATGCCCGCGTCATGCACGGCTTGGACGTAGTCGCCGTCGATCCGGTTGTGGTTCGGGTTGACCTGGTCGGCCCACGAGTAGTCCTCGAGCTCGTCCACGGGCACGACCCCCAGCAGCCCGTGCGGGATGTGGCGCGGGTAGAGCTCGCGCGAACTCTCCACGACCTCCCAGTTGAAGTCCTGGATCGCCAGGCGGTCATATCCGGGCTTCCCGGGCAGCGACCCCGGCGAGAGGAACCACGGGTTCCTGTGGAGGACCTCGGCGATGTCCGCCTCGATGCCGGGGTGGTTCGCGGACGCCTTGATCTCCAGGAGGAAACCGAGCTTCAGTTCCTTCATGAGGTCCAGCCCCTCTTGAAGGGTGGGCACCGGCTCGCCCTCGAACTCCGCACCGAACCATGACCCGGCGTCGAGCTGGCGGATCTCCGCCAGGGTGAAGTCGCCGACGGCGTAGGAGTCCCGGTCCGGGAAGACCTCCTCGACGTTGGTGGTCCGGGTCAGGGTCACGTCGTGCATGAAGACGAGCTCACCGTCCGCGGTGCGCTGCACGTCGGTCTCGACGGTGCTCGCGCCGAGTTCGGCGGCTACCTCGATGGCCGCGAGGGTGTTCTCCGGGGCGTAACCGGAGGCTCCGCGGTGGGCGACGTCGAGGACGTCCGGGCCGTGCGGCGGCCCGGGGGGACCGGCGGTCGCGGAGTCAGCGCTCGCTACACCCGCGAATCCGAGAACGGCCGTCGCGGATCCGGCCGCCAGGACCGCGGCGCAACGCAGCGCGGTCCGGCGCATCACACCGCTGCTGGGGCGGGGATAGACAGGAATAATCCGGGGGTTGTCGGGCACAGTGCTCCTCTGATCACGGCAGGACGGAATGACCCGAAGCTCTTCGCTCGGATTCACCTTCGCTGCCAATGCCGATTTCTCTCGTCCGGGCGACCCGCCAAGAAGCGAACAACCCAGACGCGGTATCAGATTGTCCGGGCATTCACGAATCACTACCCGGAACGCACTTCTCACCGTTGCGCCATTGATTGACACCGGCATGTCCTGTGGGCGAACTCCGTTTGGAGGAGCGAAGAATGCCTGGTCGTCCCGGCTCTCCGGGGAGCGCCTTCACGGAGAAGGCAGCGGCTGTGGTCGGGCCGGCCACAAACGACCGCCGCGTGTAGGGGTGAAGCACGAGGAGGGGGAGGCACCGGACGCCAGTGCCTCCCCCTCGTCTGTCAGCTCAGCGGTTCAGGATGTCCGTCAGATCGAATTCCAGCTCCAGGGGTGCGGAGGTCCTGAGCGTCTTCCGGTGGACGTTCGGTTTGCCGTAGTCACCGGAAGGGCTAGCCGGGTCGTTCTCGTACTCGTAGACCACCGCGTCGTTCCCGTCCTGCTCGATCCGCCAGTAGAAGCGCACTCCGGCACGGGCATAGAGCTCGGGCTTGCGTTCCCGGTCCCTGACCTCAGACTCCTTGGAGACCACCTCGACCGCCAGTTCCACCGCTTCGGGCGGGAACCAGGTCTGTTCCAGTTCCCGGAACGCCTCCGCACGTACCAGCAGCAGATCCGGCTCCGGCCGCTGCCGCTCGGCGAGCTTGACGGAGAACTCCCTTGCTACCCGAAGACCGTCGGGAACATGCTGGTCGAGTTCACGCTCCAGAATTTTGAGGACCAGCATGTGGAACAGCTTCTGCGGGCTCACCAATACCAGGTTTCCGTCGATGAGTTCGGTATGAGGCGGAAGATCCGGGATGCGGTCGAGGTCATCGGCGGTGAAACCGTCCTGCGGCGGCATGGGGAGGACTACGTGGCCGTCGAACTCTGACGCCTGTTGCTCGGCCACTGTCGGAGCGGACATGTGACTGCCTTCGGTTGTCGGATCGTTCTTGTCGCTCACCGTAGTCGTCTCCGTTGCCCCTGGTGGTGCTTTCGCGGATTGTCCTACCCCGAGCATGCACCAGGACCCGAAGGTGTTCACCACCCACGGTCCCGGAGAGTTAAACAAAGCCCGTTCCGAACTACCGCTGGGGGTCGACGTCGAAGATCTCGGCGATGTCGTCGAGAACCGTGTGGGCGGAGATCAGGCCGACAGTCGATCGGAGGATGGAGGCGGCCGAGGTCAAGTGGCGGAGGAAACCCCCTTCCGGTGAATGAGCTCCGCCTTCGGGACGGGCGGGTACCCGGCACGGTGGTGGAAGTCCGGGCGCGAACACGCGGGGCTCACCCGGGCGAGGCTCGTGGACGTTCGTGAGCGGGTAGGCGAGGATCACCACAAGGTCCGACGGTGAGTGTTCATATGACTGCTCATAGTGATTACCTCCGCCATGCGGGGGGAGTTGTAAGTGCGTTCACCCGGGTTTCACCGGAGAGTGTGAAACCTCGGCCAGGGTCGTGAGCGACCAGGCAGGACCTCCTGCACGATCGCTTCCGTGCCCCTGAGCGGAGCCCCGCAGCTCGTCTCCGGGCGCGTGAGCGGTCACGATCCCCAAGGAGTAACGCGTGCCCGAATCCGCGACCCCGCGCCGTCGGCTTCCCCTCCTCGACCCCGTGGGCGGCGGCAGATCCCGCGCGACGTGCCACTACCGCTGTGGTGAAGCCTGTTTCCAGCCTGCTCCCAACACCAGCTCCAACTCCTACTTTGGCGATATCTTCCAGGGTGTCCTGTCCCGCCGGTCGGCTCTGCGCGCCGGCGCGGTGACCGCGGGGGCCGGCGCCCTCGGGCTCGCCGCCCTCTCCCCGGCCGCGGCTGAGCGCGGGCCGAACCGTCCCCATCCCTCGCCCCGCCTCACCTTCCAGAACGTGCTGCCCAACAACGACGACGCCCTCACCGTGCCCAAGCACTACGAGCAGCACGTCATCATCCGCTGGGGCGACCCCGTCCTGCCAGGCGCCCCCGAGTTCGACGTCAACGCCCAGACCGCCGAGGCCCAGGCCCAGCAGTTCGGCTACAACTGCGACTACGTCGCCTTTCACCAGCTCGATGACGACCACGGCCTGCTCTGGGTGAACCACGAGTACACCAACGAGGGCATCATGTTCGCGGGCTGGAACGGCGGAGCCAGCGCCGACCTCGAGCAGCTCCGCGTCGTCATGGCCGCGCACGGCGGTTCCCTGGTCGAGCTCGAGCGAGTCGGCGGTACCGGCCAGTGGAAGCTGTCAGAGGGCGAGCGCTCCTTCAACCGGCGCGTCCACACCGACACCCCGCTCGTCATCTCGGGTCCCGCCGCGGGCAGTGACTTGCTCAAGACGGAGGCCGACCCCACGGGCACCGAGGTCCTGGGCATGCTCAACAACTGCGCGGGCGGGATGACTCCCTGGGGTACCTTCCTCAGCTGCGAGGAGAACTTCCACCAGTACTTCAGCAACGCGCCCGGCACCCCCGAGTCCAACCGCTACGGCCTGCGCACTGGAACCTCCAGCCGCCGGTGGGACCGGGTCGACGAGCGCTTCGACCTGTCCAAGCACCCCAACGAGGCCAACCGCTTCGGCTACGTCGTCGAGATCGATCCACTCGACCCCCAGGCCAAACCGGTCAAGCGCACCATGCTGGGCCGATTCAAGCACGAGGGCGCCAACACCATCCTGGCCGCCGACGGGCGGGTCGTGGTGTACATGGGCGATGACGAGCGCTTCGACTACATGTACAAGTTCGTCAGCGACGGGCGCTTCGTCGAGGGATCGCGCCGCCAGAACATGACGCTGCTGGACGCGGGCACGCTCTACGTCGCCAAGCTCACCGGTAACAGTCCTCCCGAGGAGATCGACGGCTCCGGCACCCTTCCCTCTGACGGGGAGTTTGACGGTACCGGTGAGTGGATCGCCCTGTGCGACTCCACCCAGAGCTTCATCGAAGGGTTCAGCGTCGAGGAGGTACTGGTCCACACCCGCCTGGCGGCCGACGCCGCGGGCGCCACCAAGATGGACCGCCCCGAGGACTTCGAGCCCAGCCCGGTCACCGGCAAGGTCTACTGCGCCCTGACCAACAACTCCGCCCGCGAGCCGGGCCAGGCCGACGAGCCCAACCCGCGCGGCCCCAACCGCTACGGCCACATCCTGGAGATCATCGAGGACGGCGATGACAACGCCGCCACCACCTTCGGCTGGAACGTGCCGCTGGTCTGCGGCGACCCGGAGGACGACGACTCCTACTACGCGGGTTTCGACAAGTCCAAGGTGATGGCGATCTCGGCGCCGGACAACGTGGCCTTCGACAAGCACGGCAACCTGTGGATCTCCACCGACGGCCAGCCCGGCTCGATGGGCACGGCCGACGCCCTGCACGTCATGCCGGTCGAGGGCCGCTTCCGCGGCGAGCTCAAGACCTTCGCCACGGTGCCGGTGAGCGCGGAGGCCTGCGGTCCCTTCATCAGTAAGGACAACAAGACCGTCTTCCTCGCGCCGCAGCACCCGGGCGACAACGGCACCTTCGAGTCGCCGACCAGTACCTGGCCCGACGGTGACTTCCCCCGCCCGTCGGTTGCGTGCATCTGGCACCAGGCCGGCCGTGACGTCGGTCAGTAACCGGTCGCACAGCGGCGACTGAGTCGGCTCGGGCCCTTCGGCCCGGGACAGATCACCGGCCCCGGTTCTCTCCGTCGTGGGGGAGGAACCGGGGCCGGTTTCCTGCGTACCCCGCCTGGACCGGGCCCGCTAGAGCACCCGCTCGAAGCACAGTGAGCTGGGCTCGTCCGCGTAGGCCCCGAAGGGCGCGATCGGCGTGTAACCCGACCTTGTGTAGAAGCGCACCGCGTCCGGCTGGCGGTCGCCGGTCTCCAGCCGCAGGCACTTCCAGTCCCGGCCGCGCGCCCACTCCTCCAGGGCGTGCAGCAGTGCGGCAGCTGCACCCGAGCCGCGGCTCTCCGGCAGTACGTACATCCTTTTGACCTCGCCGAACCCTTCGCCAAGGTCGCGCAGGCCACCGCAGCCCACGGCAGTTCCGGAGTCGTCGCGCACCACCGCGAACACCGCGATGTCTCCGGCGGAGGGCGGTGTACCGGGTTCGGAGTCGGGGGTGCCGTAGCGCTCGGCGATCTCCCGACGCTGGCCGGCACGTAGTTCGGCGGCCTCGGGTTGGTCCCAGGGGACCAGCTCAACGTTCATGCGCACGAGCATGCCGCAGTGATGTTTCCGGAACGTGAAAAGTTACGCACGGTCCTCGGGCCTCAGCCCTCGGGGTCGGTGAGGGCTTCGCGCATCACCCGGAACTTGGACTCGGCCTCGGCGACCTCCGAGGCGGGGTCCGAACCCGCCACGATCCCGCCGCCCGCGTACAGCCGCGCGCGTGAACCGTCTACGTGGGCACAGCGCAGCGCGATCCCCCACTCGGAGTTGCCCGCGCCGTCGAGCCACCCCACCGGCCCGGCATACCCGCCCCGGTCCATGCCCTCGACCTCGGCGATCAGCCGCATCGCGGTGTCGGTCGGGGTCCCGCCCACGGCAGCTGTGGGGTGCAGCGCGGCCACCGCGTCTAGCGCCGAGACCCCGGGAGCGAGCCGGGCGTGCGCGCGGGTGGCCAGGTGCTGGACGTTGGCGAGCTTGAGCAGGTGCGGCCAGGCAGGCACCACGAGCTCCTCGGCGAGCGGCTCCAACGCGGTGCGCAGCGAGTCCACCGCCAGTCCGTGTTCCTCGATGTCTTTGGCCGAGGCCAGCATCTCCTGGCCCAGCTGGTGGTCGGCCCCGGCGTCCTCGCCCCGGGGGCGGGTCCCGGCCAGGACCAGGGAGGTGAGCTGGTCGCCCTCGCGGCGCAGCAGCAGCTCGGGTGTGGCCCCGACCATGCCGCCGATGGAGAAGGTGAAGCAGGCGGGGAAGCGCGTGCGCAGCCGCTCCAGCAGCACGCGGACGTCGATGGGGGAGTCCGCCTCGGCGAAGGAGTCCCGGGCCAGCACGGCCTTCTCCAACTCCCCGGCACGAATGCGCTCGACCGTTCCGGCCACCGCGCCCATCCACTCCTCGCGGGTGAGTGACCCGGGCCGCCACTCCACAGCCCCGACCGGTCGGGGCGCCGGGTGGGGGCGCAGCAGCTCCTCGGGGTGTGCGCCGGGTTCGTCGGTGACGGTGGTCAGCCAGGTACGTCCCTCCCGGCGGCCCACGATCACGCGCGGCACGATGAGCGCCGAACCTCGCGAGGTGGGCGTGAACGTGAACGTGCCGAAGGTGACCAGGCCGGTGCCGGGCAGGTTCACCTCGTCCTCGATCTCGGCGTGCTCCAGCAAGCCGTGTACCCAGGCGGTCGCCTCGACGAACCGAGTGGTGTCGGTGAGCGGGGTGCCCTCGGGCTGCGGCGCCGGGTCCAAACGGGCGGCCTCACCCCAGCCCACTATGCCGTCGTCGCCGGTCAGCCAGGCCAGGGGGGTGCCGGCGGGCAGGCGTCGGACGAGGCTGTCGGCCCGGTCGCGCAGGGGGACGGTACGGACGAACAGCTTCGGTGGGCTCAGCTCGGTGTTCACGGGACCCGATTCTAGGACCCGGGGTACGGGCCCCGGACATGTCCTTGGAGGTCCCCCTCCGCACGGTTCCCTTCGTCGTGGCCCGGTGTGTGCCCTCCTCCACGCTCTGTTTCCGGCGCGGATCGCCGGGGAAGGGGATTCTTTGCTCTCCGGAGGGTGTAGGGAGCCCGAAGCCCCTGGCCAACGGTGCTTCGTTGACCTGCGGAAACATTCCCGCGGGCCATGATGTGCGACGTTGTCCACACATTGGCCGAATCGTGTCTGAAAATTGACATCTTGGTCTACTCTGGGTCGCGGCGTGGCGCCAGGGGGACGGCGGTGCGCGAACTTCTCAGAGGAGAACTGTTGATGCGTTCCATGGCACGGGCCGTGACCACGCCGCGCGCCGGGGCCCGGTGGGCGGCGGCGGCCGCCGCGACCACTGTGCTGTTGGCCGGATGCTCCACCAAGGAGAGCGACTCCGAGGCCGACGCCCCCGCACCCGCACCCGGCGGAGAGGGCATCGCGGCCCCCGCCATCTGCGGTACCGACAGCGACAAGCGCGAGATGCGCGGCGCCTGGCTCACCACCGTCCGCAACATCGACTGGCCCTCCGAGCCGGGCCTGTCCGCCGACGAGCAGAAGGCCGAACTCGACCAGTGGCTCGACGAGTCCGTCGAGATGGGTCTGAACGCCGTCTTCCTGCACGCGCGGCCCACCGCCGACGCCGTGTACGACTCCGAGCTGGAGCCCTGGGCCCGCTACCTCACCGGTGAGCAGGGCGGGGACCCCGGCTACGACCCGCTCGAGTACGCGGTCGAGGAAGCGCACAAGCGCGGCCTGGAAATGCACGCCTGGTTCAACCCGTACCGCGTGGGCCTGCAGGACCCGGACATCGAGAACCTCGCCGACGACCACCCCGTCAAGCAGAACCCCGACTGGCTGGTCGACTTCGGCAAGGAGGCCTACGTCGACCCGGGCAACCCCGAGGTCCGCGAGTGGGTCACCGCCGTCATCATGGACGTGGTCGAGCGCTACGACATCGACGGCATGCACTTCGACGACTTCTT
This sequence comes from Nocardiopsis valliformis DSM 45023, assembly GCF_000340985.1. Taxonomy (NCBI): domain Bacteria; kingdom Bacillati; phylum Actinomycetota; class Actinomycetes; order Streptosporangiales; family Nocardiopsidaceae; genus Nocardiopsis; species Nocardiopsis valliformis. The sequence goes on from NZ_ANAZ01000012.1 coordinate 208,553, forward strand.
CTACCCCTACCCGCAGGACGGCGCGACCTTCGACGACGACGCCAGCTGGGAGGCGCACGGCGGCGGTTTCGACGACCGCGGCGACTGGCGCCGGGACAACGTCGATCAGCTCATGCGCGACGTGCACGGCCAGATCCAGGAGACCAAGCCCTGGGTGAGCTTCGGCGTCTCCCCGTTCGGCATCTGGCGCAACGACGCCACCGACCCCAGCGGCTCGCCCAGCTCTGGTCTGCAGTCCTACGACGCCCAGTACGCGGACACCCGTACCTGGATCGAGGAAGGCACCGTCGACTACGTCGCTCCCCAGCTGTACTGGGAGCGGGGCTTCTCCACCGCCGACTACGAGGCCCTGACCGACTGGTGGGCCAACGAGGTCGAGGGCACCGACGTCGACCTGTACGTGGGCCAGGGTGCCTACCGCCTGGGTGAGAGCGGCTGGACCGGCGATGACGCGCTGAGCACCCAGCTCGACTACTCGAGCGAGAACGAGCAGGTCATGGGGGACATCTACTTCTCCATCAAGAGCATGCGGGACAACCCCGACGCGGTGAACCACCTGCTGGAGAACCACTACGCCCAGCCCGCGCTGCCCCCGGTGATCGAGTCGCCCGAGGGCGAGGGACCCCGGGTCGGCGCGCCCACCGAGGTCACCGCCCAGGCCGAGGACGAGACGGTCGAGGTCGAGTGGCAGACCATCGAGGACGCTCGCTTCTACGCGGTCTACCGCCTGCCAGCCGAGGCCGCCCAGGCCCTGGAAGGCGGCGATGACGAGGCCTACTGCGCAGCGCTGGCCCCGGAGAACCTGGTCGGCATGACAGGTGAGTCTGCCCTGACCGACAGCGCTCCCCTGGAGGACGGCGCCGGTTACGTGGTCACCGCCCTGGACGACTACCGTGCCGAGGGGCCGGTCAGCGAGATCGCGGACCCGCGCAGCTGACCGACAGACCGCACAGAGCCACGCGGCACAACCGATCACAGAGCCACGCGGCACAACCGAACAGAACAGCAGGCCGAACGGGCCCGCTCCCGCACCGGGGGCGGGCCCGTTTCCGTGCGTCTGTCTGTCAGATCAGCACTGTCACATCCACCAAATGACCGGTGAAAAAGTTATGATTTGCTAGGCCAAAGTGCGTAACAAACTTGTATTTGCGAGTAGTAGGTTCTCCACATGCCGACCTTCCAGATCAGCGAGGCCGCCGAGCTGCTCGGTGTCAGCGCCGATACCGTACGCCGCTGGGTCGACTCCGGCCGTCTGGCCGCCACCCGCGACGCCTCCGGACGCCGTCAGCTGGACGGCGCCGAACTCGCGGCGTTCATGCGGGCCGGGGCCGACGACGACCCCGGCCGTCGGGTCTCCTCCGCCCGCAACCGCTTCCAGGGCCTGGTCACCAACGTGATCCGCGACCACGTCATGGCCGCTGTCGAGATCCAGGCCGGACCGCACCGGGTGGTCTCCCTGATGAGCCGCGAGGCCGCAGACGAGCTCGGACTGGAGGTCGGAAGCCTGGCCACGGCCGTGGTCAAGTCCACGAACGTCATCATCGAGACCACCGGAGAACACCATGCGTGACATCGCCCCCCGCCGTCCCGCACACCGCTTCACCGGTCGCCGCCACGGATCGGCCACCGAGTTCGCCGCCGCCAGTGCCCTCATCGTCGTCCTCACTGCCTGCGGCGCCGAGGACACCGGGCCCGACGAGGCCACCGAGGAGAACGGAGACGGCGGCGCCCTCAGCGGTGAGCTCACCGTCATGGCCGCCGCCTCCCTCACCGACGTCTTCGCCGAGATCGCCGAGGACTTCCAGGAGCAGCACCCCAGCGTCGAGATCACCTTCAACTTCGCGGGCAGCAGCGAACTGGCCCAGCAGATCAACTCCGGCGCACCCGCTGACGTGTTCGCCGCCGCCAACACCTCCACCATGGAGCAGGTCGTGGATGGCGAGGGCCTGGACGCCCGCTGGGCCGCCGAACACGGCGAGGACGGACTGGTCTTCGCCACCAACACCCTCCAGATCGCCGTACCGCCGGCAAACCCCGCCGGGATCGAGAGCCTGTCGGACCTGGCCGGGGGCGACGTGCAGGTGGCCTTCTGCGCCGAGGAGGTGCCCTGTGGCTCCGCCACGGCGACCGCCCTGGAGGCATCCGGCCTGGACATCACCCCGGTCACCTACGAGGAGGACGTCCGCTCGGTGCTGACCAAGGTCGAGATGGACGAGGTCGACGCCGGTCTGATCTACGCCACGGACGTCATCTCCGCCGAGGGCCGGGTCGAGGGCCTGGACTTCCCCGAGGCACGGGAAGCGATCAACGACTACCCGATCGGAGTGCTCGCCAACTCCGCCGCCCCCGAACTCGCCGCCGCCTGGGTCGAGGCGGTCTCCTCCGCCAAGGGTGTGGCCGTCCTCGACGACGCGGGGTTCGGCACCCCGTGACCACCACCGCATCCGGACGGTCCGGGAACGACGGGGGCGCGCGTACACCGCGCACGCGCGCCTCGCGGGCCCGGGCCGGCCGGACCCCCTGGATCCTCGTCCTCCCCGCGGTCATCGGTGTCCTCTTCCTGGTCCTGCCCTTCGCGGGGATGCTCATCCGCGCGCCCTGGACCACCATGGGCGCCCGCATCACCGATCCCGACGTGCTCGCCGCCCTGTGGCTGTCACTGTCCACCGCCACCGCGGCCACCGTCGTCTCGCTGATTCTCGGCGTCCCCTTGGCCTGGCTGCTGGCCCGCACCGAGTTCCCCGGCCGCCGGTTCGTGCGCGCCCTGGTCACTGTCCCCCTGGTGATCCCGCCTGTGGTGGGTGGTGTGGCCCTGCTGATCGTGCTGGGCCGCAACGGGCTGGTCGGCCAGTACCTGGACGCCTGGTTCGGGCTGACCCTGCCCTTCACCTCCGCCGCCGTGATCATCGCCCAGGTGTTCGTGGCGATGCCCTTCCTGGTGATCAGTGTGGAGGGCGCCCTGCGCGGGGCCGACCGCCGTTACGAGGAGGCCGCGGCTACCCTTGGCGCCAGCCGCGTCACGATCTTCACCCGCGTCACCCTTCCCATGGTCCTGCCTGGTATCGGCGCCGGAGCGGTGCTGTGCTGGGCGCGCGCCCTCGGTGAGTTCGGGGCAACCATTACCTTCGCCGGGAACTTCCCCGGCACCACCCAGACCATGCCGCTGGCGGTGTACATGGCCATGCAGCGCGACCCCGAGGCGGCGATCGTGCTCAGCCTGGTCCTGCTCCTAGTGACCCTGGTGGTTCTAGCCACCCTGCGCGAGAGGTGGATGAACACCGCATGAGGCCGACGGACCAGACCGCTACCCCCGCCGAGGGTCCGGTCCCCACCGTTCCCGCCCTCGACGCCGAGCTGCGCGTTCGGCGCGGCGACTTCACCCTCGACGTGAACCTGACCGCTGAGCCGGGGGAGATCCTCGCCCTTTTGGGTCCCAACGGCGCGGGCAAATCCTCGGCGCTACGCGCCCTGGCCGGGCTGGTCCCGCTGACGGGCGGGCACGTGCTGGTGGACGGCGCGGACGAGACCACCACCGCCGTCGAGTGCCGCCCCATCGGCATGGTTTTCCAGGACTACCTGCTCTTCGAGCACATGAGCGCCCTGGAGAACGTCGCCTTCGGTCCCCGCTGCCAGGGCGCGGGCAAGGCCGAGGCGCGTGCCCGGGCCGCCGAACTGCTCGAACACATGGACCTGGGCGCGCACGCCCAGTCGAAACCCCGGCAGCTCTCCGGCGGGCAGGCCCAGCGGGTCGCCCTGGCCCGCGCGCTGGCGGTCCGCCCGCGGCTACTCCTGTTGGACGAGCCGATGGCGGCGCTGGACGCTAGCACCCGCATCGACGTCCGGTCTCGCCTGCGCCATCTGCTGGAGGACTTCGACGGGGTGACGGTGCTGGTCACCCACGACCCGCTGGACGCGATGGTGCTGGCCGACCGCATCGCGGTGATCGAGTCGGGGCGGGTTGTGCAGCGGGGCGAGCCCGCCGAGGTGGCGCGGCGGCCACGGACCTCCTATGTCGCCCGTCTGGTCGGGCTCAACCTCTTCCAGGGGCGGGGCGAAGGGGAGAAGGTGGTCCTGGGCGGTCAGGCCCCCGGGGGAAGCGCAGAGGAGGGGGTCTCCGAAGGCCTCACCCTGGTGACGGTGCGCGAGCCGCACCATGGCCCTGTCCTGGTGGCCTTCCCGCCGCGCGCGGTGGCTCTGTACCCGGAGCACCCGCACGGCAGCACGCGCAACGTGTGGCGGCTGACCGTGGACGGGATCGAACGCTTCGGCGACCAGGTCCGGGTGCACCTAGACGGGCCGCCGTCCCTGGTCGCGGACATCACCCCCGCGGCCCTGGCCGAACTCGGACTTTCTCGTGGCGACACGGTCTGGGCGGGGGTCAAGGCCTCCGAGGTCGAGTGCTATCCGGGCTGATTCGCTTGAACTGGGATGACCCGGGTGTCGAGGCCCTCGTCCCGCCCTCTGGTGACATGGGGCTCTCGCATGCTGGAAAAACGGGGCTTTTCGGTCCCAACCGCGAAAAACAGGTACGGAAATCCTGTGGACACTTGGATATCCGACCCTCACCTGGGGGAGACTGTAGGACACCCGGTGACGACAGTCCTTCCCCCTGCGGTCGAGGAGGGTTCCATGTCCCTGAGAGAGCACGAGCGCAGAATCCTCGCGCAGATAGAGAAGCAGCTCAGCGAGGATGCTCCTGAGCTTGCCGGACGCCTGGAGGCCTTCGGAACCGAGGACCCCGACGCCCCAGCCGACCCGGGGCTGCGGAGCTGGAAACCGTGGGTCGCCTGCGGGCTGATCGCGGCGATCACCGCGGGGTTGCTCGTCCTGCTGTTCGTGCTTACACCGAGCGCACCGCAGCCGGAGAACCCGCGGCCCGTCGAGACCTCGCAGAACACCGTGCCCGACCCCGTGCCGGAGGGCGACGCGGTCGACGGCCCACCCGAACCCGCCGAACCCGTCGGCTGACCCGGGCCCCCGGGCCCCCGGGCCCCCGGGGCTCGGCGGGAGCCTCGACGTGATCCGCGCGCGCGGTGGGCCCTGTGAAGGCTGCTGGCGGTCCGTCGGCTGGTCCAGCACGGATCCGACCCGTCATCGCCGGGCTGTGCGATCGACGCGCTGAGGCCACGGATCCGAGTTCGCGGATGTGACCGCAAGGGGAAGGCTCCGCTCGGAGCACCGGTGAATCCGGGTGCTCCGAGCGGAGCCTTCGCTGACTCTTCGGTCCCTCAGAGGGCGTTTAACCTCGAGCCCGTGACCGGATACCGTCCCGGTCACAGGCTCGGCCTACGCCGTCCTGAACCAGGGCGGTCGTTCAGCTCCCCGAGACGGGGTGTCCAAGAAGAACAAAATGGGCACTACGCGGCACCCCGGAGCCGAACAAGCAGCTTTAACGTCGAGCTAGCTCTCGCCGCGGAAACCCGGCCACCCCTGATAAACCCCCCCGTCAGGGGCCAGGGACACGAGCTCCCTCCACGCGGAGCGCCACCCCTGACGGATCCGGGAGGGCGGCCAGGGGGTCGGGCGCAACTCGGGCGGGATGAGCGGATCCCGCCGCATCGCCGTCTCCAGAGCGTCCGCGAGTCGCAGTTGCAGGATCCGGACCCGGGTCGCGTCCGCTTCGTTTGAGGCCGCGGTGAGGCGGTCGACCGTCTCCTCAAGAGCGAGGTAGCCGTCGATGACGGGGGCCGCGGGCCACAGCAGTTCGGTGACTTCGAGGGGGTCGGTGACACCGCGTACCTCCACCCGGCCCGCTTCGGCGTGAACGAGGTGGTCCGTGGCGTCGCGGTCGAGCATGGCCAGTAGGTCATGGGGGCTCAGGTACAGGCCCGTGGACACGGGTGCGGCCCCCAGTTCGGTGAGGCGGCGCCGGAGGGCGTCGCGCCGCGAACGCTGCGACTCCGGCAGGCTGACCGCTGTCAGCCGCCATAGCCCGTCCCAGGAGGTCCGGCCCCTGTCCTGGGCCTCGGCAAGCACGAGAGCCGCTCTGTCCCGTTCCAGCCGAGCCCGCCCCGTCTCGGTGAGTCTCACGGCTCCGCGCCGTCCCCGCCCGGTCTGGAGGACCTCACCGGCACCGACCATCCGGCGCAGGGCCAGTCGTACCGGCTGGTCGGCCAGCGCTGCCGCGTTCGCGGTATCCAGAACGACGTCGAGCCCCACCTCTCCCCTCATGGGGAGACAGGCCTCGATGACGGTGCGTGGTGCCAGGTCCTCGTTCATGCCGCACGCCCTCCGCCGATCCGACGCCGCAGAGTGGTGTAGGCGGCGAACCCGTAGAGACCGCTCAGGAGCCCCAGCGCCCCTGTGTCCACGGGCTCGAAACCGAGGCGCCGGTACAGGGCCTCGGCGCGGGGGTTGGTGTCCACCACCGACAGCTCGACGGTGTGGAGGCCGTGGCGAGAAGCGTAGGCGTCGACGGCGTCCATCAGACGTGAACCGATTCCCCGCCCCCGGTGGCTTGGCGAGACACAGATCCCGTCGAGCACGAGCACCCCTTCCTCCGCGCGGTGTTCCAACAGGCTGAGGGCGAGGAGGGCCCGTGCTCCGGACCACGGGCCGAGTCGCTTTCTCGTCGCGGGCCACGCGGGGTCGAACGCGCCCCGACCTTCGTGGTGGACGCCGCACACGCCGATCACAGCACCGACGAGCCTTGCCGTGATCACGCGATCAGGTCGCATCGCGGCGGTGACGAACTCCTCGCCCGTCCTGTCGTCGGCGAACGCGGGTTTCAGCTTCCGCTGGAACGCCTCCCAGTACAGCCCGCCCACGCGAGTGCGCTCGTCCTCGTCGAAGCCCGTGCGTACGTCCGTCTCTCTTCCCATGAGCCAAAAGTATCATGTAATCTACGAACGTGAACTGGAAGAAATATTTGATAGGGCGGCGTGGCCTCCTCGGCCCCTCAGCGCTTCTTCTCGTCGTACTTCTCCTGGCTGGCACGTGCACCGCCGTCATGGGCAACCACTACCGAATCGATGAGCGAACGGTGAGCATCCCGGTGCCCGGAGGAGAAGTCGAGGCGGTCATCGCCTCACCGGACTCCGGAGCGGTCCGGGGCACGGTGGTGTTCGTGCACGGAGACGGACCCGTCGACGCCACCCACGACGGCCTCTACCGCCCGTGGTGGGAGGCGGCCGCCGAAGCCGGGTACGCCACGGTCTCCTGGAGCAAGCCGGGCATCGGGGGCTCCAGCGGTGACTGGCTGGAACAGGACATGGACGACCGGGCCGACGAGGTCTCAGCGGTGATCGACTGGCTCTCCGAACAGTCGCCACCGCCGCACGGAAGCATCGGGCTCTGGGGGGCCAGCCAGGCCGGATGGGTGGTACCGAAGGTCGTCGCGGCACGCGACGACGTCGACTTCGTCGTCGCTGTCTCCCCGGCCGTCAACTGGCTGCGCCAGGGCCGCCACCACCTTCTGTCCGAACTCGGCCACTCCGGTGCGGACGAGGCCGAACGGGACCGGGCCATCCAGGACAGCGACCGGACCAGGGAACTCCTGGAAGCGGGTGCCGGGTATGAGACCTACCGCGCGGGCACGACTGATCCCCGGCCCATGGAGCCCGCACGCTGGGGCTTCGCCCTTCGCAACTTCCGTGCTGACGCGACCGCCGACCTGGAGGCCATGTCCGTCCGCGGGGTCCCCGTCCTCCTCATGCTCGGAGACCACGACCTCAACGTCGACGCCGACGAGACCGCACGTGTCTACACGCGGATACTCGGCCCGGACGTGCGCGTCGAGCGATTCGATGCCGCACATTCCATGGCCCGACCGGCAGTGGGGGAGTCCGCGCCTTTGGGCCTGTTGACCGCGGTCCTCTGGCCCCGTGCGCTTCTCGCGCCCGACGTACTCGACACCTACCGTGCCTTCGTCGAACAGCGGTGACGTCGGTAGACCACCGTTGAGCAGGAACTGGAGCCCGTGTGACCGGCGGCCGGTGGTCAGGGGGCCAGCCGTCAGGAACCAGGCGCACCCGGGCCGGGGGCCTGCCCTGCCGGGCTGCGCGCTCCCAGGGGCGGCGCAGGCAGGGGTGCAGGCCGGTCCGGTACCGGAACAAGGCGGACAACGACTCGGCGCGGACGGTGTCATCGGCAGGACCCGTCATAGCGGCCATCTCCTGTTGTTTCGTCACCCGACATCTCGAAGCACGCGGGGCGGCCGTTGCCGTTGTCGGGGCAACGACGAAACCCGTGGCCGGAGAAGTCTCCGGGCCACGGGCCTGGGTTGAACGACAAGCTCAGAGGGCGTTGGTGAACTTGGCAGCCAGCGGACCGGCCACGGACCCGCCGCCTCCTCCGCCCTCCACCACGATCGCGAAGGCGACGTCGCCCTTGTAGCCGACCATCCAGGCGTGGGTGGGCAGCTCGTCGTCCTCATCCGGGGTGCCGTACTCGGCACTGCCCGTCTTGCCGTACACCTCGCCCTGGAAACCGGCATCCTTGGCGGTGCCTTCGGTGATCACGGCGCGCATCATAGGCCGGATGGCCTCCGCGTTGGCGATCGGGTTGGGCTCGGGCAGGTCCTCCCTGGCGGGTTCGGTGACCAGTACGGGGTGGCGCCAGGAACCGTCGGCGATCGCCGACGGCACCGTCGCCATGTGCAGCGGTGAGGTGAGGACCTGGCCTTGGCCGATGCCCTGTGCGCCCATCATGACGACACCCTCCGCAACTGGGAAACTCGGTTCGAGCGTGTTCACACCGAGGTCCAGAGGGGAGTTCATGCCGAACTGCTCGGCGCTCGCCTGGAGGTTGTCCGCGCTCAACCGCTGGCCGATCTCGTGCACCAGGGCGGTGTTGCAGGAGGTCGCGAACGCCTCGGTCACCGACTGATCACCGTACTCGGCGCCACCGGCGTTGACGAACGTCCAGCCGCCCGGATCGTACTCCTCGGGGCAGTTCATGGTGGCGTCCGCGGACAGGCCGTTGTCCAGCAGAGCGCTGTAGGTGACGATCTTGAAAGACGAACCCGGCGCGTACTGGCCCTCGAAGGCCCGGTTGAACCCGCCGGGCACGTTCACCACCGCCAGGACCTCACCGGTGGAGGGGCGGATCGCCACCAGACCGGCGGGGTCGCCGGCGTCGATGATGGCGCTGGCTGCGGCGCTCTGGACGGTCATGTCGATGCTGGTGGTGATGGGCTCGCCGTCGGACCCGTCCAGGGTCGCGACGGTGTTCTCCTCGGTGGCCTCCAGGGAGTCGCCGTCCTCGGCCTCGGCGGCGTCCACCATCACGATGGTGGTCGCGGCCTCACCGGCCAGCTGCTCCTCGTAGCTGCGCTGGAGCCCGCTCTTGCCGATGGTGTCGCCGACGCTGTAGGCCGGGCCGAGCCGCTCGACGTCGTCCTCGTCGGCCTCGCCCAGCTCACCCACGATCATCTGCAGGGAACCGGAGATGTCCGGGCTGTCCAGCCGGGTGCCGTCGGCGGCCTGGATCTGGCCGCGCTCGCCCCATACGGCGGTACGGGCCAGGATCTGGCCCTCGCCGAGCCCGGGGTAGGCGACCTCGGGCGAGAACTCGACCAGCCACTCGCCGTCCTCCCGCACCAGCGGGAGCTCACCCTCCCAACCCCAGTCGTCGGCGTTGGTCAGCGACACGGTCACCTCGTAGGGGGCGCTGCCGGTGCTGCCCTCCGTGGTGGGTGCGCCGACCTCGACCGCGACCCCGTCCACGCCCAGTCCGGTGTCGATCCCGGCGAGGGTCTGCTCGGCGTCGCCACCGGTGGTCACTGCTGCCAGGCGCGCGTAGTCCTGGCCCTCCCAGGCAGCCTTGTACTCGGCCGTAGCCTCCTCCGGCTGGGGCAGCGTGTACACGTACCACCCGGCGGCGCCGCCGGCCAGCGCCAGCACGAGCACGGTCGCGACCACACCGATGATCAGCCCGCGGCGGGACTTCTTCCGGGGCGGCGGCGGACCGGGGTCGTAGTCGTCGTAGTCATCGTCGTAGGGGTCGTCCGGGCCCTGGGGGCCACCGGGGCCGCCCTGGCCGCCGGAGGCCGTGCCACCCGGACCGCTGTAGAGGAACTCGTAGCTGTCGCTGCGGTTCTCACCCTCGCCTGGGGCGGGCCCGGCGGGCGGCTCCGGAGCGGAACCGGGGTAGGGGGTGTCGCCCGCATAGGCGGGCTGACCCCCGTACGGGGTCTCCCAGGCCTCGGGGGAGGTCCCGGCGCTCTGGTTCCCCTGCTCCTCGTAGCCGTGCTGCCCGTAGCCCTGAGCGGCCTGGGCCCAGTCCTGCTGCTGCCCGGCACCGTGGTCGTTCCAGCTCTCCTGGGCTGGCCTGGGCTCGACGGGGGCGCCCCACTGTTCCGGCGAAGGCTGTGCCCCGGCCGGTTCGTTCCAGCTCTCCTGGGACCCGGAGGGGTGCCCCCAGGACTCCTGGGCGGAGCGCGGTTCCACGGGGGTTCCCCAAGGCTCGGGGGAGGTCTGCGGTTCCGCCGCCGCCGGCGGCGTGCCCCAGGACTCCTGGGTGCTTTCGGGTTCCGCGGGGACGTCCCAGCGATCCTGGGACCCTGCCGAAGCACCCCAGCTCTCCTGGGCGGGCCTGGGCTCCACCGGGGTGCCCCAGGGCTCGCGGGGTTCTTCGGCGGGCCGCTCCCAGGGTTCGGGGGAGGTCTGCGGTTCCGCCGCCGGCGGCGTGCCCCAGGACCCCGGCGAAGGCTGTGCCCCGGCCGGTTCGTTCCAGCTCTCCTTGGACCCGGAGGGCTGCCCCCAAGACTCCTGGGAGGCCTGCGGCTCTACGGGGGTGCCCCAGCTCTCCTGGGCGGGTTTTGGCTCGACGGGGGTACCCCAGGGCTCCTGCGGAGTCTGCGGTTCCGCCGCCGCCGCCGGCGGCGTGCCCCAGGACTCGTGGGACTGGGACCCCTGGGACTGGGTCGGTTCGTTCCAGCTCTCCTGGGCGGGCCTAGGCTCCACCGGAGTGCCCCACGGCTCGCGGGGCTCTTCGGCGGGTGTGCTCGGCCCGGACGCGGGAGGGGCTTCGGGCTCCGCCGGGCGCGGGCGGTCGAAGCCGAAGTTCCCGGTCTCCGTGGGGCGGGCCCCGGGAGGCCGCTGGGGGATTCGGTAGGGGTTCTCCGGGCGCGACTGATGCGCCTGTGTACCGTCCGAATCCTCGGGCGGCCCGGAGGAATCCGGCTGCCGGGGGGACCGTTCGTCCACGCCTGACCGTCCTTCGTTACGTTTCCTGGGGATACCACGATGCCCCGCTCCCACCTCGGTGGGAGCGGGGCACGAGGATGATGGTCGGCATGGCGGTCGCCTCTCGGCGCGGCGCACAACGGGGCTCCTGGCCGCCCGGTCTGCCCGCCCACCTGGGGCGGGTGCCGGACGCGGTATTCCGCGAAGGCAATAGTTGAGGCCCGGGGGACACTTGCTACCACACCGACCAACAGTGACTCTAACCCATACGTCCGGGGAGTTGTTCCACGAACTATGAGAGAGTCACATGCGCAATCTCACGGTGCAAGACAGCGCGAATCGGGTAAAGACAAAGGGCCGGTCCCGCAAAGGGGTACGGGACCGGCCGGGAAGCTCACACGAGGCCGTCAGGCCTGGCGTGCGATGCTGGTCTGTTCTTCACGGGTGAGCAGCTTGAGGCGCTTGCGGCCGCGTTCGGCGCCCAGCTCCTCCTCCTTGGCCTCGATCAGCTTCCAGCCCTCCCAGGTGGTGTACTGGACACCGCGCTCGGTGAGCAGAGCCTGGAAGGCCACCGGGTCCGGCTCGACAGCCGGGGTGAAGGAGTCGCGGTCGGCGACCAGATTGGTCACGGTCTCCAGGGCGTCGCCCTTGGTGTGACCGATGAGGCCGACCGGGCCGCGCTTGATCCAGCCTGTGGCGTAGACGCCGTCCACGTGCTCCTCGTCCAGGTCCAGGACCCGGCCCCCGGAGTTGGGGACGACGCCGCGTTCTTCGTCGAAGGGCAGGTCGGCCAGGGGCGACCCCAGGTAACCGATGGCGCGGTAGACGGCCTGGACCTCGGTCTCGACGAACTCACCGGTGCCCTTGACGTTGCCGTCGCCGGTCAGCTCCATGCGCTCGGTGCGGATCGCGGTGACCTTGTCCTCGCCCAGGAGTGCCACGGGCGAGTGCAGAAAGTGCAGGTGCAGGCGGCGCTCGGCGCCGCGCTCGTCCCGGATCGCCCAATTCTGCAAGACCTTGACGTTGGTCTTGACCTGGTTGGACTCCTCGCAGGCCTTGAGGCTGCCCTCGTCCATCTCGAAGTCCTCGGCGTAGACCAGGACCTCGACGCCGGGCTGCTTGTCCAACTCGCGCAGCTCCATCGGGGTGGCCTTGCACTGGGCGATGCCGCGGCGGGCGAACACGTGCACGTCGGTGATCTGCTTGGCGCGCAGACCCTCGTAGACGTTGTCGGTGATGTCGGTGGTCAGCAGGTCGTCGGCGTCCTTGGCCAGGATGCGCGCGACATCCACGGCCACGTTGCCCGCGCCGATCACGGCGACGCTGGTGCCGTCCACGTGCCAGGACGGGTTGACGTCCGGGTGGGAGTCGTACCAGAAGACGAAGTCGGCGGCGCCGTGGCTGCCGGGCAGGTCGACGCCGGGGATGTCCAGCGGGCGGTCGCGGTCGCTGCCGGTGGCGAAAATGACCGCGTCGTAGTGGCGGCGCAGGTCCTCCAGCTTGAGGTCCACGCCGTACTCGATGTTGCCGTAGAAGGTGATCTCCGGCTTGTCGAGGATCTTGTGCAGCGCACCCTGGATCTGCTTGATCCGGGGGTGGTCGGGGGCTACGCCGTAGCGGACCAGGCCGTAGGGCGAGGGCAGTTTGTCGAGGATGTCGATGCTGACGGACGTGCCGCACGCGGACAGGGTCTCGTCCTTGGTGAGCAGGTCCGCGGCGTAGATTCCCGCCGGGCCCGCACCCACGATTCCCACTCGCAGTGGTCGCGTCATCGCACAGCTCCAAGTCTTCGCGCCAGGGTCGGACGCCATAGGTAAGGCTTGCCTAATGTAACCGATGTGGCCACCGGAAAACCCCACTATAAGGGTAGGGAATTCTGCTCGCCCCGCCGGGTAAGCAAAAAGTCTGCGGATCGCCGCTCGGGGACTGCGATCCAGGCAGGAGGCCGGGTTCGGGCTCGCCGAAAGGGCCTTCAGTGTGGGGTCAACGCCCCGTCAGGGCTGAATCAGCCCCGAGGCAGCTGTGGGGAAAGTCACTACTGCCCGAGCTCGGCCTTGACCGAGGCAGCGTATCGGGCGATCTGCTCCTGTCCGGACAGTTTGGCGATCGCGTCCATGATGGCGTCGGTCGCCTCCCGCCGTGGTTTGGCCTTGTCCGCCCTGCCCTCCCAAGGGGAGAGGTCCACCGGCTCGCCGAAGCGCACGCCCACGCGGTTGAACGAGGGGATCTTGCGGCCGGGCGGCAGGATGCGCTGGGTGCCGGTGAGGGCGACCGGGACCACCGGGGCTCCCGTGCTCAGTGCCAGCCAGGCCAGGCCGGTCTGACCCTTGTAGAGCCGGCCGTCGGGGGAGCGGGTGCCCTCGGGGAAGATTCCGAAGACCTCGCCGCCGTTGATCACGTCCAGGCTGTTGTTCATCGCCTCCTGGGAGCTCTGTCCCGGTCGGCGGTCCACCGAGACCGGGCCCAGTGCCTTCAGGGCTCGCGCCATGATCCTCTTCGCGAACGTGCTCTCGTCGAAGAGCTCCTTCTTGGCGATGAAGCGCACCGGCCGGGGGCAGGCCACCCCGATGAAGAGGGGGTCGATGATCGACAGGTGGTTGGCGGCCAGGATCACCGGACCCTGATCGGGGACGTGCTGGGCGCCCTCCACCTTCTGTGGCCACACCACGCGGCTGGCGGGTGCGACGACGGCCTTGGCCGCTCCGTACAGTGACACTATGAAGTCGCCCCTTCTCGGTGGGTGGCGGATTCGCGCGGGGTCTGCGGGATGTGCGGGGTGCACCGGCGCGACGCGGGGATTCAGGGGGTCCCGGTCGTGCCACCAGAGCTTATCCGGGTCCGACAGGAGGTCGCGGGGTCGAGGTCCCCCAAGATCAGGACCCCGTACCACTGCCGTGACCTACGCCACGCGCGCTAGGGTGATGGTCTAGACCTCTGATCCAGGTCAGGGGCAGGGAGTGTTCGGTGGATGCTGCCCGTCCGCGAGCGGTGCACCCGTGCCACTGGAGCGACGCGCAGCAGGGCAAGTGTCCACCGAACACTCCCTGAGCCGGACGCGAGTGAGGAAGACAGCCATGCCGAAACTGGTCGATGTCAGCCACCAGATCACCGACGGGATGACCACCTGTCCGGGCCTGCCCGAACCGGTGATCGAGGAGAGCACCACCGTCGCAGGAGGTGTACCCGGACACGGGAACAGCAGTGGCCGAGTCACGATGGTCGGGGCGACCGGAACCTACGTCGAGATGCCCGCCCACCGCTACCGGGACGGGGCCGACCCGGCCGACCTGGACCTGGAACGCGTGGCCGACCTGCCAGGCGTGGTGGTGACTGCCACCGGCGACCGCCAGATCGGCCCCGAGGCCTTCGCCGGGCTCGACCTGCGCGGCCGCGCCGTCCTGGTGCGCACCGGCTGGGACCGCCACTGGCGCACCGAGGCCTACGGGCAGTTTGATCACCCCCACATCACCGAGACCGCCGCGAAGGCCCTCGTCGAGGCCGGGGCCACCCTGGTCGGCATCGACTCGGTCAGCGTCGACGACACCTCACCCGCCGCCGAGGGCGCTCGCCCCGCCCAGGCCGCCCTGCTCGCCGCGGGCATCCCGATCGTCACGCACCTGTGCCTGCTCGACCAACTCCCCGCGGACGGCTTCTCCTTCTACGCGGTCCCGGCCAAGGTCCGCGGCCTGGCGGCCTTCCCTGTGCGGGCTTTCGCCCTCACCGACTGACCCAGCCTCCGCCCACCCCCGGTGATCTTGCTACCAGAAGCAAGTTCGGCGCCTTGGGTTTCAGCGGATTCTGGCTTCTGGTAGCAAGATCACGGACTGAAGATGTGGCCGGGGATCACAGGTCGGCGTCGACGTCCTTCTGGGCTCGGCGCCGTTCGCGTTGGGCGCGGCGTTCGGCCTCCTGCTGGGCGGAACGCTCGTCCTGGGCGACGGCACTGGTCATCGAGTTGGCCAGCGCCCGCAGCTCCATGTTGATCCGGGGGTAGGCGGGCAGCCGCGGCAGGGCGCCCAGGCGCGGGGTACGGCGCTCCTCCATCGAGGCGATGAGTTCGTGGAAGGCCAGGTCCACCCGTTGGAGGGTGATCGTGCCCGCGTGGTCCGGGCTGCGGTCCTGGGTCAGTGCCGCCAGCGCCAGGTAGCCGATGCGCTGGGTGGCCACCACCACCGGCCACAGCGGGCGGGTGGAGGCGGCGCGGGGTACGTCGCCGATGGCGCTCTCGTACACACCGCGCAGGTTCACCAGGGCGGCCCGCATGTCCCGGCGCAGCTGGTAGCGGCGCTTCTCGGTGATCTCCACGTCCTGGTCCAGCACGGCCATCATGCACTGGCGGGTGCTCTCCAGGACGCCCGAGATGGCCTGGGGCAGGCGGGCCGCCGAGGCCTTACGCCACAGCAACAGCGCGCCCAGCATGCCGAAGGCCGAACCCACCAGGGTGTCGATGATCCTGGACCCGGCTAGTTCGGCTACGGGGTAGGGGTTGGCGGTGTAGGACAGCATCAGCGCCATCGGGGTGAGCAGCACCGAGCCGTAGAAGAAGTTGCGGCCCACGACCAGCTGGGTGGCGCCCTGGAACAGCCCGGCCAGGAGGATCACCGCGGCCAGCGGCAGGTCGAGCGTGAGTAGCGCGACCCCGCCCAGCACACCGAGCAGGGTGCCCAGCGAACGCTGCACCGAGCGGTTCATCGTCAGCACCACGTTGCCGCCCTGCAGGACCGCGGTGGTGGTCAGGGCCACCCAGTAGTAGTGGTCCAGGCCCATCGACAGACCGAACGCGCCCGCGAGGGTCACCGTCAGCCACATGCGCAGCGCGGTCGGGCGGATCAGGGAATCGCTGCTGGTCAGGCTGGAGCGCAGCGAGCTCCACAGGGCGGGGTAGCGGTCGTCGTGCAGGTTGGCGGTGCGCTTGTTGTCCTCTTCCTCCTCGTCGTGGCCGCGGCGGGCGGCCTGGGCGGCCCTTGAGAGCAGGTTGTACAGGCGCGCCTCCAGCGAGCGCGGCCGCATGCCCCGGCGCAGCTCGTCCAGGGAGTCCGGGTCGGGCGCGCTGCCGGGGTCGGCGACGGCCAGCGCCATCTGGTCGGCGAACTCCGCTGCCTCCTCGGGCAGCGTGGTGGGCCGGGCCATGCACACCTGGGTTGCGGCCAGGTGGATGTCGGAGACCCAGCGCAGCAGGGCGCGCAGCCGGGCCGCCTCGGGTGTGGTGCGGTAACCGCGGGTCTGGCCGAGCAGCACGATCCGCCAGGCTTCGGCCAGGGCCACCGAGGCCGAGTGCTGTGCGTGGTCGAGCTCGGGTGTACCGACCGATCGCAGCAGTGTGGCCAGCGCCCGGTAGGCCCCGGCCACCGCCTGGTACTCGGGGTGGCGGGCGCGCAGCGGGGCGCCCGACATCGACACCGCCCAGCCCACGGCCGCGCCCAACGCGGCGACCAGCGCGTGCAGCGGCACCTCGGCCAGTCCGCCGGGGGCGATCGTGGAGATGGTGGCGACCAGGACGAAGAACATCGTGCCGGGCTTGTCCACCCGCCAGGCGGCACACACCCAGGTGGCGATCCCGGCGGTCAAGCCGATGGAGACCACCGCCGCCCACGGCGAGAGCGAGGCCGCGAGTGAGTTGAGGGTCACCGCCGCGACGAAGCCCAGCCCCACCAGGCCCAGGGCGGCGGCGCGGTAGGCGTAGGGGGTCTTCTTCTCGTACAGGACGGTCATGGATCCCAGGGCGGCGAGGGTGCCGATCTGGGGGCCGAAGATCAGCGAGGCGAGGGCGAAGGAGACCGTCATCGCGATGGTCGCCTGCACAGCGGTGGTCCAGGCCCAGGGGCCCGCCTCCAGACCGAACACCGCTTTGAGGTCGACGCGTGGTCGCGGCCGCTCACCCACTGTGACGCGCTCCGGGGCCTTGGCGGCGTCGTCCCCGCCCAGGTTCATCGGACCGGTCTCACCAGTGGTTCCCAGATCTCGCACGAGGCCATCCTAAGCCGAAATACCGGGACGAAAGGGCACGTAGGTCACGTGTATGCCGGCTCAGGAGCTTTTGGCGACGGCTTCCGCACGGTCTCCGCTCGCACGCTCCAGCTCGGTCTCGGCCCGCTCGGCGCGCTCCAGGGCACGGTCACGGGCCTCCTCGGCCACCGAAAGGCGTGCGGCGGCGGCCTCGCGGGCCTCGGTGAGCGTGAGTTCGGCGTTACGGCGCTGGGTGTCCAGCTCGGCGGTCAGACGTTCGCGGTCGGCCGTCAGCCGGTCCAGCTCGGCGGTCAGGCGGGCGCGCTCTGCCTCGGCGGCGGCACGGTCGGACTCCAACCGCTGGTGGGCGCGTTCCAGTTCGGCACCGAACCGGGTGCGCTCCTGCGCCAGGACCTGGGCGTCGCGGGCGGCCTGCTCCTCGGCGCGCTCGGCCCGGGCCAGGGCACCGCGTTCGGCCAGCTCCGCCTCGTCCCGGCGGCGGGACTGCTCGGCCGCTTCCGTGCGTAGGCGCTCGGCCTCGGTCCGGGCGCGCTCCAGGATCCGGGCGGCCTCGGCGCGCTCGCGTTCCAGTTCGGCGCGGGCGCGTTCGGTGGTCTCGGCGATCCGGTGTTCGGCGGCGGCCAGCCCGGAGTTGGCCTCTGCCACGGCCGCGTCGCGTTCTGCGGTGGCGGTGCGGGCCAGTTCGGTCTGCTTGTGGCGCTCGGCCTCGGCGGCGTCCCGGCGGCTCAGGGCCTCCTCGGCCATGCGCTCGGCGTCCTGGGTGGCGCTCACCGCGGCGGCTGTGGTCTCCTCCGCGGAACGCCGGGCCGCCTCGGCCTCGCGGCGGCGGTTCTCCGCCTCCAACCGGGCGGAATCGGCCTCCGACACCTGGCGGGCGGCGGCCAGCCGGGCGGCCTCGACCTGTGCCTCGGCGGCGGCCGGGTCGGACATGGTGGCGAAGGCCTGGGTGGCCGAGTCCAGGGTGGCGCCGAGCTGTTCGGCCTGCACGGCGAAGCGGGTCAGGAGGTCGTCGGCGCGCAGCCGGGCCGCGGTGACGGGCTCGGCGCCCTGGGCGGGCTTGGCGGCGGTGCCCTCCTCCTGTTCGGAGCGGACCGCCTCCTCCGCGTTCTCCGCCTCCTGGGCCAGGCGCTGGCGTTCCTTCCACGCCCGCCAGCGGGTGTGTTCGGGCAGGTCGCAGTATTGCGGCGGCCGTCCGGGGGAGGAACCGCGAGGGACCGGGCGGGTACAGCCGGGGAAGATGCAGGTGCTGGAGTCGGAGGAGGCCACGGGCCGAGCGTAGCGCTTCGGGCCTGGGCCTTGCCGAGCTGCGCAGAGCGGGTGTGTCGCTCGGGGCCGTCTCTGCCCGGGTACGGAGAAGCCCCCGCGCGGGACGTGGGTATGACCGCGCGGGGGCTCGTTCTGGGCGGCGTCACCGGACACCGGTACGCCGGGAAACGCCCGGGAGAGTGGTCAGTCGTGGGCGCCGAAGCCGTCCACGCGGCAGACCATCGTGGTGACGAAGGGGCGGAAGCCCTCTTGCTCCAGGAAGCTGATGTCCTCCGAGGCGGTGGCCAGCGCGGAGAACTCGATGTCCCGGATGCCCATGGCGGCGAGCTGGCGGCGCACCTCCTCCAGGAGCTTGGAGCCGACGCCGGCACCGGTGTACTCGGGGTCGATGGCGAAGGTCTGCACGACGGCGACCCGCTCACCGCGGTCCCAGCTGCCCTGGGCGTTCTCACGGATGGTGACCATCGCGTACCCGGCCAGATCGCCTTCGTGCTCGGCGAGGATCGCCATGGTGTCGGGGTCGCGCAGCCAGTTCAGGTACTGGGCGCGACGGCGCCGCCAGGACTCGTCCAGGCCCACCGCGCTGATGATGTCCTCGAGGTGCGGGGCGGTCACCGTGTGCTGCTGGTGCAGGGCACCCCACAGGTCGGCGAGCTCCTCCACCTCGTGTGCTCCGAGGTAGCGGAAGCCAAGGACACCGACGTTCGTCGAACGAGGTTTGGTCATCAGCGAAGTTTGCATGTTCTTCTCACCCGTTCCACCAGCATTGGGTGCTGATCCCCTGGGGGTCGCATTCTGCGTCCCCGTGGTTGAGCTGCTGGGTCTGACTGTACGTGCCGGTATCGGCCGGAACAGGTGCGACACGAAGAAAAAGCGCACGCGACATCACTAGAGAGAAAGAATCTTGAATCTTTCTTTTGCGGGCTTCGTAGTGAGGGTGGCGGAGGAGGGGTGGACGGTGTGTACGGAATCACCTCCTGAGAGTGGGTTATCTGTCCGAAACTCCGTCGAAACCTGGCCGTTCTGTCATAAATTGGAGGACATGATCGACGTTCGGCGGTTGCAGCTCCTTCAAGCCCTTGACCACCACCGCACGGTGGCAGCCACGGCGGAGGCGCTCAACGTCACCCCGTCGGCGGTCTCCCAACAGCTCGCCGCCCTGGCCAAGGAGGCCGGGGTTCCCCTCGTCGAACGCCAAGGCCGTCGTTTCCTGCTCACCGGTGCCGCCCGGGTCCTGCTCAAGCGCGCGCACGTCATCTTCGCGGAGATGGAGCGCGCCACCGCCGACCTGGCCGAGTACGCCGACGGCGACCGCGGGGTCGTCCGGGTGGGCTCCTTCTCCACCGGCATCAGCGACCTGGTCGCCCCTGCCCTGGCCCGCCTGCGCGGCAGCCACCCCGGGTGGCACTTCGAGGTCGTGCAGGCCGAGCCCGAGGACAGCGCCGAGATGGTGCGCTCCGGCCGCCTGGACGTGGCCGTCACCATGTCCAGCAGCCACCTCCCGGCCGCGGGTGACCCGGACTTCCGCAGCGACCCGGTCATGGTCGAGCTCTTCGACGCGATCCTGCCCTACCAGCACCCCCTGGCCACCCGCACCAGCCTCCACCTGGCCGACGACCTGGCCGAGGAGGACTGGATCATGTCCGCGCCCGGCACCGCCTGGCACGCGTGCGTGACCGCCGCCGCCAACCAGGCGGGGTTCCAGCCGCGGGTCGTGCACACCGTCGACGACTTCAGCGCCGTGTTCTCCATGGTCCAGGCGGGTCTGGGGGTCGCCCTGATGCCGCGCCTGGCCTGGACCGGGCTCAACCACCCGCAAATTGTCGTGCGCGGGGTACGCGAGACCGCTCGCCGCCACATCGTCGTCCTCTCCCGGGCCGGGGCCACCCCCGAGCCCCTGCTCACCGCGATCCGCGAGGCCGCCAGCAAGGTCCCGGTCCCCTCGGTCGGTCCCTTCGCCATCGCGGGCTGAGCCCTTACCTCCTCTCGCCGAGCCCCGCCTGGGCAGGTTCCGGCGGTCAGAACGGCAGCGGCGGGACGTCGTTGAGCACGTCCTCCGCGGCCTGGTGCAGATAGGCGGCGACCACCCGGATCGGCCGCCAGGCCCAGCCGCCGGTGCGCCCGGCCAGGTACACCTGGCGCACCCCGCCCAGCTCGCCCAGCGGTGCGTGCGCGACCCCGCGCCGGGTGGTGCTCGACAGCCGGGGTACCACGCCCACCCCCACCCCGGTGGCCACCAGTTCCTCGAACAGCTCCAGGGTGTCCACGCGGTGCCGGATCCGGGGGGTGAACCCGGCGTCGGCGCACATGCGCTGCAGCAGGGCCTCCTCGTCACCCCGGTAGGGGCTGGCGATCCAGGAGGCGTCCGCGAGCTCGCGCAGGCGGCGCCGGGTCAGCGTCCGGCTGTCCGCGCCCTCGGAGGGTTGGGAGAGCAGCAGACCCTCCGTTCCCACCGGGTACACCGTCAGCGTGCCCGGGAATTCTCGGGGGAGAAGGCTGTACTGGTACACCACCCCCAGATCCGCCCCGCCGTCCTGGAGCAGACCCAGAGCCTGGTCCGACTCGTACTCGGTCAGGCGGATGTCTATACCGGGGTGGTCGCGCCGCAGTCGGCGTACCGCCGGGAGCACGATCGGCGCCGCTGACGTGTACATCACCAGGTCGACGCGGCCCACCGGCTCGGTGTCGCCGTCGAACTCGGCCTGGGCCGTCTCGACCCGCGCGAGGATGTCCACGGCGTGCTCGGCCAGTCGCCGGCCAGCCGGGGTGAGCCGTACCCGCCGCCCGTCCGGGACGAGGAGCGGGACACCCGCCTCCTTCTCCAGAACGGCGAAGTGTTTGGACACCGCGGAGGTGCTCATGCCTGTGACCTCGGACACAGCGGCCATCGTGCCGAATCGTTCCAGTTCGACGAGCAGGCGGAGGCGCGTGAAATCCATCAACCAAAACTACATGCTTCATCAACCATCAGTTCGTGGACAGAAACGAACGATATCGGTGCAATAGTCGGGTGATCCCCTCATTCCTCTCTTCGTCCCGTCGTGCCCGGATTCAGGTCCCGGCGCCGCTGATGCTGCTCATCGCCATGTTCACGCTGCACACCGGCAGTGCCCTGGCCGTGATCGCCTTCGATCAGGCGAGCCCGGCCACGATCACCTGGCTGCGGCTGACGTGGGCGGCGCTGCTGCTCCTGATGCTCGGCGGTCCCTCTCTGTGGCGGGCCGTGCGCGCGGCGACCGCCCGTGAGCTGGGGGCTGTGGTGATCCTGGGCACAGCGAGCGCGGGGATGATGCTGTTCTACTCCGAGGCGACGGCGCGGATCGAACTGGGCACCGCCACCTCCATCGAGTTCCTGGGCACCCTCGTGGTTGCCGTGGCGGCCATGCGCCGCCGCCGCGAACTCGTGTGGATCGTCGCCGCCGTAGTCGGCGTGGTCTGCCTGACCCGCCCCTGGATGGGCGATCTCGACCTGGTCGGCGTCGGCTTCGCGCTGGCCGGAGCGGTCTGCGTGGTCGGCTACATCGTGCTCACCCAGCGGGTCGGCTCCGGTTTCAAGGCCGTGCACGGCCTGGCCCTGGCGATGACCGTCGGCGCGCTGGTCACCGCGCCGCTGGGCGCCCCGGCCGCGATCGCCGAGCCCGACCTCGGGCTGATCATGTTCACGCTGCTCATTGCGCTGCTCTTCCCAATGGTGCCGTTCCTGCTGGAGATGATCGCCCTCCAGCGGATGAGCCGGACCGCCTACAGCACCTTCTCCAGCCTGGAGCCCGCCGTGGCCCTGGTGATGGGTCTGATCATCATTGGTCAGGCGCCGGTCGCCGTGCAGCTGGTCGGGATGGGTCTCGTGGTGGTTGCTGGGATCGGCGCCGCCCGAGGCGACCGGAGCGCTAAACCCGCCGTGCCCGGGCGCAGGTCCGCGAAGGCCGCAAGGTCCGCGAAGGCCGCAAGGTCCGTGAAGGCGGTACGCGCGCGGCACACCAAGACCGGCTCGGGGACGAAGGACGGCGTCCCCGGGTCACCTGACCAGGAGGCCTGCCTACCAGAGCGGGTCGCCTGAGACCGGTCCTTCGCCGCGCGCCCCCGCGGGGGCGGACGCAGCGCGGCGGAGGACCGTCAAACCTTCACCCGGTCCCTGGCCGGGGTCGACCTGACCCGCGCACCACGCTGTGCGCGGGTTCACTCTTGCCCTTTTTGTTCCGGTGGTGTCACCATTGGAACGAAAAGACGACGCGGAGACTGCGAGAAGGGTGAGCGATGGAATCGAGCCGATCCCGATCGATCAGGAGCCTGGCGACAGTGGCGGCCGCCACCGGGCTGGGCGCGGGCCTGGGTGCCGGAGCGATGTGGCTGTGGCGCAACCAGGCCGAGATCGCCACCCGGCGCCCGATCAACGAGTGGACGTTCACGCACATGGACGCGCTCATGCCCACCCAGGAGGTGCCCCGCTCCGGTGCACCGCGCCCCCTGCCCCGCACTGCCCGCCCGCTTCCGGTGGTCTACGAGTACCAGGGCCGCCGGCGCACCCTGGGCGAACTGCACGACGCCACCAACACCACCGGTTTCGCGGTCGTGCACAGGGGCGTTCTCGTCCACGAGACCTATCCCGGGCGCTTCGCCGGACCCCACACCCGATTCCAGCTCTTCTCCCTCACCAAGTCCGTGACCTCGATCCTGGTCGGGATGGCCCTGGCCGAGGGCGACATCGGCTCCCTGGAGGACCGGGTCGCGGACCACCGCCCGGACCTGGCGGGCACCGCCTACGCCGAGGCGACCGTCGAGGACCTGCTCAGGATGAGCAGCGGCGCCGGGGACGAGTACCTGGAGGACTATCCGGACCCCTCGGCCACCATCAACGACTTCGAACGGGCGGTGACCGGCGGCGGCTCCCTGCTGGCCGTGCTCAAGCGGGTTCCGACCACGGTGCCGCCGGGCACCCGCTTCAACTATTCGACGCTGGACACCCAGGTGCTGGGATGGGTACTCGAAGCCGCGGTCGGCATGCCCATCGCCGAGTACGCCGCCGACCGCCTCTGGGACCGGATCGGGGCGGAGGACGACGCCTACTACTTCCTGACCCGTGAGCGTCCGCGCACCGCGCTGGCGGGAGGTTCCCTCAACGCCACCGTCCGGGACCTGGCCAAGGTCGGCCTGCTCATGTCCCGGGGCGGGGTCCACGACGGCGAACAGCTCCTCCCCGAGGGGTGGGTCGAACGCGCGCGCGGGGCCGGGGTCCCCCACCTGGAGGTAGGCAAGCTCGGGCCGACCGGTATGCCGCACTACGGCTACTCCGACCTGTGGTGGACCCTGGGCGGTGAGCGGCGAGGCTTCACCGGTCTGGGCATTCACGGCCAGTTCCTGTGGGTCGACCCCGAGGCCGACGTGGTCATCGTCAAGACCAGCGCCTGGCCCACCGCCGACGATCACGAACGCGACGCCGAGACCGTGGCCGCCCTGCATGCGGTGGTCGCCTACCTGGAGGAGAGCCGATGAGCGGAGGAAGTGAAGGAGAGGGGTCGGGTACCGATCCCGACGCCGATCCCGCTCACGGGGCCCCTGCGACAGGGCGGCCCGCCGCGCGGCGCGGTCGCCCACCGTCGGCCGGGCTCACCCCGGACGGCATCCTGGACGCGGCCCGCACCGTCATCGAGAACGACGGCCCGGACGCCCTGACCCTGCGGCGGCTGGGCAAGGAGCTGGGCTCCAACCACACGGCGGTGCTCCGGCACTTCTCCGGCAAGGACGCCATCCTGCTGGGGCTGGCCGAGCGCCTGCTCGATGAGGCGCTGCGGGACTTCACCGCGGCGGACACCTGGCGGGAGACCCTGGCCGACCTGGCCCGACGCATCCGGCGGGCCAGCCTGGCACATCCCAGGGTGGCGGCCCTGGTCTCCACCCGGGTCACCCGCGGCCCGGCGGAGCTGCGGGGCAGCGACGCGGTCGTCGGCGCGCTCCGCCAGGCAGGGTTCGTCGAACGGGACGCCGCGACGTACTACCGGGCGCTCACGGAGACGGCCTTCGCCCTGAGCTCCTATGAGGCGGGCCTCCACACCCTGGACCGGGAACAGCAGGAGGAGGAGCAGTCCGCCTGGCGCCGCTCCTATCTCACCGCCTCCGCACGGGAGCACCCGAACCTGGCCGCCGTCTCGCCCTTCCTCCCGGAGGTCGACGAAGGGGACCACTTCGAGGTCGTGTTGGAGCTCCTCCTGGACGCACTAGAGACACGCGCGGCCACTTCCAGGAAGTCCAGTGCCCGCAAGTCCAGTGCTCAAAAGTGAGGAACGAGGGCGGGGCCCGACCCCGCCCGGTTCAGTCGGAGCCGGGCAGGGGTAGCTCCACACCGTCGGCGATGTCGCGCAGCGCCTGGACGTGCTGCTTGAAGGCTTTGCGGCCCTGCGGGGTGAGGACCAGCGAGGTCCGGGTGCGGCGGCCCACCCGGAACTTGGTCACGCCCACGTACTCGGCCTCCTCCAAGGTCGCGATCTGCTTGGACAGCGAGGAGTCACTGATCTCCACCAGGTCCCGCAGGATCCGGAACTCGATCTCGTTGGCCGAGGCCAGCGCGGCCACGATGGAGAACCGGACGGGGGAGTGGATGACCTCGTCCAGTCGACTGCGGGGGTGGCTCACTGCGCGCTCCCACTGCGGCGCAGCACGATCAGCCCGGCGACCGAGGTCGGCAGCGCGGTCAGCACAGCCATGGGAACCCACCAGAGCAGCTCGCCCCGGAAGAAGATCGCTCCCGCCCCCACAGCGACGCAGTAGAGCGGGGTCCACACGGCCATGCTCCAGTTGTGCAGCTTGTCGAGGCCGAGGGGCTTCACCGGCCGGGTCACGTTGTAGGTGATGAGCGCGGTCAGCGAGATCCCGTAGAACACCGTGCCCACGACCACACCCGTGGTTGAAGCGGAGATGCCGATGATTAGCAGCAGGACCATACTGGTCAGGCCGAACCCGATCCCGTAGAGCGTGTACCAGCGGCCCATCGGGCGCACCTTCGCACCCATGGCCTCGGCTTGCTCCAGGGCGTCCCAGGCCTCTTCCCTGCGCATCCGCATCCCCTCCGCCATCGTCATATTTCCATCGTTTCACTCACTTTCCATGGTGGCAATTTATGATTCCGGGGAAGTTCCCGAATCGGGCGGCTGCACGGCATGACAGGTCCTACCACCGAACCACGGCACTCCGGCGCGCGCCCGCACCGGCCGATGTACTAACTTGGTCCGAATCATGGCGGCCAAATCTGACCTCGAACTTCTGCGTGCCCACGAACCGGTGCTCATGTGCACCAAGGGGGAGCTCTTCTTCCCCACCGACGTGGACGCCTACGTACGCAATTGCAGTCTCTGGATCGAGGAACCCGGCGGACGGGAGAGCGTCATCGTCCCCGCCGGTGAACTCACCCTCGACCGCCTCTCCCGGGCCGAGGAGGAGTGGCCCGGGCGCCACAAGCACCTGCGTTTCGTGCAGGAGGAGACCCTGCGCGAGGAAGCCCGCCGCTTCAAGGGCATCGCCCGCTCGGTCATCCCCAAGAGCGGCCGCCTGGCCGCCGTGGGCGTGCTCGGCCGCGTCCTCGACATCCTCATGAAGCTCTCGCTGCTCATCCGCGGCGCGGTTCCCGGCGGTGTCACCTTCGCCTCGGTCACCCGCTACCGCGAGCGTGTGGACAACGGCGGCGCCACCTACTATGGGCGCGTCACCCGCGAGGGCGGCTACATCATCCTGCAGTACTGGTTCTTCTACGCGATGAACGACTGGCGTACGATCTACGGCGGGGTCAACGACCACGAGGCCGACTGGGAACGCGTCACTGTCTACGTGGTGGAGAACCCCGACGGCACCACCCGCCCGGTCTGGGTCGGCGCCTCCTCGCACGAGTACCACGGCGACGACCTGCGCCGCTCCTGGGCCGACCCCGAACTGCACAGGGACGGCGTCCACCCGAAGATCTACGTCGGCGCGGGCTCGCACTCGCACCAGATGCTCCCCGGCGACTACCTCATCCAGGTCGACCCCGCCTTCCTGCGCGGCCTGGTCCGCGGCTGGCGACGCTTCACCCAGCGCTTCTCCCGCGGGGGCAACGGCAACAACCAGCACGGCATCGGCGTGCCCTTCGTCGACTACGCGCGCGGCGACGGCGAGCGCCTGGGCCCCGGCGGCGACCGCGAGTGGAACGCCGTCCTCATCGACGACGACACCCCCTGGGTGCGCGGATTCCGCGGCCTATGGGGCCGCGATACCCGCGACTTCTTCGACGGCGAGCGCGCGCCCAGCGGCCCCCGCTACGAGCGCGACGGCACCATCCGCCGCTCCTGGGCCGACCCGCTGGCCTGGGTCGGTCTGCAGAAGGTGGCGCCCAGCGAGAGCGCCGCCCGCGCCGAACTGCGCTCCCACGTAAGCGGCCTCCAGGCGCGCCTGCGCGACATCGACAGCGACATCGTCAGCCGCCGCGACCGCCTCCGCCAACTCGACTCGGCCCGCATGGTCCTGGACCGCGAGGCCGCTTCCCGACCGCGTGCCCGCGAGTACTCCCAGCGGATCGAGAAGCTGGAGAAGGAGCTCGCAGGGGTCTACGAGAAGCGAGTCTTGCTCGCCGACGAACGCGACACCCTGCTGCGCTCCCTAGAGAGCGACACCCCGCTGGTGCCCTCCCCGACCGGGCACCTCAAGGCACCGCACATGCCCTATGCCTCGGGTGAGCAGCGCGCCAACCGCTTCCTGCACCTGTGGGTTGCCCTGAGCACCCCGCTGCTGCTGACCTCCCTGGCGCTGACCCTGTTCTTGCTCGACGGGCAGATGACCTTGTGGGCCATGCTCGGGGTGGTACTGGCCTTCGCCGCGATCGACTCCCTCGCCCGCCGCAAGTTCGTCCAGTACCTGACCGGGATCGCGATCGCCGCGGTGATCATCGGGTTGTTCGTGGGGGTGGTGGCCGCCTTCATCGCGGACTGGCGCATTGCCATCACCGTGCCCATCGTGCTCATCGTGGTCGTGCTCCTCGTGGTCAACATCCGCGACCTCACGCGCCGCTGAGTTTCGCGGAGCCGAACCGAACCCACCGCTGCCCCGCACGGAAGTGTCATCCGCGCGGGGCAGGATGGGCTTATGGACGAAGCGCTGTTCGGACCGCCGACCGTCACCGTCGCCCCGGGCGCTGTCCACCTGCCCGGCTGGCTGAGTGCCCAAGCCCAGGCCGACCTGGTCCGACGCTGCCGTGAGTGGGCCCGCGGACTCGCCGGGACCCGCCGCCACCCCATGCCGCGCGGCGGGGTCATGAGCGTCTCGATGACCTCGTTGGGCTGGCACTGGCGCCCGTACTCCTATGCGCGCACCCTGCCCGACGGCACCCCGGTCCAGCCTTTTCCCGAACTGCTCGACGCCCTGGCCGCGCGCGCCGTCGAGGCCGCCTACGGCACCCCGCACGAGGGCGACCCCTACGACGTCGCCCTGGTCAACTTCTACGACGCCGACGCCCGCATGGGCATGCACCAGGACCGCGACGAACTCTCCCGGGCCCCGGTGGTCTCGCTCAGCCTCGGCGACAGCTGCGTCTTCAGGTTCGGCAACACCGAGACCCGTACTCGCCCCTACACCGACGTCGAACTCCGCAGTGGCGACCTGTTCGTCTTCGGCGGCCCCTCCCGCATGGCCTACCACGGGGTGCCCCGCACTCGCCCAGGCACCGCCGACCCCGCCCTGGGCCTGAACGGCCGCCTCAACATCACCATCCGCGCCTCTGGTCTGCACGACTGACTCCCAATACACACGCGGTTCACTCGGAGACGGGGGCCGTCCGCGCACACGTGAGTGTGGGCCGGGAACGGGGCCGCACCCAACCAGGAGGAGCGGCCGAGCCCGGCGTGTCGGCGCGCGCCCGCGCCGGCGCCGGGCCACGATCGGCAGGTCAGGCTAGGTCAGACATAGGTCAGGCTCGGCAGAGGAGGGCAGCCGTGACCGAATCCGCGCCCGAACGCACCATGGCTCTGGGGCGGGCGGGCGCTGCCCTGTCCGCCAACGCCCCGCCGGGAGACGTTTGGACTGTCCTCTACCGCGACGGGCACCGGGAGTGCGAGGTCGACTCCCTCAGCGAGGCGGCCCAGGCTGTCCAGGCGGACCAGAACCTGGTGGCGTGGGTCAGCATGAGTGATCCCAACCGGAACCAGCTACTGGAGGCCGCCGACCGCTTCGACCTGCCCCGGCTGGCCATGGAGGACGCGATCGTCGCCCACCAGCGGCCCAAGGTCGAGAACTACGGCGAGGTGCTGTTCGTCGTCCTGCGCCCGGCCCGCTATGACGAGGACACGGAGACCGTGGAGGTCGGGGAGATCCACGTCTTCGGGGCGCGGAACTTCGTGATCACCATCCGGCACACTCGGCAGATCGACTTCATGGCGGTCCGGGATCGCCTGGAGGCCGAACCGGCCATGCTCGCGCACGGCACGCTGGCCGTGGTCTACGGGGTCCTGGACCAGGTCGTGGACGCCTACGCCCCTTCCATCTCAGCGCTTCAGGACGACATCGACGAGGTGGAGGGCCAGGTCTTCGACGGCCACCGTGACGCCTCTCGGCGTACGTACCGCCTCGCCCGCCAGGCCATTCGGCTCCAACGCGCCATCGACCCCCTGGCCGAGGTCCTCGACCGCCTCATGTCCCCTCTGGACCGCCCCGAACGCCTCGGTCCCCACCTGCCCGGCCCGGGTCTGAAACACCGCGGCGAGCTGCGCAACTACCTGCGCGACGTCGCCGACCACGTCTCCGCGACCCGCGAACACGTCGACGGCTTCCGCCAGCTGCTCGAGAAGATCACCGAGGTGCACAGCGCCCTCATCGGCCAGGCCCAGAACGAGGCGATGAAGAAGGTCTCCTCCTGGGGCGGCATCCTGGTCGTCCCCACTCTGATCGCCTCGGTCTTTGGTATGAACATCGCTCCCCAGCCCGGCTTTCACTGGGTGTTCAGCTGGCCGCTGGTGCTGGCCTTCATGGCCTGTTCGTCGCTGGTGCTCTACCTGCTTTTTCGCCGCAACGGCTGGCTGTAGGCGACACCCGGGGCGGGCAGGAAGCGGGAGCGCCGCTCACATGTGCCAGGGCAGGTTGAGCCAGGGGCTCCGCGGGTCCGTGGTCAGGAGCCGGTGGGCCGCCACGGAGTCGGTGTAGTACGGCCCGAAGGCGCCGTCGTCGAATCCCAAGGCGCGGCCCAGGACGAACCCCGCCGACATCTCCGCCCACGACCCGTGGTGGCGCATCGAGGCGGCACCGGCCCGGACGATGTGCTCACCGGCCGTGCGCAGGTCGGCGTAACCGGCGTGGAATCCCCACCGGGCCAGATTGACCGCGCGGCCGAAGTCGTAGGCGCGCACGGTACGGACCTGCGCGCCCCGCGGCAGTACCCCGTCCTCGACCATCCGCTCCTCGTACTCCCACACCCGCGCGGCCGCCAGAACCAGCGCTTCGTACACCGACGGGTCCGTGCCCGTGCTCTGGCACCACCGGACGATCAGGTCCGGCCAGCTCCCGGCGTCGAAGGGCTGCTGCGGGGCGCTCGCGCAGGCCTCGTTCCGAAGACCGAGAACCACGGAGAGCTCCGGGGAGGTGCGGTCCCCCGACACCAGCTCGCGCAGGGCGCGATCCCATCCCTCGGTGTCGGTGATCCCCCACGAGTCGCGGAGCTTGGTCCGCTCTTCCTCGGGAGAGCAGCACGAACAGGACCCCGGGACGGCGTTCCAGACCCCGCCCCCTGCGATGGGCATGTGCGCGCCACTGGCCAGGGCGTGGGCGAACGGCCCTTGGAAGACTCCCTGCGGGTCACTGCGGAGCTGGAGCTTCCTGCGGCCGAACAGGCCCATGGCGGGCCTCCCTCCGTGCGGTTGACCAAAAGGTCAGTTTCTCAGGGATTGAGCAGCTTGTGGACCTCGGCCAGGTCGCTCCGGGCAGCGGCCGCGTACTCCTCGGCCTCGGTTCTGACCCTGCGCCAGTCCTGCACGGCCTGGTCGACCTGCTGGTCGAGCTTGCGGCTCTGGTTCCGGAACATAGCCTCGGCGTCGTCGCGCTCCCGCTCGGCGGCGAAGAAGGTGACACCCGAGGCCACCGCGGTGCACACGGTCAGGAACCACAGGACGCCGTTCATGGTCAGCAGGGACAGTACGAAGAGCCCCGCCCCGACGGACACATACACCCAGAAGGCGCTCCGCTTGCCCTGCTCGGGGCCGGAACGGTCGCGCAGGCGCTGGTGGGACCGCTCCACGTCCCGGCGTTCGGCGCCGGAAGCGGTGATGTTCACCTTCACCCCGTGGAAGTTCGCCTCCGCCTTCTCGGGGAGCGGCGCGCCGGCCCGGGTCATGAGGTCCTCGGCGGTCTCCAGGACGGCGGTGCGCTGGAGCATGAGCGAGAAGGTGCGGCGGTGCGGGGGTGCGCTCTCGCTGGTCAGATCCCTGCGCAGGAGGGCGCCGACGCTGTCGACGGTGTCGGTCCAGGCGGGGAGGGCACCCTCCTGGCCGCTGTTCTCGATGACCGCGCGCAGCCGGTTGGCCTGGGCCAGCAGGGGAGCCTCCTCCTGGCTGCCCTCCTCCACGAGCAGGCGCAGGGTGTCCCGGAGGAAGTCGGAGCTGGCCTCGTCGGGGCTCAGCGTCTCCAGCGGGGTGTCCTCACTGCCCAGGGCGGTGACCTTGGCGACCTGTTCGCGCAGGTGGGCGATGGCGGCGGCGGCCTGGCGCTGGGTGGTCGCGCCGGTGCTGAGCTTGCCGGTGCCGAGTGAGGGCTTTCGACCGCCCGAACGGCCGGAGGAGGAACCGGGGGAGGCGGACCACTCGTCGACCGGGGGGACCTGGACGCCCTCGGCGGACCACAGCTGCAGGGTGGACAGCAGCAGGTGTTCGCGGGCGTCGTCGCCGAAGGAGCCGTCGGCGGTCAGGATCCACAGCGCGCGCTGGCCGCGGTTCAGCTGGACCCCGGGCTCGGGCAGGTGGGGGAGCAGGTCCGCGGACACGCTCTCGCCCAGGGTGCGCGCGTACTCGGAGCGGGTGAGCGCGCAGGCCAGTGCGGTGAAGTAGCGGGCCCTCTCCAGGTCGATCCCGGCCGCCTCGTCGAAGCGCAGCCGGGCCTGGTTGATGTCGTCGCGCAGCAGGGCGTGCAGGCCGCGGGCGGCGGGCACCAGCCAGTACCCGTGCACGTCCTCGAGGTCCAGGGAGGGCAGGGCGGCGCCGTCCAGCATCTGGAGGGTGCGGTGCCGGGTGATCGCGGCGTTGTCGAACATCGCCAGGGTGGCGCGCACGTCACTGAGCTCGATGAAGGCGTCCAGGGTGGCCGAGACCCGGTCCAGCCGCTGCTCCAGTGTGCCCCGGATCCGGCCCAGTTCCGAGCGCATGCGGCTGCGGTCGCGGGCCATCTGCGAGTACGCGCCGCTCAGGTCCTCCTGGAGTTCCCTGATGCGCACGTTCTGCGAGTAGTCGGTCCAACTCATGCCTGGTTACCTTTCCCTGCGCGCCCGGGGGTGGGACGGGGTGAGGGGGACGCGCTGGGGGTTTGGACGGTCACGGGGACGATCTGGTTCGGGGGGTTGCCCGTACTGCGCTTTTCGACCATTCTGGGAGCGCTCCCAATCTGAAAGGTCCCCATGCACGAGCCCCTACTGCCACCCAGCTTGCTGTTCGGCACCGCCACCGCCGCCTACCAGGTCGAGGGTGCGGCCACCGAGGGCGGCCGGGGGCCGTCGATCTGGGACACCTACTGCCGCACCCCCGGCCGCGTGGCCCGCGGCGAGAGCGGCGACGTGGCCTGCGACCACTACCACCGCTACACCGAGGACGTCGCCCTACTCGCCGACCTCGGCGTGGACCTGTACCGCTTCTCCGTCTCCTGGCCGCGCGTCCAGCCCGAGGGGAAGGGCAAGGTCAACCCCGAGGGCCTGGCCTTCTACGACCGCTTGGTCGACGCCCTCCTCGGCGCGGGGATCGAACCGGTCCTGACCCTCTACCACTGGGACCTGCCCCAGGCCCTGGAGGACGAGGGCGGCTGGCGGGTGCGCGAGACCGCGTGCCGCTTCGGCGACTACACGCGGATCGTCGCCGACCGCCTCGGCGACCGGGTGAACCGCTGGATCACCTTGAACGAACCCTTCTGCTCCGCCTTCGTGGGGCACGCGGTCGGCCGCCACGCCCCCGGAACCCGTGAGGGCACCCCGGCCCTGGCCGCCGCCCACCACCTGCTGCTGGCCCACGGCACGGCCGTCAAGGAGCTGCGCGCCGCCGGGGCCGGAGAGGTCGGCATCACGCTCAACCCCGACCATCTGCTGCCCGCCACGAAATCCGAGGCCGACCGCGCCGCGGTGGAACGCGCCCGCACCCTGCACAACCGCACCTGGTTCGACCCGCTGTTCACCGGCGCCTACCCGGACAACGAGAAGGAGACCTGGGGCGGGCTGGCCGACGGTTCCTACCGGCGCGAGGGCGACCTGGAGACCATCGGCCAGCCCCTGGACTTCCTCGGCGTCAACTTCTACCGGCCGATCATGCTCCGGGACGCCCCGCACACCGAGCCTGACCCGGCCCTGCGCACGGCCGTGGACATCGGCGCCGAACAGGTCTCCTTCGACGGGGTCCGGCACACCACCATGGGCTGGCCGGTGGTCCCGCGGAGCTTCGAGGACCTGCTGGTGGACCTGGACCGCCGCTACCCGGGGCTGCCGCCGATCCTGATCACCGAGAACGGCTCGGCCGAACCGGACGAGCCCGACTCCGCCGGCCGGGTGCACGACCGGGACCGTGTCGACTACCTGCGCGACCACCTTTCCGCCCTGGCCCGCGCGATCGAAGCCGGGGTGGACGTGCGGGGCTACTTCGTGTGGTCGCTGCTGGACAACTTCGAGTGGGCCTACGGATACGAGCGCAGGTTCGGCCTGGTCCGCGTGGACTACCGGACCCTGGAACGCCACCCCAAGGACAGCTACCACTGGTACCGGGACCACCTGAAAGCCCACCGGTCCCGCCGGACCCAGGAGGGATGACCGGAACGGAAGCGCAGTTGCTTCAGCTCTGGATCGACTCGCCAGACCAATGAACCAGGGCCGGATCGGGGGAGCCGTGTGATTCGTTCTGAGCTCTCCATTCGTGGTGCCTCGGGGAGGAACCGACCATTGCTCGCGGGTCGGACCCCGCCGGAACCCTTTTCGGAGGCTCAGCCGGAGGTGATGTGCGCAGGCGTGCCGTCGCCGTGGAGGCGCGCCTGGGTACGGTGGCCGACACGGGGCCGCCTGAGCATATATTTCAGGTCTCAAGGAGGTGGTGGAGCCGAGGCCGGTTCGGCTGGTGCTCCTCCGCGTTGACGCCCCACGGACGGAAGGGACCGCGCGATGACCAACCCAGAGGCCGATCCGGACACCCATGTGTGCGTTGATGGCGGCCTTCCCGGTCCGCGGGCCGAGTGCGCGGACGGGGTTCCGGTCGAGATCATCACCGCCCGGGCAGTCCCCCTGGGCGGGCCGCGCGCGATGAACGTGCGCCGCACCCTGCCGCAGCGGCAGCGTTCGCTGATCGGCGCGTGGTGCTTCGTCGACCACTACGGACCCGACGACGTGGCGGCCACCCGCGGCATGGACGTGGCACCGCATCCGCACACGGGGCTGCAGACGGTGAGTTGGCTGTTCGAAGGGGCCATCGCCCACATCGACTCCGGGGGCAACAGCGCGGACGTCCTCCCCGGCGAGATGAACCTGATGACGGCCGGTGCGGGCATCTGCCACTCCGAGACCTCCACCGCGGACACCGGCCGACTCCACGGTGTGCAGCTCTGGGTCGCTCTGCCGGAGGAGGCCCGGCACAGCCCGGAGCGCGGGTTCGAGCACTTCGTTCCCGAACCCGTCGAGTTCGCGGGCGGCTCCGCGCTGGTCTTCGTCGGTTCGCTGCTGGGTTCACGGTCGCCGGTGAGCATGTACACGCCACTGGTGGGGGCCGAGCTCAGGCTCGCTCCCGGCGCCGAACTCGCCCTCCCGGTCGATCCCGGATTCGAACACGGCCTCCTGGTGGACACCGGCGGGAGCGTCACGCTCGAGGGCGTACATGTGCCCAAGGACGCCGTGGGATACACGGGTGTCGGGGCCCGGGCGCTGCGGATCGCGAACGAAGGCACCGAACCGGTCAGGCTTGTGCTCCTGGGCGGCGCTCCCTTCGGCGAGGAGGTCGTCATGTGGTGGAACTTCCTGGCCCGCTCCACGGAGGAGATCAGCCGCTACCGCGAGGAGTGGCAGCGGCACGGCGAACGGTTCGGGCGGGTCGAGGGCTACGTGGGGCACGGCGGGCCGGGCCGCAATCGTGAGGGGATGGAGAGGATCCCCGCCCCGGAACTGCCACAGGTCCGGATGCGGCCGAGGAAGAACCCGCCACCACACGCGCAGGGGTAGATCGGAGATGAGCCGACCCCCATAGCTGAAGCCCGTCTCCTTGCGGCCGCGCGCCGGGGGTCAGCCCTCGCGGAGGACGAGGGCCAGACGGGTGGTGCGGTCCGGGGCGAGGGTCTCGCGTACCCCGGTCTCCAGGGCGCCTTCGGTGGCGTCGACCACGGAGACGTGGCGGGTGGTTCTGGTCAGGGCCGTGTACACCTGGGGGCGGGACACCGGGACCTGGGGCGGGAAGACCGCCACCACGGCGGGCCAGCGGCTGCCGTGGGCGACGGCCACGCTGACCGCCCAGCCAGGGCGCAGCGCGGACGGATCGGTGACGGTCACCCGGGCGCCGCCGGTCAGTTCGATCACCGCTCCCTCGGACACCTCGCGCAGGAAACCGGTGTCGCCCGGGCCGTAGCCGGTGCCCTCGGCGGTCAGGACCACGCGGTCGCCCACGTCGAAACCGCCGTGCGCACCGGGGCCGGGGTTGAGCTTCTCCTTGCAGGCGGTGTTGAGCGCGCGGGCTCCGGCCGGGCCGTCCTCGCGGGCGGTGACGATCTGCACCTGGTCGGCGTCGATCCCCAGCGCTCGGGGGATGGAGTCAGTGACCAGCTGCACCACGCGGTGCGCGGCCTCCTCGGCGGAGGCAGCCGGGACCTGGACGACCTCGCGGCCGGGCGCCTCGACCCGCGGCCAACCGCCCTCGGCGACCGCACCGGCGAGCACGGAAACAGGGGAGGGGGCGGCGTCATCGGCGAGGGCCGCCACGTGCGCGGTGCGGGAGGTGGCCACGTCCGTCACGACGCGGCCCGGGGTGGCCGACGGGGCCTGGTCCGGATCGGCCAGCAGGACCAGGTGAGCGTCGTCGGTGCAGGAGGAGACCAGGTCGGCCGTCCGGGCCACACCCAGGGACATCGACTCGCACAGCACCACGATCCCCGCCGGAGCCGGCTCCGCGGCCAGGAAAGCGGGCAGGGAGACTGCGCGCAGCGGGGAGTGGTGTGCGTCCGGCTCGGCCTCGCCCGCTGACGCCGTGTCACCCGGTTCGCCCTCCTGGCCGCCGCCCTCGCCCGAGCCCAGCAGTTGGTCCAGGTCGGCGTTGACGGCGGCGGCGGTCTGCGCGGTGGGGGCGACCACCGCGATGCCCACCTGGCTCTCCGTGGCGATCGCGGCCAGGCACAGCAGCGCCCGGGCGGTCTCGGCCTGGTCGCCGGGGCCGTGGTGCACCACCGTGACCGGGCGCATGGTCGCGGTGAGCAGCGCCTCCCGGGTCGTGTCGGAGATCTCGAAGCCGCCGCCGGAGGTGGCGGCCTCCAGGGTCTCGGCGGCGGTCACCGGGTCCATGATCGGTTCGCTGCCGCCGATCAGCCGGAGCAGCTGCTCGCCCAGCCGCTGCTCGGCGTGGCCGACATCATGGGGGGCGTAGAAGCGTTCGGGGTCGGGCAGGTCCGGTACCTCGGGCGCGCCGCCCTCCTCGAAGTCGAAGTCGTCGTCGGGTTCGTCCGTGCTCTCGAACAGCGCCACCTCCTCGGCGGCGACCGCGGCCTCGATCGCCGTTCGGGGGTCGTTGATTCCGAGCTGGCCGACCACCGTGGCCAGCCGTTTCTCCTCGATCGCGGTGTGCCCGCGGCGGGCGGCGGTGCGCATGGCATGCCCGACCATCGAACCCAGGCGGCGGGGATCGTCGGGGCGAGCGGCATCGCCCAGGTGCTTGCGGGCGCAGTAGTCGGCCTGATCCATGGTCACGCCCGGCAGACGCAGCAGCAGCCAGGGGTTGGCGTCCAGTTCGGCGGCGGGTTGGGGGCCCAGCGCGGACACCAGGCGCGGCGCGAGGGCGCGCGGGGCGCCCATCCGGTCAAGGACGGCACTGACCTTCTCGACAGCCTCGGACACCGGTTCCCCTCGTCAGGTGGTACATGCACTCGCTGGGAGCTTATCGACTCCCGGTGACATCCCGACCGTTGTCCACAGGACCGCTTCCCCGGGGCCCGCGTGGCTGCTCGGCGCAGCTAGACACCGCTCTTGCCGGTCACCTGGATGACGGCGGCGCAGGGGTCGGTGTCGGGGGAGGACTCCTGAACGGCGGTGGCGGCCCGTGCCGCGGCGGCGTGGAAGAGGGCTCGGGTGTCGGGGTCCAACCCGCCCAGAACGCGCTCCTCGATGTGCTCGACCATGGTGTTCGCTCTGGCCAGGACCTCGTTGCCGTGCTCGGTGGGGCAGACCCTGCGCACTCGCCGGTCGCCCGGGTCGGGCCGGCGCCGGACCAGGTCGGCCGACTCCAGGTCGTCGATGAGGTAGGTCATCACGCTGCGGTCGATGAGCAGCCGCTCGGCCAGGGCCGCTTGGGTGGGCGCGTCGCCCCTGGCGGCCGCCGCGAGCACGTGGTAGCCGCGGCTGCCGTGCGGGAGGTCGGCCAGGGCCGCCTCCGTGTGCTCGTGCCAGCGGCGCAGCAGCACGGCCAGGGACCAGCCCAGGTTGCTGGCCCCGGTGCCGCCCCCGCCGTTCTTGCCGAGGGTTCCGCCCGGCCCCGGCCGCTCCGGCGTGGTGGGTGTCATGGCCCGAGATTACCAGGAATAGGTGTTCAGCAAGATAAGTTGTGCAAAACATCATTTGCTGAACAAACGATCTACCCCGGGAGAGCCAGCCATGCCCGACTACGGACACCGCCTGGAGTTCGGCACCTTCCTCACGCCGAGCGCCCAGGACCCCGACCGGGTGGTCGGGCTCGCCGAGCTCACCGAGGCCGCCGGGCTGGACCTGGCCACCTTCCAGGACCACCCCTACAACCCCGACTTCCTCGACACCTGGACCCTGCTGAGCTGGGTCGCCTCCCGCACCGAGCGCCTGCGTGTCTCGGGCAACGTGATCAACCTGCCGCTGCGTCCGCCCGCCGTCCTGGCCCGCGCCGCCGCCAGCCTCGACCGCCTCTCCAGGGGCCGCTTCAAACTCGGCCTCGGCGCCGGGGGCTTCTGGGACGCCATCAACGCCATGGGCGGCGGCCGTCGTACCCCAGGCGAGTCCGTGACCGCCCTCTCCGAGGCCATCGACATCATCCGGGCCGCCTGGGACACCGACGCCCGCGGCGGGGTGCGCCTCCAGGGCGAGCACTACTCCGTGAACGGCATGAAGCGCGGCCCCGAACCCGCCCACGACATCGGCATCTGGCTGGGCGCCTACAAGCCCCGCATGCTCCGCCTGACCGGCGCCAAGGCCGACGGCTGGCTGCCCAGTCTGGGCTACGCCAAGGCCGAGGACCTGCCCGAGCTCAACGGCATCATCGACGACTCCGCGCTCGAACACGGCCGCGACCCCCGGCAGATCCGCCGCCTGGTCAACCTCATGGGCGCGTCCTTCTCCCCGGCCGGTGGCGGTTTCCTCCAGGGCCCGCCCGAGCAGTGGGTCGAACAGCTGCTGCCCCTGACCCTGGAACACGGGTTCGGCACGTTCATCCTGCCCACCGACGACCCCCGCACTATCCAGACCTTCGGCCAGGAGGTCGCCCCGGCCCTGCGCGAGGCCGTCGAACGCGAACGCGCCGACTCAGGCACCCCGACCGGCCCGGTCCGCCCCGCCGCCGCCCTGGCCGCCCGCCGCCCCGGCATCGACTACGACGCCGTCCCCGAAGCCCTGCGCAGGGGCGTGGTCGAACCCGGCGACAAGGGCTACGCCAAGGTCCGGCACGGCTACATGCAGCAGGGCCGCCCCGGCCTGGTCCTGCGCCCCACCGACCCCGACCAGGTCGCCGAGGCCCTCGCCTACGCCCTCGACCAGGACGCGCCGCTCAACGTGCGCAGCGGCGGCCACGGCATCAGCGGCCGCTCCACCAACGACGGCGGGGTCATCCTCGACCTCGGCCGGATGAACGGGATCGAGGTCCTGGACCCCGAAACCGGTCGGGTCCGCCTCGGCGCGGGCGCCCGCTGGGGCGACATCGGCGCCGCCCTGCACCAGCACGGCCTCGCGATCAGCTCGGGCGACCACGGGGGAGTGGGCGTGGGCGGGATCGCCACCACCGGCGGCCTGGGCTACATGTCGCGCGCCCATGGGCTGGCCATCGACCGCCTGACCGCGGTCGAACTGGTCACCGCCGACGGCGCCGTGCGGCGGGTGGACGCCGAGAACGACCCCGACCTGTTCTGGGCGGTGCGCGGCGCGGGCGCCAACTTCGGGGTGGTCACCTCGGTGGAGGCCACGGCCTCCCCGGTGGGCGACATCGTGCTGGGCCGGTTCGTCTACGACGCCTCCGACACCGAGGCCTTCCTCCAGGTCTGGGGGAGCACCGCCGAGGCCGCCCCGCGCGAGGTCACCGCGTTCCTGACCACGGGACCGGGCCGCGGCGGCCAGGGGCCCGTCGCCCAGGCGATGGTGGTCTACGCGGGCGACGACACCGACGCCGCGGTCCAGGCCCTGGAGCCCTTCCTGCAGGTGGGGCCGGTTCTGGACCAGCGTGCCCAGGTCGCCCCCTACCCGGCGATCCTGGTCGGTCACGACGGTCCGCACGGCGGGAACCCGACCCCGGCCGCGCGTTCGGCGCTGCTGGAGCATATCGACCCGGTCTCCGCCAAGGCCATGGCCCGGATGCTCGCCACCGGTGACGCGTACTTCATGCAGCTGCGCCAGGTGGGCGGAGCGGTCAACGACGTCGCCGCCGACGCCACCGCCTATGCCCACCGTTCGGCCAACTTCTCCCTGGCCGCCATGGGCAGCCGGGCCGCTCTCCTGGACCGCCGCTGGGCGGAGCTGGGCGACACGGTGCGGGGGCTCTACCTGAGCTTCGACACCCGTACCGGGCCCGAGGTTCTGGCCCAGGCCTTCCCCGAACCCGCGTTGGGTCGCCTGCGCGAGCTCAAGGCCAAGTACGACCCGGACCACGTCTTCGACCAGAACTTCCCGATCGATCCCGCGGCCGGAGCCTAACGGTCAGCTCTCAGGTCCGATGCTCAGCGCTCGGGGCCGGCCGTGGCGTCGTCCAGGGCGTCCCGGATCTTGGGCGGAAGCTCCACCGTCTCCACGGACAGGATCTCCTCCAACTGGGAGAGCGTGCGCGGCCCCACCACGGCGGCCGCCACGCCCTCCTGGTCCCGGGCCCAGCTCAGCGCGACCGCCAGCGGTGATACGCCCAGCCCTTCCGCCGCCGTGCACACCGACTCCACCACCCGGCGGCTGCGCTCGTCCAGGTAGGGCTCCACGTAGGGCGCCATGTGCGCAAAGGCGGCGCGGGAGTCCGCCGGTACCCCGTTGCGGTACTTGGCGCTGAGCACGCCCCGACCCAGCGGCGACCAGGCGATCACGTGCGCGTCGTTGGCCGCCGCGGCGGGCCGCAGCGCGTGGTCGACGCCCCGGTTGAGCAGCGAGTACTCGCTGCCCGCGCTCACCAGCGGTACCCGCCCGGGCTGGGCGCGCTGCCAGGTCGCCAACGTGGCGAACTGCCAGGCTTTGAGGTCCCCGGTCCCTACGTAGCGGGCCTTGCCCGAGCCGACCGCCGTCTCCATCGCGGACAGCATCTCCTCCGGCGGTGTGTGCGGGTCGTACACGTGCAGCTGCCACAGATCCACGTAGTCCGTCTGCAGGCGCCGCAGAGATGCGTCCAGCGAGGCCAGCAGGTGGCGCCGGGACCCGTCCACCGGCCGGTAGCCCTCGGGGGTGTGCCCGCTCTTGGTGCCCACCACCACGTCCTCGCGGCGCACCGTCCCGCGCAGCAGCCGTCCCAGGATCCGCTCGCTCTGTCCGCCCGTGTAGATGTCCGCGGTGTCCACGAAAGTGCCACCGGCGTCCACGAACGCGGTGAGCTGCTGTCCGGCCTCCTCCTCGGAGGTGTCGTTTCCCCAGCTCATCGTGCCGAGGGCGGTACGAGACACCCAGAGCCCTGATCTGCCCACCTGTCGCTGTTCCATGCCGCGGAGATTACCGTGTTCACCGGAAACAGGCCTGGGGTACATCTTCGCCGCGTACAGTCATCGCAGTCCGGACCTGGGCCGACACGCGGTATTCGTCACGCGGGCCTTTCCGTGCCGTCACCCCAACTGGTTCTTGTCCGTGCCCCCTGGCGCGGACCCGTCACGAAAGTCCGTACCGAGTGTCCATCTTCGAGGCGGTCGTTCTCGGCCTCATCCAAGGGCTCACCGAGTTCCTGCCCGTATCCTCCAGCGCCCACCTGCGCGTCTTCGCGGCCTTCTTCGGCTGGCGCGACCCAGGAGCGGCCTTCACCGCGGTCACGCAGATCGGCACCGAACTGGCGGTGGTGATCTACTTCCGCAAACGGATCTGGGCGATCGTCTCCACGTGGTGCCGTTCCCTCGTGGACCGTGACCTGCGTGGTGACATCAACGCCCGCCTGGGCTGGTACATCATCCTGGCCACCATCCCCATCGGTGTCCTGGGACTGCTCTTCGAGGACCAGATCGACGGAGCCTTCCGCGACCTGCGGCTCATCGCCATGACCCTCATCGTCTTCGGCATCATCCTCGGCGTGGTCGACTACCTCGCCCGCAAGGAGAGGGAGATCGAGGACCTCACTCTCAAGCGGGGCATGATCTTCGGTCTCTTCCAGACCCTCGCGCTGATCCCCGGCGTCTCCCGCTCGGGCGCCACCATCACCGGTGGCCGTCTGCTCGGTTTCTCCCGACCGGCCGCGGCCGAGTTCGCGTTCCTGCTGGCCATGCCCGCGGTGTTCGCCTCCGGCCTGTACAAGATGCTCGACATCGGCGGCAACGAGTACGCGGGCTGGGGCGCCACCGTCGTCGGCACCCTGGTCGCCTTCGTGATCGGCTACGTCGTCATCGCCTGGCTGATGAAGTTCATCACCACGCACAGCTTCATGCCGTTCGTCTACTACCGCATCGCCCTGGGCATCCTCATCATCGTGCTGGTCTCCACCGGCGTCCTCGCCCCGGAGGGCGGAGCCGGGGTCGGATAGCCGCACCGACCCGTCTCCCCGCACTCCCTTCCCTGTCCCTCCCCTCCCCGGGTCCGTTCCGAGGCGGGTCGCCGGTCGAGGCGGCCCGCCTTCACCTCGGCGGCGGCCTACCCTGGTGGCATGGCGACACCTGCTGACATCCCTGCTGACGCTGACGCCCCGGTCGAGACCCCGGCTGACCCCCCGTCCTCGCCCGAGGCTGTCACGCTCCTGCTGGTCCGGCACGGCATGACCGACGCCACCGGGCCCCGACTGGCCGGTCGCGCGCCCAACGTGCACCTCAACGACAACGGCCGGGGCCAGGCCGCCCACCTGGCCAGCCGGTTGGAGGGCATCGTCCCCGCCGCGCTCGTGTCCAGCCCGCTCGAACGCTGCCAGGAAACCGCCGAGGCGATCTCCGAACGGCTCGGCGCGCCCGTGATCACCGACGAACGCTTCGTCGAGTGCGACTACGGGAGCTGGACCGGACGCTCCCTCACCGACCTGGCCGCCGAACCCCTGTGGCGGGTCGTGCAGGACCACCCCAGCGCCGCCCGGTTCCCCGGCGGCGAGGCCCTGGCCACCACCTCGGCCCGGGCCGTGGAGGCGGTACGGGACTGGAACGGGCGGCTCCTCCAGCAGGCCTCCGCCGGCGACCCTCCGCCGCTGTACGTGGTGTGCAGCCACGGCGACGTGATCAAGGCGATCATCGCCGACGCCCTGGGCCTGCACCTGGACCTCTTCCAGCGCCTGCGCGTGGACCCCTGTTCGGTCACCTCCATCACCTACACGCGGACCCGGCCCTTCCTGAACAAGCTCAACGACACCGGAGAACCCCTCTCCGGCGCCCTGCCCACGGCGGCCGAGGCCAAGGGCGACGCGGCGGTCGGCGGCGGCGCGGGCCAGGGGAACCGAACCGAACGAGCACCGGGTACATCCCACCTTCCGTAACCCGCTGAGCCCCTGCCCGCACCCTGGACAGCGAGCGCGGCGCCGCCGCCAACGCCGAGACCACCGCACTCACCGCAGAACTCCTCCAGCAGCGCCTTTAACTGGCCCACGAGGAAGCGACCACCGTCACCCGGGTCGGCGACGACCTGATCGAGGTGCGGGCGGGTCGGGCCGTGGACCTCGAGGCCCTGGCCGACTCACTCACCGACCGGGAGTCGATCGCCTTCCACCCGGTGCTCGCAGCGGACTCCGGCGCCCCCGCCGCCGACAACCCCTGGGATGACGCACCGGTCCCGGCGGAACGGACGGGTGACGATGGGCCGGAGCTGACCACGGAGGAGCTGGAGGAGTTGCTCGGCAGGGAGCTCCCGGACCTGGACCTCGACCTGGTGGAACTGACCGTGACCGACGAGAGCGGGCAGGAACTCCAGCTCGGCGCCGCCGAACTGCGCGGCGAGGCGGTGCTGGACGCGCAGCCCGGGCAGCAGGGGACGTCCTGGACGCTCGACATCACCTTCATTCCGGAGGGCGCCCAGGGCTGGCGTCGGCTGACCGGGAACGCGGCCTGTCACGATATGGAGGAACCGCAGCGCAGGGTCGCCATCGTGCTGGGGGAGGAGCTCCTGTCCGCTCCGGCAGTGAACCCCGACGTGCTCGGCGGGGTGGGGATCAGCGGGGACACCACCAGCATCGCCGGGCCCGCCGGGAGCTTCGACCCGGAGGGCACGTGCGGGATGGCGGACCGGATCCTGCTGGGCGAGCTGCACCTGCCGGTCGAGGTGGTCGAGATCTCCTGAACCCGGGCGCTCCCGCACCCCGTGATCGCCGGTGCGGGTACCGCGGCGCGGGTGAATCGCACCGTGTCACCCACATCCCTTAAGGTTCTAGGCATGCCCGTTTTTCAGTTCAATCCGCCGGAGCGGTTCGTCGCCGGAACCGTGGGCCAGCCTGGGGACCGTACCTTCTTCCTCCAGGCCGTCGGCGAGGGCCGTATCACCAGTGTCGTACTGGAGAAGGCCCAGGTGGAGGCCCTGGCCGCCCGTATCGAGGAGTTGCTGGAAGAGGTGCACCGCCGTTTCGGGGCGCCGCCGGACGACGTGGCCCCGCCCGAGGACGACGGGCCTCTGGAGCAGCCCATCGAACAGGACTTCCGTGTGGGCACCCTGGCCCTGGCGTGGGACGCCGAGGCGGCCCGCGTGATCATCGAGGCCCAGGAGATCGACGAGACCGCCACCGAGGAACTGGTCGAGGACGACGAGGAGGAGCTGGAGGTCTTCGCCGAGGAGGCCCCCGCCCACCGCGACGTCCTGCGCGTCTACCTCACCCCCGGTGAGGCGCGCGCCTTCGCCGGGCGCGCCCTGAAGGTCGTCTCCGCGGGCCGCCCCGACTGCCCGCTGTGCGGCCGCCCGCTCGACCCGAACGGCCACATCTGCGCGCGTCAGAACGGGTACCGCCCGGACCGTCTCGTTTGAGGCCCCTTCCCGTGGACGACGACACCACCAGCCACCCGGGCCCGACCGCCGCAGACCCGCTGCCGTCGGGCACCACGGCCTTCGGGGGGCTCACCCCCGCCGAGGGCCTGGACCTGTTGCGCCGGGGTGAGATCACCGTGGAGGGCCGCCTGGCCGCGGCCTCCAACGCCACCCTGTACTGCACGGTCTCCAACGGCGTCCGCTCGGCCGTGTGCGTGTACAAGCCGGTGGCGGGGGAGCGGCCCCTGTGGGACTTCCCCGACGGAACCCTGGCCGGGCGCGAGGTGTCGGCCTACGCCGTCTCCGAGGCGCTGGGCTGGTCCGTGGTACCGCCCACGGTTCACCGCGATGGCCCCTACGGCGAGGGCATGGTCCAGCTGTGGGTGCACGGCGACACCACGGTGGATCTGGTCGCCCTCTCCCGGGAGACCGAGCACCGGGGACTGCGCCGGATGGCCGTCCTGGACGCGGTCATCAACAACTCCGACCGCAAGATCGGCCACCTGCTCCCCACTCCCGAGGGGCACCTGTACGGCTGCGACCACGGGGTGTCCTTCGCCGAGGACTACAAACTGCGCACGGTTCTGTGGCAGTGGCAGGGCCAGCCCCTCAGTGAGGAGGCCCTGACCGCCCTGACCGAGGTACGCACGCGCCTGCGCCAGCCCGAGGACCCGCTCTCCGCGGAAC
Source organism: Nocardiopsis valliformis DSM 45023 (assembly GCF_000340985.1). Taxonomy (NCBI): domain Bacteria; kingdom Bacillati; phylum Actinomycetota; class Actinomycetes; order Streptosporangiales; family Nocardiopsidaceae; genus Nocardiopsis; species Nocardiopsis valliformis. The sequence goes on from NZ_ANAZ01000012.1 coordinate 253,286, forward strand.
TGACCACCCACCTGACCGGCCCCGAGGTCTACGCGGTGCGGGCCCGGGTGGACCTGCTCATCCACCACGGCATCCACCCCTACCCGGCCCCCGACTGGCCCTCCGTCCCCTGGCCCCCGGTGTAGATCCCCTGACGGCCGCACCTGGCCGGTGTGAGCAGCGTCAACCTCGCAACACGCGGCTACCGGCTGGTAGGAATAGCGCCCGTGTCCCGAATACCTGCACAATGGGGCATGTGAGCAACGAGTGGAACTACCTTTTCGACATGGATGGCGTGCTCGTACGCGAGGAGCACCTGATCCCCGGAGCGGACACGCTCATCGCGGAGCTGCGCGAGCAGGGGACCCCGTTCATGGTGTTGACGAACAACTCCATCTACACCCCGCGTGACCTACGAGCGCGGCTGCTCAACACGGGACTGGACATCCCCGAGGAGGCGATCTGGACCTCCGCGCTGGCCACCGCCCAGTTCCTCCAGACCCAGCGCCCCGGCGGCTCGGCCTACGTGGTCGGTGAGTCCGGCCTGACCACCGCCCTGCACAACGTGGGCTACGTGATGACCGAGCGCAACCCGGACTACGTGGTGCTCGGGGAGACCCGCACCTACAGCTTCGAGGCCATCACCCGCGCGATCCGGCTGGTGCGCAACGGCGCCCGGTTCATCGCCACCAACCCCGACGAGACCGGGCCCAGCGCCGAAGGGCCGCTGCCCGCGACCGGTGCCGTCGCCGCGCTGATCGAGAAGGCCACCGGCCGCCGCCCCTACTTCGTGGGCAAGCCGAACCCGCTCATGATGCGCTCGGCGCTGCGCCGGATCGGCGCCCACTCGGAGAACACCATCATGGTCGGTGACCGGATGGACACCGACGTGCTCAGCGGCCTGGAGGCCGGTCTGCAGACCCTGCTCGTACTGTCGGGGATCTCCGATCGCGACACCGCCGAGCAGTTCCCCTACCGGCCCACCCGGGTCATCGAGTCGGTCAAGGAACTCGTGGGCAACACCCAGAACCCCTTTGGTGACCAGGACTGACCGGACATGACGACGGGGGCGGTGGATCATGTCCACCGCCCCCGTATCCGTCGTCGGCCGGGTGCCTGAGTCAGGCGCTCTGCCGTTGCTTGGCGATCTCCTCGACCTTCGCCGCCTCCTCGCGGCGGCGGGCGCGGAGCAGCTCCAGCCGTTCGGCCAGGACCTCCTCGAGGTCCTCCATGCTTCGGCGTTCCAGCAGCATGTCCCAGTGGGTGCGCACTGGTTTGGTGTTCTTGGGCTCCTCGCCGCCGCCGTCACGGCGCAGCGCCCGGTCGCCGCAGAATCGGCATTCCCATTCTGCGGGGATCTCGGCCTCGGTCGCGAAGGTGACCGAGAAGCGGTGCCCCCGGGTGCAGTCGTAGGTGACTTCCTGCCGGGGAGCCAGGTCGGTGTTGCGGTCGTTCTCGTAGCTCGTCGCCCCGAGCCGTGTGCCGCGAAGTGCTCGCTCGGCCATCGTGTGGGTGCCTCCAGGCGCTTGTGCGGTCTCGCGGGGTGTAACGCGTCGGTCCACGTCAAGATTCCCCGCTGACCTGAGGTCGAACCACTCCGGCGGGCGCGGGACCCCGTCTGTCCCACGAGAGCCTGCGTCACCGAGCCCCCCGGCGCTTGTGACCTGCACCACTCTAGGGGGCCGTTCCCGAAAGTCCCGGCATCGCCCCCGACACACCGGTCTCACGGTCCCTCGCTTGCCTCCGAGGGGATTTTCGGGTCGTGCGACTTTTCTGTGTCAGTGCAGTTCACGATATGAATCCGAGGATTCGGACAAAGTCCTTCACCGCCATTGCGGCTGCTTCTGGCTTTGGCCGGTGCGGCGCCGGATCGCCTGTCACCGAGGTCCTGTGGTGCCGTCTCGATGAAGAATCGATTGTTCATTGTTCGGACATAGGCGACAGGTGTACTTGATGGTATGTTGACTCGCTGTGTGAAGAAAAAGGCTGGTTGAGGCCAATTTGACCGCCTATTCGACACGCTCTCGCACGTGGATTGCCGGTGCCCGTTCGGCGCGCCCTTCAGCGTGTACAAGGAGTGACGACGTGGCCGGACATGGAGCACCATGACTGACGAAACCCCCCGTCCCGGCGGAGCACTGCCGCCGGGATCGACCACCCCACGATGGCTGCTCCTTCTGGTTCCGCTGCTTCCGGTCTGGGGCTGGGCGCTCTGGGCCACCTACCCCGACGGGCTGGCGCCGGTCCTGGTCAGCGGCGGCGTCGCCCTCCTGCTGATCCTGGTCGCGACCCTCCTCCTCGGACGCCGGGACCGCCTGATCGCCGAACACCGGGTCCAGGCCGAGGGGGCCCGCGCCGCCACCGAGGCCTTCGCCAAGGAACACCTGCCCCGCCTGGTCGAACAGCTGCGCGCGGGTGACTCCGCGGATACCGTCCTGCACCGGATGTCGTCCGTGGACGACCCGGCCAACGCCGCCGTCCTGCGCGCCGTCGCCGAGGAGATCTCCGCCGCCGAACGCCGCCGCGCCGCCGCCATGGCCGCCTGTGCCACTGCCGCGGGCCGGGTCCAGGCGCTGACCACCACCATGCTCGCCGACCTGCGCCAGATGCAGGAGCGCTACGGCGACGGCAGCGCCGGGTCCGACATCCTCGGCGACCTCATGCAGCTGGACCACACCACAGCCCAGACCGGCCGGATCGCCGACAGCATCGCCATCCTCACCGGGGCCCGTTCAGGTCGCCGCTGGGGCCGCGCCATCCCCATGGAGAGCATCCTGCGCGGGGCCATGAGTCGGATCGGCGCCTACCAGCGGGTGCGCACCCACAACGTCTCCAGCCTCGCAGTGGCCGGTTTCGCGGCCGAGGGCGTCATCCACGCGCTGGCCGAGATCCTCGACAACGCCGCCAAGTTCTCCCCGCCCACCGCCGAGGTCCACGTCCACGTGGAGGAGGTTCAGGCCGGGATCGCCGTCATGGTCGAGGACGGCGGCCTCGTCATGGGCGAGGAGGCGCTGCGCCGGGCCCGCCTCGCGGTGCGGAGCGGTCTCGACATCACCACCATCTCCGGGACGCGCCTGGGTCTGTCGGTCGTCGGTCAGCTCGCCCGCCGCTACGGTCTCGAAGTCTCCTTCCGCTCCTCCTCCAGGGGCGGTACGGCTGTGGTCCTGCTGCTGCCCCAGCGCATCATCAAACCGCTGCCCGCACCCACCGCACCCCAGCCGATCACCGTCCCCGAGAGCTCCGCTCCGGTCCCGGCGGCCTCTCCCAACGGCCCGGCTCCCACCGCTGTGCCCCCCACCACTGTGTCCGCCAACACTGTGTCCGCCAACACTGTGTCTCCCACCACTGTGTCCGCCAACGATGTGGCACCCCTGCCCAGGTCGGAGAACGGCCTGCCGATGCGGCGCCGGGGGCGGACCCTCGCCGCGGCGGAGCGCACCCGGCCCGTCCCCGAGAACACCAGTCCCCCCACCTCGGCGAAGGGGTTCGGCGCGTTCCGCTCTGCGGTGCGCGGCGAGGGGCCCACCGACTCACCGAAGGAAACATGATGGACCTCAAGACGCTGACCTGGCTGCTCGAAGGCCTCCTGGAACGCACACCGGGCACCCGGCACGCGCTGGTGCTCTCCCGCGACGGCCTCAAGCTGTGCCACAGCGCGGGACTGGGCACCGACAGCGCCGACCACCTCTCGGCCATCGCGGCAGGGGTGCAGAGTCTGGCCCACAGCGCGTCGGTGGAGTTCGGGGACGGCCGGGGCGGGGTTCGCCAGGCGATGGCCGAGTTCTACGGCGGTCTGCTGTTCATCGTCGAAGCCGGTCACGGCACCCACCTGGCGGTCATCACCAGTGCGGAGGCCGAGCCGGGGCTGGTCGGCCACAACATGAACGAACTGGTCGAGCAGATGGGTGAGTACCTGACCACGCCGCCCCGAGCCGGGGCCGAGCTGGCATGAGCCCACACCGCAGGGAGAGCCCGGACCGGCTCTACGTCATCACCTCGGGCCGCAGCAGCGGAGCCGACGACTCCCTGGACGCCGTGACACTCATCGTCGCGGAGAGCGCGCCCGCGCCCGGGATGCAGTCCGAGCACGCTGACATCCTGCGCCTGTGCGTGAGTCCCATGGCGGTGGTGGAGATCGCCGCCCACCTGCGTCTGCCGGTGACGGTCGTGCGCATCCTGCTCACCGACCTCATCGACACCGGCCGGGTGACCGCGCGTCACCCGGCCCCCGCGCCCTCGCCGGCGCATCCGCTCGCCTCACCGGACGTGTTGGAGAAGGTGCTCGTTGCACTCCACAAGCTCTGAACCCGCTCATGCCCCGGCGCCGGTCACCCCGCTGGCCGCCAGCACCGAACAGGCTCTGAAGATCGCCGTCGTCGGCGGTTTCGGTGTCGGCAAGACCACCATGGTCCGCTCGGTCAGCGAGATCCGCCCGCTGAACACCGAGGAGACCATGACCCGGGCCGGTGCGGGCGTCGACGACCTCCACGGGGTCGAGGGCAAACGCACCACCACCGTCGCCTTCGACTTCGGCCGCATCACCCTGGACGAGAGCTCTGTGCTCTACCTCTTCGGGGCACCGGGCCAGGAACGCTTCTGGTTCCTGTGGGACCGGCTGTTCACCGGGGCCCTGGGCGCCGTCGTGCTCGTCGACACCCGCCGCCTGGAGGACTCCTTCTACGCCATCGACCGCCTGGAAGCGCAGGGGACCCCCTTCGTGGTGGCGCACAACGACTTCGGTGAGACCACGCACTCACTGGACGAGGTGCGCGCCGCCCTCGACCTGGACCCGGCCATCCCGCTGCTGCACTGTGACGCCCGCGAGCGCGGATCCGCCAAACAGGTCCTCATCGCGCTCGTCCACCACGTCCGTTCCCTGATCACGAAAGGCGCCCGATGAGCGGTTGCCCGGTCCGGCTGCACGGCCCGGACTTCCAAGCCGATCCAGGGAGCCTCTACGAGAAGATGCGGGCCGAGCACGGTCCGGTCGTCCCGGTGACCATGGAGGGCGACGTCCCCGCGTGGCTGGTGGTCGGCTACCGGGAACTGCACCACGTCCTGAACACCCCCGGCGTGTTCGCGCGCAGCTCCAGCCGCTGGAACGCCTGGCACCTGGTCCCCCAGGACTGGCCGATGCTGCCCATGGTCATGCAGCTGCCCACGGTGCTCTACTCCGAGGGAGCCGACCACCGCCGCCGCGCCGGTGCGGTGAGCGACGCCCTGTCCGGGACCGATCTCCACGAGCTGCGCACGACCACCGCACGGATGGCCGACCGGCTCATCGACTCCTTCTGCGCCACCACCGGCACGGACCTGCGCACCTCCTACACCGCACGGCTGCCCGCCCTCGTGCTCAGCTGGCTGTACGGACTGGACGACGTGCGCGGCGACCACCTCGCCGACAACATGAACACGATGATCGACGGCGGCCCCGACGCCATGGCGGCCCAGCAGGCCCTGATGGCCGCCATGGCCGAGCTCGTCGCCGAACGCCGCCTCAGGCCCGGCCCCGACGTCGTCTCCCGCCTGCTCGGCCACCCGGCCGGGTACACCGACGAGGAGGCGGTGCCCGAACTCATCGTGCTGCTGGGCGGTGGGAACCAGCCGACCGCCGAGTGGCTGGGCAACGCGCTGCGGCTGATGTTCACCGACGAACGGTTCGGCGCCTCCATCGCCGGAGCCCGCAGCAGCGTGCAGGAGGCCCTCAACGAGGTTCTGTGGGAGGACACCCCCACCCAGATCCACGCCGGACGCTACGCCGCGCACGACGTGGAGCTGGGCGGACAGTTCATCCGCCAGGGAGACCTGCTGCTCCTGGGGCTCTCCGGCGCCAACCGGGACCCCCTCGTGCGCTCCGCCGCCGACCGGGGCGGCCACGGCAGCCAGGCCCACCTCTCCTTCTCCCACGGTGCCCACCAGTGCCCGTACCCCGCCAGGGAGATCGCCGAGATCATCGCTGTCACGGGGGTGGAGGTCCTGGTGGACCGGCTCCCCGACATCGAATTGGCCATCCCCGAGTCCGAACTCCGCTGGCGCCCCTCCCCGTGGGTACGCGGGGTGGCCTCCCTGCCCGTCACGTTCACCCCGGCCGAGCCGTACGGAGCCCGCTGACCACCAGACCAGAAACACCAGGCCGGACACCGGTGGCCGTCCCGTCCGGCCTCCCCCAAATCCCCGCACCCCGCATCTCTATCCCGACCCCCGAGGAGTTCACTGATGCCCTGCCCCGTTGAGCACGGTTCCGGCGGAACCGTCACTCTGGACCCCTACGTCAAGAACTTGCGCGCCGAGCGCGAGGCCCTGTACGCGGCCGGTCCGATCACCCGCGTCGAACTCCCTGGCGGCGTGACTGCCTGGGCCGCCACCCGCCACGAGGTCGCCCGCGCCACCCTCACCGATCCCCGCCTGGTCAAGGACGTCGCCCACTGGGACGACCTCCAGCAGGGGCGCATCCCCGAGGGCTGGCCGCTGCTCAGCACCATCCCGCCCACCCCCACCAACCTCCTGGGCACCGACGGCGCCGAGCACAAGCGCCTGCGCCTGCTCACCGCCAAGGCCTTCTCCGCGCGCAGCGTCGAGCGCCTGCGGCCGCGCATCCACGACCTCACCAACGAACTCCTGGACTCCCTGGAGCCCAAGGCTGGCGAGCCCTTGGACCTCAAGGGCGAGTTCGCCTTCAAGCTGCCGATGAGCGTGATCGGTGAGCTCTACGGCGTGGACGAGGCCGAACACGGCTACCTGCGCGACATGTACGTGAAGTTCTTCAGCGCGGTCACCTCGCCCGAGGAGTTCATGGAGACGTACGCGGTCCTGGAGCGCTACTACGAGGACATGATCGCGGCCAAGCGCGCCAACCCGGGTGATGACCTGACCACCGAGCTCCTCAACGCAGGGGAGGACGGGGACGCCCTCACCGACCTCGAGGTGCGCGGCACCCTCCAGGTCGTCGTGGCCGCCGGGCACGAGACCACCGTCAACCTGCTGTGCAACGCGGTGCGTGCCCTGCTGGCCCACCCCGAGCAGTTCGACCTGGTCAAGCAGGGCAAGGTCGGTTGGGATGTCGTGGTCGAGGAGACCCTGCGCTTCGACCCGCCCACCTCCAACATGGTCTTCCGCTTCGCCACCGAGGACATCGAGGTCGGCGGGCAGACCATCCGCAAGGGTGAGGCGCTGATGACCTCCTACGGCGCGATCAGCCGCGACCGCGACGAACACGGCGAGGAGCCGCACCCGGACACCTTCGACCTCACCCGTCAGAAGGGCCGCCACATCTCCTTCGGCTACGGCCCGCACGTGTGCCCGGGCTCCCACCTGGCCCGCATGGAGGGACAGATCGCCCTGCCCCTGTTGTTCGAGCGCTTCCCGGACCTGAAGCTGGCCGTTCCGGACGACGAGTTGGAGAACCACCCCTCCATCGTGGTCAACAGCCTCAAGGATCTCCCGGTCCTCCTGCGCCCGTAGGCGTCGCCGGACACCCCTGGAGACGCCGGGCCCCGCATCCCAGGCATCTGCTGACCGGGCCCCGACTCGTCGAAACGAGTGGGGCCCTCACCTGACCCGACCCCCCCAGGCGACGGAGAAGCTACTTATGCCCAACGAACCGGTCCGGTTGCACGATCCGCGGTTCAGCACCGACCGCGGCGGTTTTCACGAGTGGATGCGCGCCGAGCACGGCCCGGTCGTCCCGATCCTGTTGGAGGGGGACATCGCCGCCTGGCTGGTGATCGGCTACACAGAGCTGCACTACGTGCTCAGCGCCCCGGAGCTGTTCGCGCGCAGCTCCTCGCGGTGGAACGGCTGGGACCGTCTACCACCGGAATCACCGCTGCAGACGGTCCTGGCTCCGCTGCCCAACCTCCTCTTCGCCGAAGGGGAGGACCACCGGCGCCGCTCCAAGGCGGTCAACGACACGCTCGACGCCGTCGACCCGCACGAGCTCAGACGAGTGACCGACCGGTTCGCGGACCGGCTCGTCGACGGGTTCTGCGGTGACAGCCGGGCCGAACTGCGCACCCAGTACGCCGGCCCGCTGCCCAGCCTGGTCCTGGGCTGGCTCTACGGCTTCGACGACGCGGAGATCGACGTCCTTGCCAAGGCGATGAGCGTACTTTTCGACTCCTCCGGCGCGGGAGTGTTCGAGGCCTACACCGAGCTCGTCAGCCGTTTCGGTGCCGCGATCACCGAACGCCGCTCCCGACCCGGACCGGACGTGATTTCCCGGCTGGTGACCGACCCGATCGGATACACCGACGAACAGCTCACAGCCGAGCTCATCGCGATCCTGGGCGGCGGTGACCAGACCACCACCGAATGGCTCGGGAACGCGTTGCGGTTGATGCTGACCGACGAACGCTTCTCCGCCTCGATGTCCGGCGCCCGCAGCAGTGTGCGCGACGCTCTCACCGAGGTGCTGTGGGAGGACTCGCCGTCCCAGATCAACGCGGGCCGCTTCGCCGCCTTGGACCTGGAACTGGCCGGAAAACTCATCCGCAAGGGCGACCTGGTCATGCTCGCCTATGGCGCCGCCAACCACGACCCCCGGGTCCGGGGCGCCGGACCCGGCCAGGTGGGCGCCAATCACGCCCACATGTCCTTCTCCCACGGAAAACACGCCTGCCCGCACGCGGCCCAGGGCATCGCTGAACTCATCGCGACCACCGGCATCGAGGTCTTGCTCGACCGGTTGCCCGACCTCGAACTGGCGATTCCCCCGGAGGACCTGCGCTGGCGCCCGTCCCCCTGGGCGCGGGGAGTCGTCTCCCTGCCCGTCACCTTTTCCCCAGCGACGCCTCTTGGAGAGTTCTGATGCCCTGCCCGGTGACCGGAGCCAACGACGCCGAAGTCCCCTTCCTCGACCCCTACCCGGACGACCTCCAGGCCCACCGCGAGGAGCTCTATCAGCAGGGCCCGGTCACCCCGGTCGAGCTGCCGGGCGGCGTGCGGGCCTGGGCCACCACCCACCACGCCGCGGCCAAGGCCACCCTCAACGACCCGCGCTTCGTCAAGGATCCCCACCAATGGGCCGACTTCCAGAATGGGAAGGTCTCCCAGGACTGGCCGTACATGGGTGTGCTCACCTTCGACGGCATCAACATGCTCGGCCTGGACGGTGCCCCGCACCGGCGGATGCGCCGACTCACCGCCCACCCCTTCTCGGCCCGCCGGGTGGAGCGGCTGCGCCCGCACATCGAGCGGATCACCGACGAGTACCTGGACGCCCTCGAGAAGCGTGCCCACGAGCCCCTGGACCTGAAGAAGGAGTTCTCCTTCCGGGTGCCGATCACCGTCATCGGCGAGCTCTACGGGGTGCCGGAGGAGGAGTACGACAAGCTCGGCGACCTGTACGCCCCGTTGTTCTTCGTCGACACCGACCCGGGGGAGCACCTCGACCTCTATACGCAGATCTACCAGTACTTCACCGATCTGGTCGCCCGTAAGAAGGCCGATCTGGACGCGCACGACGACTTCACCACCGACCTGCTCAGGTCCACCGGGGAGGGCGAGGAGTCGCTCACCGAGGGGGAGGTCATCGTGACCCTGCTGATGGTGGTGGCCGCCGGGCACGAGACCACGGTCAACCTCATCAACAACGTGATCCGAGCCCTGCTCAACCACTCTGAGGAGTACGCCCGGCTCCGCGCGGGCGAGCTCACCTGGGAGCAGGTGATCGAGGAGACCCTGCGGTACAACCCGCCCAACAACGCGATCCTCTTCCGGTTCGCCACCGAGGACGTGCCCATGGGCGACGTGACCATCAGCAAAGGCGACGCCCTGGTCACGCACTACGGCGCCATCACCAAGGACCGCGAGGAGTACGGCGAGGACGTGCACGTCTTCGACCCGAGCCGTACCAAGGGCCGTCACATCAGCTTCGGCTACGGCCCGCACATGTGCCCGGGGGCTCCGCTGGCACGCCTGGAGGCGGGCATTGTGCTCCGCAAGCTCTTTGACCGCTTCCCCGACCTGCGACTGGCCGTCCCGGACCAGGAACTGGAGAACGAGGCGGCGCTCATCGTCAACAGCCTCAAGGAGTTCCCCATCCTCCTACGCCCGTAGACATCCACCGGTCGCGGCCCGCCCTGGGACGGGCTCCGCGCAACCGCCCCAAGCCCTCGCCCCCAGGTGACGGAGTAACCACCGATGTCCCATGAACCGGTCCGGCTATACGGTCCGGACTTCCAGTCCGACCCCGCCGGACTCTTCGAGAGCATGCGCTCGGCCCACGGCCCGGTCGTGCCCGTGCACCTGGACGGTGATGTCCCCGCCTGGCTGGTCCTGGGCTACCGGGAGCTCCACCGCGTGCTGAGCACCCCGAAGACCTTCGGCAGCGACTCCCGCAGGTGGAACGGCTGGGCAGGGGTGCCCCAGGACTGGCCGCTCATGCCCCTGGTGTTCCCGGTCCCGAATATTCAGCACGCGGAGGGGGACCAGCACCGGCGGCACGCCCGGGTGATCGACGACGCCCTGAACGGGGTGGAACCCTACGAGCTGCGACAGGTGACCACCCGGATCGCGGACCGTCTCATCGACTCCTTCTGCGCCTCAGGCCAGGCGGACCTGAGATCGATGTACGCCCACCGGCTCCCGGCCCTGGTCCTGTGCTGGACGTATGGTCTGGACGACGACCGGGGTGACGCTCTCACCACCATGATCACCACCATGCTCGACGCCGGAGCCGACTCCCAGCAGGCCTACACGGAGCTCAGCGCGGCGCTCCATCAGGTGGGACAGGAGCGTCGGGCCGAACCCGGGGCCGACGTGGTGTCCCGGATGATCGCGCACCCGGCCGGGTACAGCGACGAGGAGCTCGTTGTCGACCTGCTGGCCATCGTCGCCGCCGGTCAGCAGACCACCGCCGACTGGATCGGCAACGCGCTGCGGCTGATGCTCACCGACAGCCGTTTCTCCGCCTCCATGGCCGGGGCACGCAGCAGTGCGGGGGAGGCGCTGTCCCAGGTGCTCTGGGAGGACAGCCCGTGCCAGATCCACGCGGGCCGGTACGCCGTGCAAGACGTGGAGCTGGCCGGCCAGATCATCCGCCGGGGCGACCTGGTGCTTCTCAGCCTGGCCGCCGGCAACCGCGACCCGCGGATGCGCCCGGACGGGGGCTCCTCCGGGGAACGCGGTAACAAGGCCCACCTGTCCTTCTCCCACGGCGAGCACCGGTGTCCCTACCCGGCCCAGGACATCGGGGAGACCATCGCCAACACGGGGATCGAGGTCCTGCTGGACCGCCTCCCCGACATCGAACTGGCCCTCCCCGCCTCCGAACTGCGCTGGCGCCCCTCCCCGTGGGTCCGGGGCGTCGCCTCCCTGCCGGTCACCTTCACCCCCGCTCTACCCCGAGGAGCACACTGATGCCCTGCCCCGTCTCCCACCCCGACAGCTCAGGTGACGTCACGGTCATCAACCCCGTGATCGACGACCTGCCCGCCGAGCGTGAACGCCTCTACCAGGCCGGACCCATCGCCCGGATCGAGCTGCCCGGAGGAGTGAAGGCCTGGGCCACCACCCACCACGACGTCACCCGGGCCAGCCTCAACGACCCCCGCCTGGTTAAGGACGCCGCGCACTGGGCCGACTTCCAGGCCGGGCGGATCCCGGAGGGGTGGCCGCTGCTGCTGACCATCCCCATGGGCACCGACGACATGCTCGGCCTGGACGGCGCACCGCACAAGAGACTGCGCGACCACATCGCCAAGCCGTTCTCGGCGCGCCGGGTGGAGCGGCTGCGCCCGAGGATCGAGCAGCTCGCCGCCGAGGCGCTCGACCGCCTGGAAGCCAAGGCGGACCAACCCCTGGACCTGAAGTCGGAGTTCACCTTCCCCCTCCCGATCGGGGTCGTCGGCGAGCTCTACGGGGTGGACCCGAGCCACTTCCCCTACCTCGGCGGCCTGTGCACCTCGCTCTTCGACTCCACCAACACCGCGCAGCAGTTCCTGGAGACCTACACGGCCCTGCAGAAATTCTTCACCGACGTGGTCGCCGCCAAGAAGGCCGAACCGGGCGACGACATGACCAGCGACCTGTTCGGCGAGGGGCCGGGCGGAGACCGGCTCACCGACGGTGAGGTCCAGAAGATCCTCCTCAGCGTCATCGTGGCCGGGCACGAGACCACCGTGAACCTGCTCAACAGCGCGGTGCGCGCCCTGCTCAAGCACCCCGAGGTGCTCGACCGGGTCAAGAAGGGCGAGATCGGTTGGGACGCGGTGGTCGAGGAGACCCTGCGCTACGACCCGCCCAACATCTCGATGCTGTTCCGCTTCGCCACCGAGGACATCGAGATCGGCGGGATGACCCTCCGCAAGGGTGAGGCACTCATGACCCACTACGCCGCGGCGACCCTGGACCGGGGCCAGTACGGCGAGGACGTGCACGCCTTCGACCCGACCCGGACCAAGGGCCGCCACATCTCCTTCGGCTACGGCCCGCACGTGTGCCCGGGCGCGCCCCTGTCCCGCCTGGAGGCGGGCGTCATCCTGCCGATGCTCTTCGAACGCTTCCCCGACATGACCCTGGCGGTCGACGACGAGGACCTGGAGCTCAACCCCTCGCTCCTGGTCAACAGCCTCAAGGGACTCCCGGTCCACCTGCGTCCGCAGAGCTAGTCGAGGGGGTTTGGGGGCCGCTTCCGAAGCCGGGGTTCCGGAAGCGGCCCCGAAACCGTGTGCGGGTCAAGTGGTGACAAGGGGATCCCAGGAAATCCTCAAAATCATCTGAAATCGGACTATTGGCCTTATTACGCCCTAAAATCGGCAGTCTGGGTGTCGTGCCGAGGGGGTGTCAGGGCATGCCGAAACCGCCCGCGGTTGCCGCCGCTGTCCTGCTGTTCCTCGTGAGCGCCTGCGGCCTGCCCGAGCCGGGGGAGACCGTCCCCACCGCCGACGAGCAGCAGACCTCCGAGCAGCAGGAGCAGAACGAAGACGGTCCTGTCCCCGGCGCGGAGGAACCCGTTAGCAGCCCGGAACCGGAGCCCGTGGCACCCGGGGAGCCCGGCGGGCCAGGGGAGCCGGAGCCGGCTGGCGAACCGGGAGAAGCCGGGGAGGCCGAGCCCCCGGAGCTCGCCGCCGAAGACGAGGTGCCCGACGAGGCAGCTGAGTACATGGCCGCCCTCGCCGCCGCCGACGACCCCGAGCGGATGCGCGAAGGGCTGAGTCTGACCGCCGAGGACTCCACCGCCCACACCTACCTGCGCCACTTCGTCCAGGTGTTCAGTGCCTGGGACAGCGCCGGGCACACCTATCCCGGCTCCTCACTGACCCCCACCGAAGAGGGCTTCGAACTCTGCCAGGAGGAAGCCGAAGGCCCGGCCTGCACCGACTTCACCCGTTTCACCGCCGAAGACGGCCTGATCACCGGCTTCCTGGTCAACGGTGCGGACCCGGGCAAACGCCTGGTCTCCGGAAGCGGGGTCGCGGCCAGCTCCGAGGGCGTGGACGTCCACCTACTCACCGCCTACCAGGGCGTCACCGACGACGTCCTGGTCGTCACCGCCGAGTTCACCACGGTCGACAACGTCGACCTCGACCTGTTCGGCGCCACCTACACCGCCCCGGACGGCCGTGAGTACCGGGCCGAGGAGGCGGTGGGGGAGTACGACCTGGATGCCGGAGCCGCCACCCAGACCGCCCTGTTCTTCACCGGCCCCGAGGTCGGCGGGGACCTGTCCGTGACCGGCTGCCTCGAGGAGTGCTTCGCTCTGGTCGACCTGGACTTCCCCGTGAAGTAGGCCGGGCCCCACTCGCAGGAGGTATGAATCGGAGCATTTCCAAAAATTGTGGGCGGATCCCGCGTCATGACCCGGGCGCGGGCCCGTACCCCAGGTGAAAGGCCTGGTCCCGCCACTGAGGGCGGACGCTGAGCACCCTCGTAGACAAGGAGATCCGGACATGATGGCACCCGCTTCCGAGGCTTTCGAGCAGAGCCCCGCCCCCACCACCGGTTCGGCGACCGGACCCGCGCGGCCCGCGGGCACGGCGAAGAGCTCGACCACGCAGCCCTTCGCCCGCACCGACTACGCACGGCTCAGACTCACCTTCTCCCACCTGCGCCGCCTCACCGACTTCAGAGACGAGACCATCCACGACCGCTCCGAACAGTCCTAATAGTGCGCGCTGCGGCGGGCCGCCCCCACCACGAGAACCCAGGCCCACCGGTGGCCCGCCCACTGTGCCGCGACCCGGGTGGGTGGACACGGTCCTGCCCGTCCACCAGTGCGATGTGAACGAACTGGGTGTCCACAACGCGCTGCCCCGCCCGAGGACGCCGACCTGCTGCTGGCCGTTGCCCTTCGTCGAGATCGCTTCCAGGAGAACCGAGACCTGAGTGACCTCCACGGGCTGCGTGACTCCGGGCTCGTTCGCGGTGACACAAGACCGGCCTCAGGCAGGAGAGGGGAGGGGCGCCTGCGATACCCCTCCGTGCGTCTTCTCAGTCTCTAGGCCCGCAGCCACACCGTGGTAGCACCGGGCAAGAGCCCGCCCGTCAACGGCGCGCTCGACAGCAGGACCTCGCCCTCCGGCAGATCGACCGGCAGGTCGCCGAAGTTGGTCACGCACAGCCACCCGCCCGGGCGGCGGAACGCCAGCACCTGCCCGGTCCCGGTCTCCACCCACTCCAGGGAACCCTCGTTCCGAAGGCCGCGCCGCAGCTCCAGCGCCCTCCGGTACAGGTTCAGCGTGGACCCCTGGTCCTCCTCCTGCACCGAAACCGCGTAGTCGGCGAACCACGAGGGCTGAGGCAGGTGCGCCTGCCCCGGCCCGAACCCCAAGGACGGTCCCTCCGCGGTCCACGGAATCGGCACCCGACAGCCGTCCCGGCCCACCGAGACCTCGCGGCCGCGGAAGAAGGCGGGATCCTGGCGGGCCTCGTCCGGGATCTCGGCCACCTCGTGCAGCCCCAGCTCCTCACCCTGGTACAGATAGGCGCTGCCGGGCAGGGCCAGCTTGAACAGCGTGGCCGCGCGTGCCCGCCGCAGCCCCGCCTCGGCGTCCAGCACCGGCTCACGCCCGCCGTTCAACAGCCACCGGACCCCAATCCGGCCCTCGCCCCCCACCGCGTGCGGAAGCCCGTAGCGCGTGGCGTGGCGCACGACGTCGTGGTTGGAGAGGACCCAGGTGGACGAGGACCCGACCTTTCGAGCCGACTCGAGGTTGAAGGTGACGATCTCCCTGAACTCCCCAGCGTCGAAGTTCGCCTCCAGCAGGTCGAAGTTGAACGCCTGCCCCAAACCACGCGGGCTGGCATAGCGCGCCCGCCGCTCCGGTGCCACCCACGCCTCGGCGATACCGAAACGCGGTGGGTCGTACTCGTCGAAGACCTCGCGCCAGGCCTCGTAGACCTCGTGCACCTCGTCCCGGTCCAGGAGGGGATGGTGTCCGTCCTGGGGCGTCGCGTCCAGTTCGGCCTGGGTGGGCAGCTTCTCCGGCAGGTTCTTGACGAGCCCGTTGGCGACGTCGACCCGGAAACCGTGCACCCCGCGGTCGGACCAGAACCGCAGCGTCCGCAGGAAGTCCTCGCGCACCTGCGGATGGTCCCAGTTCAGGTCCGGTTGCTCCCTGGCGAAGGTGTGCAGGTACCACTGACCGTCGGGGACCCGGGTCCAGGCAGGCCCCCCGAAGGCCGACGTCCAGTCCGCCGGAGGCAGGGAACCGTCGGGCCCGTTGCCCTCCCGGAAGATGTAGCGGTCCCGCGCGGGGGAGCCCGGTGGCGCGGCCAACGCCTCACGGAACCACATGTGCCGGTCCGAGGAGTGGTTGGGCACGATGTCCACGACGAGCTTGATCCCAGCGGCGGAGAGTGTTGCCGCCATGGCGTCGAAGTCGTCCAGGGTGCCGATCTTGGGGTCCACGTCGCGGTAGTCGTCCACGTCATAGCCCCCGTCGGCCAGCGCCGAGGGGTAGAACGGGCTCAGCCAGACCGCGTCCACACCCAGGTCCCGCAGATAGGGCACCCGCGAGGTGATCCCCCGCAGGTCCCCGATCCCGTTGCCGTCGGCGTCAGCGAACGAGCGCGGATAGATCTGGTAGACGACGGCCTGGCGCCACCAGTCGGGATCGACGGCGAGCTCCGCCGGCAGACCGCTCTCACCGGGGGTGGTACGGAAGGTCAAGGGGCCCCCTTCGGGTCGGTGTTCGGAAAACCTGGATGGTCCCTCCGGAGTTGTTCCATCCGGCGCACCGCCGAACACCCGAACCCGTTGGTCAATCAGGGGAACAAGAGGACCATCGCGACGGCTGTGCGCTCCCGTTCCGGGGCCCCAGGACCTCAGCGGTCGAAGAGCGTCTCGCCCACGAACCCCCCTTCGGCACATCCCGGCGGGATGGCGAAGACCGCCGAGCCGATGTGGGTGATCCACTCGTTGAGCAGGTCGAGCCGGTCCAGACGGCGCTGGATCGGCACGAACTGGCGGTCCGGGTCTCGCTGGTAACAGACGAACAGCAGCCCCGCGTCATCTCCATCCGCGCCCCCGACCGCCGACTCGTAGTTGTAGGCGCGGCGGAAGATCCGTTCGTCCGGGTCCTCCGAACGAGCGCGGCGGATGTGGGCGTACTCGGCGATCACCGGGAAGCCGAGCGGGGTCACCGCGTCGAGATCAGGTTCGTCGTGCTCCTCCGCGCCGGTGAGCGGGGCGCCGTTGTCCAGGCGGCGCCCCACCGAGTCCTCCCTGCCCGGCCGGTCCAGCCGGTCCCACCCGTCCAGGTCCATGGAGATCCGACGCAGCACCATGGCGGTACCGCCCCGGAGCCAGCCGGGGCCGTCAGTGTCACACCACACCAGCGGATCGAAGTCCGGGTCATCCGCCTCCGGGTTGACGGTGCCGTCGACCTGGCCCATGAGGTTGCGCATGGTGGTCCCCACCGGCTCCGTGCCGTGGGAGCGCCGGAAGCCCTCCTGGGACCAGCGCACGGAACCGAAGGCCCGCACGTCCTTGAGCAGCATGCGCGCCGCGTGCGAGAGCGTTACCGGGTCGTCGCAGCACACCTGGAGCAGGAGGTCGCCGTGGGACCAGCGGTCCTCCAACCGGTCGGTGTCGAAGGCGGGCAGTGGACCCAGCCACGCGGGGACCGCCTCCGGGTCCACCCGTTCGACCAGGCCGGGGCCGAACCCCAGGGTGACGGTCAGCCCGGCGGGGGCGAGGGCGAGTTCGGGTTCGGTGTCGGCCAGCGCCGCTCTGCCCTGGGTCAGTCGGGCGGCGTCGTCGGAGAGCAGGGACAGCAGCCGCCGCACCCCGTCGGCGTCGACCTCCTCGTGCAGGTCGACGCCGATGAACCGGGCGTTGGCCTGGGGCGGGGTCGCGATCCCCGCCTGGTGAGCACCGTGGAAAGGGTGGGTGCGCCCGCCGTGCACCGGGTCCGCGCCCGGTGCTTCCCCGGCCGCGGAACGCAGCGACCGGACCAGGGCGTCGCTACCGGTCAGGGCCACCGCACCAGCCCCGGCCGCGGCCGCACCGCCCAGGAGCACGCGCCTGCGGGAGGGCCCGGGGCGCTGTTCGTCGGGGCTCATCAGTGGTCCCCGTGGTAGCTCTCGTTGGCCCCCTCGAAGTCCTTCACCGGGGCGGTGAACTCGTGCGTGGAGCCGTCGTCGAACTCCAGGGTCACGGTCACCTCCGCGCCGGGTTCCAGGTCCTGGTCGAGCCCCATGAACATGATGTGGTCGGCACCCGGAGAGAGTTCGTGCTCGCTTCCCGCGGGCACGGTGAACCCGCCGTCCTTCTCCCGCATGAGCGTGTTGCCATCGTCGCCGCTGACCACCTCGTGGAGTTCGATCAGTTCGGAGACCCCGTCGGCCCGGGCAGCGACCAGGACGGCGTCCTGGTCGCCCCCGTTGCTGAGGATGCCGAAGGCGGCGGTCATCCCGTCGTCGGCGTCAGCGGCCTTGACCCAGGGGTCGGTGACGGTGACCAGGTCGGCCTGGAGCGCGGCCTGTTCGATCTCGGTGTCGTCACCGCCCGCCACGGGCTCGGCCGAAGCACAGCCGCTGAGGGCCAGGGCGGCAGCAGCGGCCAACGGAAGGAGACGCAGCGGAAGAAGGTACGAACGCGCGGAAGTGGTCATCACTGGGAGTCCTTGTCGATAGTGGTGGCGACTGCGCTGGTGCTGCCAGCCGTGTGTTGTCGACGCCGCAGGTACAGCGCGGCGAGGTAGAGGAGGAGACCGCCCAGGGCCCCGACCAGGGCCAGAACAGCGGTCCGCGGAACAGGGTCCGCGACCGGCCCGGAGGCGACCGGTTCCTGTGCGGGGGAGCTCTCTCCCGGCTCCTCTTCGGGGACCGCGTCCAGGAGCGGAGGCGGCGGCCCGCCCTCGCCCACCTCGAACGTGAACGCTCCGCTGATCGGGTGGCCGTCACTGGAGACCACCCGCCAGCGCACCGCGTAGCCGCCCTCAGCGATCTCCCCGGGCAGTTCGACGCTGACGTCATGGCCCCGCACGAGCGGTTCGGTGGTGTGGACGGTCTCGGCCCGGGAGTCCAGGACCAGCACGGCCGTGGACACGTCCATCACCTCGCCGCTGAAGGTGAGCACGACCTCCTCGGGTGCGGACCGCAGGCTCTGGCCGTCCTCGGGGGCCGAGGCGACCAGGGCGTCGTGGGCCGAGGCCGGTACCGGAACCAGGACCGCGGCCAGGGTCGGGATCAGGATCGCGGCGGTGGCTGACAGGGCGCGGGCGAACACACCCATGAACCCCCTCCTCGCTGTGGTGACGCAACGGTGGTCACCATGAGAAGTCGTTCACCGGGCCCTGAGGGTTCCCACGGTTTCTGATTTTTCTCCCTACGAAAGAGGGGGCCGCCGACGCGGGTCGGCGGCCCCCTCCAACGCGGTTCATACCTGGCCTGAGGCCAGCGTGTAGTCCGCACCCTCCAACCCGATCTCGACGCTGTCGATCCGCTCCAACGGCAGGGCGGAGGAGGCGCCCAACCCGGTGGAGGTCTCGCTGTCGGTCCAGGACCACGTCGCGGCGACCGACCGTTGCCCGTCATCGTCGATGAGCACGAGTGTGTAGACGTCCTCCTCCTGCCAACCCCGCCCGTCCCCGTCCTCTTCGGCCACGGGGTAGTCACAGCTCCAGTCGAACCGGGTGCCCCAGGCCGTGGGGGTGATGACCAACGACGCCCGGATCTCGGCCTGACCGGTCGGCAGCAGCTCGACGGAGGCCGGGGCGCTGATCGCCTGCAGGGTGTCGGCGCCCCCTGGACCGGCCGGGGCTGCTGCCCGACCCACCGCCCATCCGCCCGCTCCGGCCACGAGAACGACCCCGGCGGCCACGGTGGCGAACAGCGCACGAACGCGGGACCGGCGGCGCCGCGCCGCGTCGGCGACCCGCGAGAGTGATGGCACCGGCGTACCGGGAGCGCCGTGCTGCCCGCCCGGTTCAGTGTCCCCGTCCCCGGTACCCCTGCTCTCCCCGGCATCCGCGGTGATGGATACGGCCTGCTCGAACGGGACCGTGCCCAGCAGGCCGGGCATTCCGGCCATTTCAGTCACCGCGCTCCGGCACTCGGCGCAGACCGCCAGATGTCGCTCGAACTCACGTCGCTCCTCCGGGTCCAGCACCCCCAGCACATAGGCGGCGTCCCACTCGCGGTACCGGTCCTCGGAGGTCATGACGTGACTCCCTTCTCCTGTAGGGCCAGGCGCATGGCCCGCAGCGCGTAGTGCAGCCGGGACTTCACCGTTCCGGCGGGTATCCCCAGCTCCGCGGCGAGTTCGCGCACCGACCGGCCACGGTAGTAGGCACCCACCACCACGGCCCGGTGTTCGTCGGACAGACCCGTGAGCGCGTCCGCGACCAGCCACGAGTCCAGTACCGACCGGCTGCCGTCGGCCTGCGCGCCCTCGGGCGGATCACCGGTCGTGAGTTCACGGGACCGGCGGGCGCTGCGCATCTCGTCGATGACGAGGTTGCGGGCGACCGTGTACAGCCACCGGCGGACCTGGTCCTCGCCTCGCGCCATGATCTCCGGGTGGCGCCAGGCGCGCAGCAGGGTCTCCTGGGCCACGTCCTGGGCCAGGGGGAGGTCGCCGGACAACCGCAGCACGAAACGGTACAGCCGGTCGGCGTACCTCGAGTGCAGGGCGCACAGCAGGTCGTCGGAGGGGGCGACGCCCAGACCTCGAAGGTGGTCGTCGGTCATTGTTCTCGGACGAGGTCGAGAAGGAACTCGACCGCACCCTCGTCCTCAACGGTCACGAAACCGAGGTCGGGGGCCTCGACACCGAAGTCCGCGAAGGTGATGGGGATGCTTCCGGCGACCTGGGCCCCGGCGTCGGTGACGCCTACCCGCGCTTCGAGCGTCACCGGCTGGGCGACGCCACGGATCGTGAGGTCCCCGGACAGCGCCACACTGTCGTCCCCGGGCGTGAGCTCCACCGGGTCGGTCAGAGCGAACTCCGAGGTCGGGTATGTCCCGACGTCCAACGCCCTGTCGCGGAAGTAGCCGTCCCTGGCCGACTCGTCCGTGGTGACACTCGCCATGTCCACGGTGATCGTCGCCGCGGTGATCGAGCCTTCGGTCACGGTCACCGCGCCCTGGACCTGGGGGGTGCGTCCGGTCACGGTCACCTCCTGGCCGTTCAGGATCTCGTCCACGCGGTACCCGGCGTAGGAGTCACCTTCCGCCACCGTCCACGTGCCCTCGAAGTCCGCCACGTCGAGGTCTGCGGTGTCCCCCGAACCCTCGATGACGGGCGCGTCCTGAACCCGTTGTTCGGCGCGCTCCGCGTACAGGCGCGGGCCGAGGGCGAAGGCGGCCCCCGTCAGCACCACCACCGCCGCCCCCGATCCCAGCGCGATCTTCGCTCCGGTTCGCATGTGTCCCTCACCTTCGTCGTTCACCGGCCGCCGCGGAACCGGGCGGCCTCTCTACCCCAAGGAACGGGACAGGGGGCCGAGCGGTTCAACGGTTTCGGCAGACAAAAAAGGGGCGCTCCCGGCCGGGCGATCGGCCAGGGGCGCCCCCGGGACTCCGCGGTCTCCTAACTCCGGAGCTCACCCCGCAGGATCCGGGCGGCCAGGTCCGGAGCCAGCGTCCCGTACCCGGTCGCCGCCCACACGCTCCGCTCCGCGGGCACCGCGAAGTACGGCATCGGCCGCGGCCCGGAGGCGTCCATGACCGCCTCCGGGTTCCGGTGCTCACGGATCGCACGCCGACAGGTACGGCAGGCCAGGAGCCTGACCGAGGCGAACGAGGCGGGTGCCCGCCAGCGCACGTGGGCCGTGCCCTCGACGTGCCGTGGGTCGAAGAAGCAGTGGCCGGGGCTGGCCTTCCCGTCCAGGGCGGCCTCACACTGGTCCAACAGCACCTTCACCCCCACCAGGTCAGACATGTCGTCGACGCTGTCCATGACCTTGGCGGCGGCCTCATAGGCCTCCAGTGCGACCTGAACCCGTTCACCACCGCCGTGTTGTTCCGCCACCCGCCGCCCGCAGTTGGTGAGGCGCACGGTCAGCTCGTCGCGCTTGACCTCGCGCTGCGTGGTGTCGACGGTGTCGAGCACCGCCTCACTGAGCGGCACGACCCGGATCGGTCGCCGCGACCGGCGGCGCACCCCCCACACGACCAGTGTGGTCAGAGCCAGTACCCCGACGATCCCCGCACCCCAGAGCACGACCGTGACCGCGGCCGCTGACGGCTCCGAGGAGGCTTCCGGCATGGCTCGGTAGGCCTCGGCGGTCGCCCCGTCCTCCTTGAGCAGGTCGATGGCGAAGCGCAGGCGTTCGGACAGGGTGGACTGGGCCAGTTCGGGGTGGTCGTTGGCTACCGCGGCGGCCATCCGGGCGACGCCCAGACCGTCCACCGTCTCGGGGTCCATACCGCTCTGTACACCGTGGACGGTGGACATGTCGGTGCCCACCACCAGGTAGTAGCCCTCCTGGTCCCGGTGGTCGGCCAGACCCTGAGCCTTGGCCTGGATGTCCACCTCCCAGGGCTCGATGACCAGGAAGACGGGGACCCTGGGACGTTTGAGGGTCATGCCCAGGTCGCGCTCCTCCCTGATGGAGAACTCGCTCCGGAGTTCGGGGCTGACATAGGTCGGCCCCGTGGCCAGGACGTGCACGATCCGCTCGGACTGTTCCCCGTTCCAGGCGCTGTCGGCCGCGGCGGGTGCAGTCCAGGACATCAGGGCGAGGAGTGCCAGCGTCACCGCCGCCACCAGGGTGCGCGTCATGTTCAGACTCCGATCTCGCGGCGGGCCCGGTCGAAGGGCTCACTGATGCTGAAGGTGTGCTTGGCCCAAACGCCGTCGTAGTCGCGGAAGTAGGTGTAGCGCGGGCCGAAGAAGTCGAGGGTGAACCGCGGGCCGACACGGACCATGAGGATCTCGCCCATCACCGACTCTCGCCGTTCACAGCGGTCGCAGAGCTCCCAGACCCTGAGGCGCCCGCCCAGAGCGAGGCGGGTGCGATGCGAGGCCGTCCCGTGCAGTGGGTTGACCTGGCAGGGGCGCAGGTGGGGCTGGTCGGGGTGTTCCAGGGCCCGCTCCCCGTGCCGGGCCAGGACGACCGCGCAGACCAGCGCGCTGGGCGGCAATACAGGGGAGAGGGCGATCAGCCCGGCCGCGTCGTAGGCCTCGCGTGCCAGGCCCAGCCCGGGGTGGTCGACGGGGGCGCTCTCGATCCGGTGCCGGAGAATTCTCAGCTCACGCGCCAGGAGCGGACGCAGCCGCCACGGCCGCAGCCGGTTGGGGACCCGCGCCGCGGTGCCGCTGGAGCTGGAGTGGGTCTGCGCGCCGAACCTCCTGCGCAGGGACTCGACGGGTCGGGGGACATACCTTGCCCACAGCCGTGCGATCGCCTTACGCACCTCGCGCGGGACGCAGAGGAAGATCAACGCGGTGACCAGGCCCACCACCAGTCCGAAGGTGGCATCGCTCCACCATCGGTCCCCCGGCCTGGGAGGCGTGACCGTCGTGAAGCCGTGGTCGGGTTCTGGATCGCGGACGAGTGCGGTGGCGCTCACGTGGACCCGCGGTGACTCCCTCAGCTGTTCGACGAGGGTCTCCACCGCGCGCTCGGGCCCCAGGCGTAGGAAGGGGATCGCCTGATCCATGTCGATCCGCGGGGTGAGGGCGCTGTCGAAGGCCGCCGTGGCCACGCGGTGGTCGTCGGTGACCGCGACGTACACCCCGTCGGCCCCGGACAGCTCGTGGAGGGCGTGCAGGAAGAGGGTGGGCTGACCCCCCGTTTCGTCGGAGGCCACCGAAGGCTGGAAGACCACGTACAGCGGTGTGTCCTCGGGTAGTCCCTCGGCGACCAGTGAGCTCAGTTCCTCGCGTTCGTCCGGGACCGGCTGCCTGGGGGTGGCGGGGTGGATGTACAACGGGTCGTCCGCAAGGGCCTCGGCCACTCGTGCCACCCGGGACCAGTCGTCGATGTCCTGGACACGCTCGGGGGCATCGGCCGGCGCCGGGGCGGCGGAGGAGCACAGGATCGCGGCGGCCGCCAGCAGGATGACCGACGTGCGCTTGGGAGCCCTCACGAGTCCGCCTTCCCCACGCGGGCGCGTCGGCGTCGCAGGAACCCCGCGGTGAGGGCCACCGCCGCCCATGCCGTCAGGACACCTGTGGCCGCCGCCGCGGTGGACGTCCAGCTCACGGCCAGCCAGCGCTGGGTGGGCAAGCCCGGGGTGGCGTCGTTGCGTGGATCCGCCCGGTACCGGCCCTCCGTGATCACCTCGTATTCGACCTCGGCGATCGCCGTGCGCTTCTCCAGGTGTCGGTACTGGGTGGCACGCAGTACGCGGGCGAGCTGGTCGCGCGGGTCCGCTGGGTGGGAGCCGGTGTAGTAGGCGTACCGAACGGCGTCCTCGGGGATCTCGCCGAGCCTTCCGCGGCTCATCCCCACGTGGTTGCTGTTGGGCGAGAGGACCAGGACCGGGGCCTGGAGGTAGTGGGAGACCGCGTGGGCCAACACGTCCAAGTGCACTTCGTGGCCGGGGTCGCCGACCACCAGGACGTTGTTCCGGTATTCGTGTTCGGCCAGCTGGGCGCGCAGGTCCTCGGCAACCTCGTGCCGGTCGAGAACATCAGCGAGCTCCTCCTCGATGAACACGCCCTCGTGTTCCTCCAGCATGCGGGCGTAGAAGTTTTCCAGCGCACCGCTTTCGTCGCGCGGCGCGCTGGCGTTGGCGGCCGTGGGGGACAGCAACGGGGAGACCAGCAGCGCCCCGGCCAGCAGGAACAGC
Organism: Nocardiopsis valliformis DSM 45023; assembly: GCF_000340985.1. Lineage (NCBI taxonomy): Bacteria > Bacillati > Actinomycetota > Actinomycetes > Streptosporangiales > Nocardiopsidaceae > Nocardiopsis > Nocardiopsis valliformis. The sequence continues at coordinate 277,451 of NZ_ANAZ01000012.1, forward strand.
AGAGTCACGGTGCCCAGGACAGTTGGGGGATGTCGCATAGGGGGCTTCCAAGGTCCTTTGTGATTTTTGTGGTTACCAATCTAAGCCCAGGTTCGGGCGTCGCGTTTGAGGGGCGGGCCGGACTGGCCTGAACCGGCCACCGGTTCTTACCGGCCCAACCCCGTGGCAGCAGGGGATTCGGGCCGGTTTCTGCTAAAAATGAGGCGACTCCACCCCGCGCCCGTGGAGTCCCTTCAGTGGTGTTCGGGGGTGTGTTCCCTCGCGGCATCTCCATTCCCCCGAAGTAGAAGATCTGTTGATGACCTGTTCCAGACTGACCCTCGGAGCCCTGGCCCTGGCGCTCCTCATCCCCCTCACCTCCTGCGGACTCGTGCGTGACGCCGGAGACTCCGCACAGACCCAGACGGATGCCACGGACGTGTCGGAGGAAACCCCCGAGAGCGCGGACGAACCCGATCTCGAGGACCTGCTCCCGTTCATGGAAGCGGCGATGGTCTCCGACACGCCCGAAGGCATCGAGTCCGGGCTCCAGTACGCCCAGCCGGGATCAGCCGCCCACGAGTACCTCCTGTTCCAGGCGGACCACCTGCGCGCCAACATCTACGAAGGTGGTGACCGGTCCGGCAACGACGTGGAACTGAGCGGCGACCACTTCCGGGTCTGCAGCAGCCAGGGCTGTTCGACCTTCGACGGTTTCGTCTTCGAGGGCGACCTGGTCAGCGACTTCGAGGTCAACAGCAACGCCGTCAGCGACTACATGTACCCCGGTGGCAGCGAGTTCTCGCAGGACGGAGCGAGCATCACGGTTGCCAGGAGCTACTACTCGGTGGAGAGCAACCTGCTGGCCGTCATCCTGCACGGGGAGGCGGATCCCGGCGTTTCGTTCGAGGTGATGCTGCCCAACTACTACGCCCCGGACGGTGAGCGTGCGCTCACCTTCTACCCCGAGCAGACCACGGGCCAGGAGAGCTACGGTTCCGGTGAGTCCGGGGTGCTGGTCTACAGGTACCCCGACGTCGAACCCGGGGGACACATGTCCATGTATGTGAGCTGCGACGAGGGCTGTGACTTCCTTGAGGACATCGAACTCCAGCTGAGCTGAGTCCGGGCCCGGTGCCGGGCCCCGCGCGCCTCAGCGGGCACGCTGGACCCGGCCCTCGTCCCACACCGGCTCGTCCGTCTCATACACACGACCGTCCGCGCCGAACACCACGAACCGGTCGAAGCCCCGGGCGAACCAGCGGTCGTGGGTGACCGCCACAATCGTGCCCTGGTAGGCGTCCAGCGCCGACTCCAGGGCCTCGGCCGAGACCACGTCCAGGTTGTCGGTGGGCTCGTCGAGCAGCAGCATCGTGGTCCCCGACAGCTCCAGCAACAGCACCTGGAACCGGGCCTGCTGGCCCCCAGAGAGGGTGTCGAACGTCTGCTCGGCGCAGAGCGCGAGCTCGTAGCGGTCCAGTGCCCGGCCGGACTCGTCCCGGGGCAGGCCCCTGCGGGTTCCCTGCCCGTTGTGCAGGATGTCCAGCAGGGTGCGGCCGGTGAACTCCGGGTGCTCGTGTGTCTGCGCGAACCACCCCGGCAGTACCCGGGCGCCCAGGCGGGCCCGTCCGGTGTGCGGTACGGGTTCGACGTTGGCCCGTTCCTCCCCCGGCACCAGCGAGGACTCGGGATCGTCGCCGCCACCAGCCAACAGCCGCAGGAAGTGCGACTTGCCCGAACCGTTGGAGCCCAGCACCGCGACCCGGTCGCCGTACCAGACCTCCAGGTCGAAGGGGCGCATCAGCCCGGTCAGCTCCAGATTCTGACAGACCAGGGCCCGCTTGCCGGTGCGGCCGCCGCGCAACCGCATCCGCAGGTTCTGCTCCCGGGGCTGCTGCTGGGGCGGGCCTGCCTCCTCGAACCGGTGCAGTCGGGTCTGCGCGGACTGGTACCGCGTGGCCATGTCCGAGTTGTAGGCCGCCTTCTGCTTGTACATGGACACGAGCGCCTTGAGTTTGGCGTGCTCCTCGTCCCAGCGTTTGCGCAGCTCGTCCAGGCGGGCGAACCGTTCCCGCCGGGCCTCGTGGTAGGTGTCGAAGGTACCCCCGTGCACCCACAGGCTGTTGCCCGCCGCGCCCAGCTCCACCGTGACGATCCGGTCAGGAACCCGGCTGAGGAGCTCGCGGTCGTGTGAGACGAACAGGACCGTCTTCGGGGTGGCCAGCAGCGCCTCCTCCAACCAGCGTTTGCCGGGCACGTCCAGGTAGTTGTCCGGCTCGTCCAACAACAACACCGGCGCTGGTCCGCGCAGCAACGCCTCGATGACCAGCCGTTTCTGCTCACCGCCGGAGAGCGTGCGCACCTCGCGCCACCGGCAGCGCTCGTAGGGCGTACCCAGGGCCGCCATACAGCACTGGTCCCACACCACTTCGGCCTCGTAACCGCCCGCGTCGCCGTACCGCGAGATCGCCTCGGCGTAGCGCATCTGGGTCTTCTCGTCCTCGGAGAGCATCATGGCCGTCTCGGCCGCCTCCAGGTCCGCGTGGGCTTTGCGCACCGGGCCGGGGGAGACCGAGACCAGCAGCTCGTGCACCGTGGTGGCGTCCCGCACGTGTCCCACGAACTGCGGCATCACGCCCAGCTCGCCGTCCACGGTGACCGCGCCCGACTGGGGCGGGAACTCACCGCGCACCAGGCGCAGCAGGGTGCTCTTGCCCGCGCCGTTGGCACCCACCAGAGCGGTCTTGGACCCTTCACCGACCCGGAACGACACCCCGTCCAGCAGTACCCTCCCGTCGGGCAGGGTGTGTGTGACCTGGTTGACGTCGACGTAACCCACGACCGCTCTTCTCCACTGCTCAGAACCTCCGCACGGATTCGCACGGCACGTCCGGGCAGGTTTCCACAGGCCTTTCCGGCCGGGCAACGGGTTTTCCGGCCGCTGCCACGTCGTCACCCTTAAGACTTCCTTAGCTGACACCTAAGGTCCGATGAAGCACGGTGTGCTCTGTTTCACCCCTGTTCTACCGTTTTCCCACTGGTCACAGACCACACACTCGGGGTGCCGGGGTCGACACGAACCCCGGGCCCGCCGGAATCGGAGAAAGGTGGCGGGGTGACTCTCACACAGGGGGTAGCGGGGTTCGACGCGAAGCGGGAGACCTGTTGCTCCGATGCCGTGGGCCAGGGCGAGCGCCCGGTCCCGATCGAGCGCATGTCCATGCTGTCCAACCAGGCCTCCGTGGCGCTGGTCGGCCCGGACGCGCGCCTGCTGTGGTTCTGTCACCCCGAGCCGGACTCCAACGCCCTGTTCGCCGAGGTCCTCGGCGGCCGCCAGGCGGGTGTTTTCGCGATCGCCCCCGCCCACGGCAAGATGCCGCTGGGCCAGCGCTACCTGCCGGACACCATGACCGTGCGCACCCGCTGGTCCCGGCTGGAGGTCACCGACTACCTCGCCCACGACACCGCCCCGGGCCGCACCGACCTGGTCCGAGTGATCGGCGGCGTCACCCCCGCGACCATCGAGTTCGCCCCGCGCCCGGACTTCGGCCGCGCCCCGGTCCGGATCACCGCCGAGGACGACGGGCTCCGGATCCGTGGCGCCGACTTCCCGATGGTGCTGCGCTCCCCGGGCGTGGAGTGGCACATCGAGACCGAGAACGGTCAGGACACCGCCCGAGCCACCGTCCACCCGGCCGAGAGCGAGCCGGTGGTGCTGGAACTGCGCTGCGGAGCGGACTCGCTGAACTCACACCCCGCACCGGAAAGCGACCGCCGCGAGCACGCCGAAAACAGCTGGACCACCTGGGTCGACACCCTGGGACTGCCCCATACCCAACAGGAGCTGGCCGCCCGTTCGGCGTTGACGCTGCGGGGGTTGTGCACCCCCACCGG